>CAYLZN010000005.1:0-31281 GCA_964387935.1 uncultured Vicinamibacteraceae bacterium | reverse complement strand
GAGAGAGACGCAGTTGCTCGTTCAGTTCCACCTCGAGCCGGATGCTGAGGGACACCTGCACGGCACCGAGGGTGAGAGCCACATCGCGGAGCTTGGCGCCGTAGCTCTCACAGAAGTCCCGGAACTCGTCGATCGTCCGATCCTGACGCCGTCGAATGCACTGCACGAGCTTGACCATCGGTTCTCCTGAACGCTGTGGGCCGACCCCGCCGCAGACCAGCAGGTTACTACAGGTCGCCCATGCACGTGTCGCGCCAGTTTCGGCTGATTCCGGAACAGGGCTGAGGCAGACTAACCGACAAGGAGCTTGGGCCATGGGACCGCACTGGTTTCGCCACCTCGTCAACATCTACCCGCCGTACCTCGGGGCCGGCGTGAGAGTCACCGAGATCGCGCCAGACTGGCGGCGGCTTCGGGTCGAGATGCCGTTGCGCTGGTACAACCGCAACTACGTGGGCACGCACTTCGGCGGCAGCCTGTACTCGATGACGGACCCGTTCCTCATGATCATGGTCCTGCGCAATCTGGGGAACGACTACGTCGTGTGGGACCAGGCCGCGTCGATCGAGTACGTCGCCCCAGGCCGTGGACGCGTACGGGCAGAGTTCACGCTCACCGAGGAGGTGCTGGACGACCTGCGCGCGCACACCGCAGGTGGCGAGAAATACCTGCGGTGGTTCGCGATCGACGTCGTCGGCCCGGATGACGCAGTCGTGGCCCGGGTCAGGCGACAGCTCTACGTGCGCCGCAAGCACACACCTGTGACCGGGACTGGATCCGAACCACGGAAAGCGTAGGGGCGCCGCGCGCCTCCATCCCGCACGCGCGGCATTCATGGGCCGCTCGCGGTGGCACCAGCCTCGCACGTCCCCTGACGTTGAACCTCTGGCTCGCGTCAGTGGGAGGATGCATGGCGAATCCCCTCGGCCCCATCGGGCCTCGTGGCACCCTCGGCGCCGTACTGCTCGCCCCTGCGCTCGCGGCGACCGTCGCGCTCGCGGCGCAGCAGCCTGTCTCATCCCAGGACCCGGTGCCCAATTTCGACTCGCGGTTCGGGACATCCCGGCCCGCGGCGTCCCCGGACCCGCAGGTCCTCGGGGCGGCCGATCGCCTCCGAACCGAACGCGGAGCAGGGGGGCGAATCCGTTTCGGAGCGGACGGCCTCGTACGACACTACTGGGCGCCGATGCCCACGCAGGGCGCCAGGCAGGCAACGCCGCCCGACCCCGCCGCGCGCCGGTTCCTTGCGCGTCACGCGGCCGCGCTCGGTCTCGACGAGGACAGCATTCGATCGCTCGTGCGCGCCCGCGAGGTCTCGAGTCCGGGCGATCCGCTGATGCACGTCGATTTCGTCCAGGTCGCTGCTGGCCTGCGAGTGTTCGGCGCGATGGTCCGTGTGCACCTGGCGCCCGACGGGCAGGTCGTCAGCCTGTCGAGCAGCGCGGCACGGGTCCCGAACCCGGCACTCGAACCCGCGCTCGAGCCGGGGGACGCGCTGGCGGCCGCACTGTCGCACGTGCGTGCGTCCTTCGTGCACGACGCGGGCCCCGTGAGCGGCCCGGCTGGCGTGTCGCGACGCACGGTGTTCGCCCGTGGCGCGCTCGCGTCGGACCCGTCGATCGAGCTGACGTGGTTCCCGGTCGCGGACGGCGCCCGCCTGGCCTGGCATGTGGTCGTCGAGCCCCCGGGCCCACCGCAGAAGTACGACGTGCTGATCGACGCGGTGACGGGCGACCTGCTGTACCGACGCAATCGCGTGCTGTACGAGCAGGCGCAGGGCCGGGTGCTGCAGTCGGATGTCACGCAGGCCCTCGACCCGCGCCTCGGTGACGAGTCTCCGTCGGGCTCGGCGGCCTCGGGCCCGCTCGACAGCCCGAACGGCTGCCCGCCCGTCGCCAACCACAGCCTGCGCAGCCTCGTGGCACCCTTCCGCGATCCGGCGACGGTGCTGTTCGGCACCGGGCGCCTGGCCGGCAACAACGTGCACGTGTTCCGCGGCGCCACCGGCCTCGAGGGGGCGCTCGGCACGCTGCAGGCCGACGGTTCGTGGCTCTTCGACTTCGAGTTCGGGTCCCCGGACTCGAGTGAGACCCACCTCTTCTTCCTCAGCAACTTCCTGCACGACTTCTTCTACGACCTGGGCTTCGACGAAGCCTCGGGCAACTTCCAGGAGCAGAACTTCGGCCGGGGGGGTCTCGGGGGCGACAGCCTCTTCGCCCTGGCCCGCGCCGACGGACGCAACAACGCCACGTTCGAGCCGAAGCCGGACGGCGAGAGCCCGATCATGAGCATGTTCCTCTGGGACGGCACCGGCTGCTGGGCCGCCGACGTGGACGGCGACGGCGCCGAGGATCTCGACGGGAGCTTCGACTCCGACATCGTGATCCACGAGTACCACCACGGCGTGAACCACCGCCTCAACACGCAGTTCACGGGCCCCGAGGCAGACGCAATTGGCGAGGGCGGCAGCGACTTCTTCGCCTACAGCGTGAACGGGGACACGCGCCTGGCCGAGTACAGCTATCCGCCAACCGGCATCCGTCAGGTCAACGGCCGCACGTACGGCAGCTGGAACTGCCTGTTCGACATCATCTGCGAGCCCCACGACAACGGCGAGATCTTCGCCAACGTCCTGTGGGACCTGCGCGAACGCTTCCGCCTGGACGGCGTCGATGGCAGCGACGCGGCAGGCGTCCACGCCGCACACTTGCTCTACATCGACGGTCTCGAGGTGTCACCACCATCGCCCACCATGCTCGACCTGCGCGACGCGATGCTGTTTGCGGACGTGGTCCGGCGGCCGAGCGGTGACCCGGGCGGCAGCGTCAATGCCTGTCGCGTGTGGGAGGTGTTCGCCCTGCGCGGGATGGGCGCGGCTGCTCGCGACACCAACGACACCGGGACGCTCAGCGTCGTCGAGAGCACGACCATGCCGGCATTCTGCCCGGCGCTGCCGCCGCCTGCGACGGTGACCGTGACGGCTTTCGACGCCACCGCGATGGAAGCCGGCGCCGACCCTGGCTCGTTCCAGGTCTCGCGGACCGGCGACACGACCCGCGCGCTGACGGTCTACCTGGACACGCCCGGCGGGACCGCCGTCGAAGGCGTGGACTACGAGCCGCTGCCGGGCACGGTGGTCATTCCCGTGGGCGCGGCCAGTGTCACCGTGGCCGTGGTGCCGATCGACGATCTCAAGGTCGAAAACGCTGAAACGGTGTCGATTGCGCTCCTCGGTGGCCCAGGGTACCGGATCGGGTCTCCCGGGGGCGCGGCGGTGACCATCCAGAGCGACGACGTGGCGCCGGACCTCGTCGTGTCGACGATGACGGGGCCGACGAGCGCTGGCGCCGGCACCACCCTCACGGTCACCGAGACCACGAAGAACCAGGGCACGGAGGATGCCCTCGCCTCGGAGACCCACTACCTGCTTTCGCTGGATGCGCAGGTCGGGGCGGGCGATGTCACCCTGGCCACGCGCGCCGTGCCACCGCTGGCGATCGGGGCCACGAGCGTGGCCACCGTCGCGTTGACGGTCCCGAGCGGGACGGCCATCGGCACCTACTACCTCATCGCACGGGCCGATGCGGGCGCGGCGATCAACGAAAGCAATGAAACCAACAACCAGCGATCGATCGTCGTGCGCATCGGGCCGGATCTGGTCGTCTCGTCACTCGTCACCCCGACGTCCGCAGCCGCCGGCGATACCCTCACCCTGACCCACACGACGAAGAACCAGGGTGGAGGTCCGGCAGCCGAATCGACGACGCTGTTCTTCCTGTCGACGAACTCGACGCTCGACACGGGTGACCTGCCGCTGGCGTCGAGTCTCACGCCGGCGCTTGCCCCGAGCGCGACGTTCAGCACCGCCACCTCCGTCACGATCCCGGCGTCGGCATCCGCCGGCACGTACTACGTGCTGGCCCAGGCCGACGGTGGAGCCGCTGTCACGGAAGTCCTCGAGAACAACAACGTCGCACTCGACCAGATTAAAGTGGGTCCAGACCTGACGGTCACCACGATCAGCGGGCCGACGACGGCTGCGCCGGGCCAGGCACTCACGTTCACGGACACGACGAAGAATCAGGGTGGCGCGCCGTCGATGCCCTCGGTCACACGGCTCTTCCTCTCCACGAACTCCACCCTCGACGCCGGGGACACGCCGCTCGGGGCCCGTGACGTCCCGGCGCTCGCCGCGGGCGCCTCGAGCACGGGCCCCACGGCCATCACGCTCCCCGTCACCACGACGACGGGCAGTTACTACGTCATCGCGCATGCAGACGCGGACAGCGCCAACGGTGAGACGAGCGAGACCAACAACACCGCCCGGGTCCAGGTGCGTGTCGGACCGGATCTCGTCGTGTCTGAACTGGTCGTGCCCGCCACGGGCGAAGCGGGCGCGGCCCTCTCCGTGACCCAGACCGTCCGGAACCAGGGTGGGGCCGCCGCGCCCGCCTCAACGGCCCGGATCTACCTGTCACAGAACACCGCGCTCGACGCGGCCGACACGCTGCTGGCCTCGCGCGCCGTGCCCGCCCTGGCCGGTGGCGCGACGAGCCGGACGACGGAGCACGTCACCCTGCCGCAGGACCTGGCAGCGGGCACCTACTACATCGTCGTGGACGCCGACGCGATGGACGCCGTGGTCGAGACCAACGAATCGAACAACACCAGGGCAGCCGCAGTCCGGGCCGGGGCGGACCTCACGGTGACCAGCGTCACCGTGTCGCCATCGACGTCGGGGGCGGGGCTGAACGTCTCGATCACCGACGCGACGAAGAACGCCGGTGGCGCGACCACGGTGCCGACGAGCACGCGCCTCTACCTGTCGCGCGATGGCGTGTTCGATGCCGGCGACACCGCGCTCGGGAACCGTGCGGTGCCGTCGCTCGCGCCGGGAGCCACCAGCACCGGCAGCACGCCGGCCACGATTCCGGATGGAACCACGGCCGGCCTGTGGTACGTCATCGCCGTCGCCGATGCGCCTGACGCGGTCGACGAGACGAGCGAGACCAACAACGTGCGGGCGGTGTCCATCAGGGTCGGGCCCGACCTCAAGGTCACCAGCTTCAGGGGCCCGAGTGCGGCCGCGGCCGGAGCCAGCATCACCGTGACCGACACGACCGCGAACGAGGGTGGCGGGCCGGCACCCTCCACGACCACGCGCTTTTACCTGTCGCTCAATTCGACGGTGGATGCCAGCGATACCCTGCTCGGGAGCCGGGTCGTGCCGGCCCTCGCGGCGACCAGCTCGCACGGCGCGTCAACGGCGATCGTCGTGCCCGCCGGGCTCGCGCCGGGCCGGTACTTCGTGCTCGCCGTGGCGGACGGAGACGCCTCGCTCCCGGAGGTGTTCGAGAACAACAACGTGGGCTGGATCCTGGTCACCGTCCAGTAGCTGCGGGCCCGCGGGTACGGCAGGGCCGCGCCGGTCAGGACGGATGGCCGAGTGGGCGCACCCGCGCGGGATCCGGCCGCTCGAGCCAGGCGAGCGTCTCGTCGGCGAACCGCTCGCATTCGGCAATCGCGCGCCGCCAGTCGCGCATGCGTGCGTCGTGGTCGGGTCCGAATCGGTAGAAGTCGTCGCGGTCCGGCAGCTTGCCGTTCGGCAGCCGCGCGACGAGTTCGGCAGACGGGCTCACGAGAAGGAGGTTGTCCAGCCACTCCGAGGCCCTGGCGTGCCGTCGCCACGGCACGTACTTGTCGAGCCACCCCGCCGTCAGCCGCGGGGAGAAGTGGGGATAGAGCACCAGGCCCTTCAAGTCGCGATACGGCCAGACGAAGTGATAGTCGATCAGGCCTCCGTCCCAGTAGCGCCCGGGCGGCGCGCCCGGCGGGTCAACGACCGGGTCACACAGGAGCGGAATCGAGCCCGAGGCGAGCAGCGCCTCCTCGGCGTTGGCCGGCGTGAGGGGCACCTGCTGCACGCCGAACGCATCGAACGCGCGCGCCGGGACCCGAGCGTCACCGGCGTTGAAGACCACGCGCTCCAGGTGCCGTGCCAGGGCCCCGCGGGCCGGCACGTTGGCCAGGGCGGCCCTCGTGAACGCGAATCTCGACTGCGATTCCGAAAGCGCGCCGCGCGCGCGAGCCGTGACCACGCTGACGCCCACCCCCGGTCGGAGACGCGGCAGCACCGAGCCGCCGAGCGCGGCCTTCGCGAGCTTTCGACACTCGGCACTGACGTACTGCGGGGTGAAGTCGGGTGGATACTGCTGCGCCACGTACGCGTCACACAGCCGTTGCAGCGCCGGGACGGGGTCCTCCTGCGCCGCGGCGAACATGCGCCACGCGCCGATGGAGGCGCCGACCAGGTCCACGTGCGGGGCCCCGGCCAGCCAGGAGCCGAACAGCCGCTGATCGAGCGGAATGAGGGCAAGCCCCTTCGGTCCGCCCGCCGCCGCGGGCACACACGCGATGTCCCGGGGCGACAGGCCCTCACGGCGAAGGTGCGCGAGAGCCCGTGCCCCGGCGTGGATCGCGACGGCGCCCGCACTCACAGCAGTTTCGCGGCGAGCTCCGCCACCCGAGAACGCACCACTTCCTTCATCGTGAGGTGGGCGAAGCAGGACTCGCCCTTGAAACGCTCGGCGACCTGCACGAGACCGTTGGACAGGGCGTCCACCTCGGCGCGGTCGATCTGATCCGGATCGCCCGTCAGCACCACGCGCGTCCCCTCGCCTGCCCGCGTGAGCACGAGCTTCATGTCTTCCTGCGTCAGGTTCTGCCCGTCGTCCACGATGATCACGGCGTCGTGAATCGAACGGCCCCGCAGGTAGTTGATCGGGGCGATCTCGAGCGCGTGCTTGGCGATCAGTTCCTCCACGGTGGGGCCGGCCGCGGGGGCGCCCACCTCGCGCCGGTCCCCCTGGTGTTCGGCGATCTGGTTCGTCCAGCGGGCGGGCCCGTGCAGCCGTCGCGTGATGAAGTCCAGGTTGTCGACGATGGGTTTGGCCCAGGGGGCCATCTTCTCGCCAACATCCCCGGGCAGGAAGCCGAGCTCCCGGCCGGCTTCCGCGTTCAGGCGGTAGACCTCGATCTTCGAGACACGTCCGGCGCGGTAGAGTTCGTAGGCGGAGAGGAGCGCCACGAGCGTCTTGCCGGTGCCGGCGATGCCGACGAGGCTCGTGACCAGCGTCTGGTCGTCGAGGATGAGCTCGCGCGCGCACGCCTGCTCGGGCGTGCAGGGGCCGAAACGCTCGCCCACTTTCGTGTTCACGCGCCGCAGGTAGCCCACGCCGTCCTGCAGTTTGTAGATCCCCCAGGCGCTCTTGCCGTTCCCGCGGACGTGCAGCTCGCAGCACTGGTTCGCAAACAGCGCCGAGAGGTCCGTGAACTCCGCAATGGCCTCGCCTGGCAGCCGGTGCTCGTGATGCAGCGTCGACAACATGCCGGCCTGCTCGGGCGGGAGTTCGATCCGGATGCGCCCCGAATAGAACTTGTCCGGCGAGGTGACCGGCCGATCGCTCCAGTAGTCCTCGGCCGCGACGCCCCGCGCGCGCGCCTTGCAGCGCATGGCTGCATCGCGCGTGACGATGACGAGCGGCTCGTCCGGGTGCGCCGCCTGATAGCTGCTCGCCAGCAGGATGATCGCATCGTCGGCGTAGAGCGGGTTGAAGCCAGGCCACGCCTTCGACAGGTCGAGTTCGCCCCCGTGGAACCGGAGGCGGCCGCCGTGCAGGGGCACGCCGCCGCGAAGTTCCTCCGGGGAGGCCTGTTCCTGGAGCTGATCGAGGAAGCGAATGGTCTGGCGCGCCGTGTAGCCGACCCCGTTGGTATCGGTCCGACGCCTGTCCAGCTCCTGGAGCACGGGGAACGGGAGAAGGACGGTGTTGCCTTCGGTGAGATTCTGCAGCGCCTCTGGCGCGGAAACGAGCACGCTCGTGTCGACCACGTAGACCTTGTGCAAGGCCCGCTTCGACTGACTCATGCCTTTCCCCCCGGGCGCCCTGGCAGGCGCCCCGTCGGACGACTCGCGATCCGGCTGCCCGTCCGCATTGTACCCGAGGGGGATCCCGGCTCATACCGCCGACCGGCCATCACGCGGAGAGTTGACGCCGCCGTTACAACCGGCGGCCTTCTGTATACTTGGTGCGTCAACCCACAAGTCGTCGAACGGAGCGTGCATGGAAGGCATCTTCCCCGCCTGGGGTCGCATCCTCAGCGGGTATCGTCCGAACCTGTCGATCGAGATCACCCGGGAGTGCCCGTTGCGGTGCCCGGGCTGCTATGCCTACGGCGCCGACCACCTGGGCGGCGGCACGACGCTGCGCGAACTGGCGGACCTCAAGGGCGAGGCGCTCGTCGATGGCATCCTCCGGGTGGTGGAACGGCATCGCCCCATCCACGTGTCGCTGGTCGGCGGGGAGCCGCTCGTGCGCCATCGCGAGCTGACCACGCTCTTGCCGTTGCTGGCGGCGCAGGGGATCTACACGCAGGTCGTGACCAGCGCGGTGCGACCGATCCCGACGCAATGGGCCGGGATTCCACGGCTCCAGGTGTGCGTGTCGATCGATGGCCTGCAACCGGAACACGACGCCCGTCGGACGCCGGCGACCTACGAGCGTATCCTCAAACACATCCAGGGCCACGCCGTCACCGTGCACTGCACGATCACGCGGCCGCAGTCGCGGCGTGCCGGCTACTTCGAGGCGTTCCTCGAGCAGTGGTCGGCGGAGCCGCACGTGCGGCAGATCTGGTTCAGCCTCTACACCCCGCAGCGGGGCGAAGAATCGGCCGAACGCCTCCTGCCGGAGGACCGGGCGCGCGTCATCGCCGAGCTTGCGGCCATCGCGTCCCGCTACCCGAAGCTCCAGCTGCCACAGGCGCTGCTGAAGGTCTACGCCGAGCCGCCCACCTCGCCGGCGGACTGCATCTTCGCGCGCACGACCACGTGCCTGTCGGCCGATCTGCGGACGACGATCGACCCCTGCCAGTTCGGTGGGAATCCCGATTGTTCGCAGTGCGGCTGTATGGCGTCGGCGGGCCTGGGCGCGGTCGGGCGCCACGAACTGCCCGGTGGCCTGCAGGTGGCGCGACTCTTCGAAGCCTCCGAACGGGTCGGCCAGACGGTGCGGGCCGCGCGGGAGCGGCTCGCTGACGCGGCGCTGTGGTAGGCGGAACGTCGGGCCGCACCGGGCCGTGCCCTGTCGCCGTATGATGTTCTCGCCCGGCCGGTGATCGCCATGCCGGCAAGGCCGGGCAGGAGCGATCATGAGCATTGGCCTGCTGTACCTGGTGTTCCTGCTGGTCGGCGTCACCTACGCCCTGATCGCAGGCGCCCTGGGGTGGTTCTCGGACCTCACCGGCGGCGGGGACATCCACGTCGACGCGTCGGGCCACCTCGACGCGGGCCACCTGCATCCGCTCTCGGGCACCGTCATCGCAACGTTCGTCACCGGGTTCGGCGGGGGCGGCGTCATCGCGCACTACCTGCTGGAGTGGAAGCTCCTCGGCAGTCTCGGCCTCGCCACGGCCTGCGGCCTCGGGCTCGCGGGCACAGCCTTCCTGATCCTGGACCTGATCTTCAGCCAGACGCAGGCGGGCTCGGAGTTCGCCATGAACGAGATCGTCGGCCGCCACGCCGAGGTCGTCACCGCGATTCCCACCGACGGTGTCGGCGAGGTCTCGTACCTGGTCAAGGGGCAGCGGGAGGTCTCCCCGGCCCGCGCGGTCGACCACCGTGCCCTCCCCAAGGGCAGTCTCGTCGTCATCGACACGGTGACTGGCAACACCGTGCACGTCCGGACTCAGGCCTGAACGTCGTCCGAGGAGGGTGTCATGTCGGCCTCGCTCGTGGTTTTCGTCGTCCCCGTTGTCGTCTTCGCCTTCTTCATTCTCCTGCTGGCCGTCGCCCAGCGGTACCGCAAGGTCGGCCCGAACCAGGTCATGGTGATTTCCGGCCGCAAGCACAAGCTGCGGCGCGAGGACGGGAACCTCGAAACCACCGGCTTCCGCATCAAGAAGGGCGGCGGCGCCTTCATCTTTCCGCTGCTGGAACGCGTGGACATCCTGTCGCTCGAGGTGATGACCCTCGACATCACGACGCCGGAGGTCTACACCAAGCCCGGCGTGCCCATCGTCGTCGACGGCGTGGCGCAGGTGAAGATCCGCGGCGACGAGGCCTCGATCCGGACGGCCGCCGAGCAGTTCCTCGGGAAGACCGTCGAGCAGATCAAGGAGGTGGCGCTGCAGACGGTGGAGGGCCATCTCCGCGCCATCATCGGCACGCTGACCGTCGAGGAGATCTACCGCAACCGTGACCAGTTCGCCGGCTCCGTGCAGGAGGTCGCGGTGTCGGACCTCGCTAACATGGGCCTGCAGATCGTGTCGTTCACCCTGAAGGACATTCGCGACAGTCACGGGTACCTGGACGCGCTCGGACGACCGCGCATCGCCGAAATCAAGCGCGATGCCGTCATCGCCCAGGCGGACGCGGACCGCGACGCGACCATCCGATCGGCTCAGGCCCGTCAGGCGGGCGACATCGCGAAGTTCGAAGCCGACACGCGGATCGCGGAAGCGCAGCGCGATTTCCAGATGAAGAAGGCGGACTTCGACGCCGCGGTCAACCTGAAGCGCGCCGACGCCGACCTCGCGTACGACGTCCAGAAGAACCGCACCTCGCAGGCGCTCAAGAAGGAGGAGATCCAGATCGCCATCGTCGAGAAGGAGCAGCAGATCGTCGTCCAGGAGAAGGAGATCCAGCGCCGTGAGCGCGAGCTCGAAGCCACCGTGAAGCGGCAGGCCGATGCCGAGCGCTATCGCATCGAGACCGAGGCCGCGGCGCAGCGGGCCAAGTACGAGCAGGAGGCCAGAGGTCAGGCCGAAGCCGCCCGGCAGAAGGGGCTCGCCGACGCCGACGTGATCAAGGCGAAGGGGACGAGCGAGGCGGACATCGTCGCGCTCAAGGGGTCCGCCGAGGCCGAGGCCATGCGCAAGAAAGCCGAGTCCTGGAAGGAGTACAACCAGGCTGCGGTCCTGCAGTTGCTGTTCACCGCGCTGCCGGAACTGGCCAGGGCGGTCGCCGAGCCGCTGTCGAAGACCGAGAGCATCACGCTCGTGTCCACCGGCGGAGATTCAACCGGCGCCTCGCGCCTCACCGGTGACGTGGCGAAGATCGTGGCGGAGCTGCCGGCCGTGGTCGAATCGCTCTCCGGCGTGGACCTGAAGAAGCTGATGGCTTCCATCCCCGCGTTGCGGGAGGCCATGGCGAAGGAGGAGTGAAAAGCGGCGTACGGCGTACGGCGTACGACGTACGGCGGCGTACGGCTTACGGCGGCGTACGGCTCGGAGGGCCGGGCCTTCATTCGGAGGGCCGGGCCTTTCAGGCCCGGCCAACCCCCACCAACCCGACGACGATCCCCGTGAGCAGGGAGCAGACGACGCACAACAGCAGCAGCCGCACGGCCGTTCTCAGAACGCCCCGGCGGAAGAGCAGAATCGGTCCGTACCCCGCTCCGGCACACAGGCCGCCCATCGTCGCGCCAAACGACAGGATGCCGCGCAGGTAGCCCTCCGCGATCGCGATCGAGGCGGAGCAGTTGGGGATCAAACCGAAGAACGTCACGCCCAGCAGTTCCAGCCAGGGATGTCGCCTCGCGGCCCCTGTCACGGCCTCGACTCCCAGCACGTGAATGGCCAGGCCGAAGGCCAGCGTGATCAGATAGACCCAGCCGAAGATCTCGAGCGTGCGCCGCACGCCATGGCGGACCGCCAGCGTCCATGGCGCGTGATGCATCTCGGTCTCCACGTGCGCCTGAATCCTCGGCGCGGCCGCGCTCGCGGTACCGGCCGTGGCCAGAACGGGCGCCGGAAGTCCCGGCACGACCGCGTCAATCACCCAACCCGACAGGACGCCGGCGAGCAGCTTGATGCCGAGGATGAGTCCCACGGTCCGGAGCTGGTTTCCATGCGCGAGGAGCACCGGAATGGCTTCATCGGACGTGGCGATGTAGGTGGCGACCAGGGTGCCGGTCGTGACGCGCCCCGCCAGGAACAGGGACGTCAGGAACACGGACATCCCGCACTGCGGAATGACGCCGAGCAGCACGCCGGCCACCGGCCCGAAGGCACGGGGCAGCGTGGCACGCGTCAGGAGACGCGACCCTTCGTAGTGCGACAGGAACTCGAGCGCCGTGTACAGCACGACCAGGACCGGCACCATGGGCACCGTGTCCCAGAACGCGTGCACCGCAAGTTCGAACAGCCCGGCAGAGGTCATCCGCTATCACGAGGCCCGGCAACAGTCGCCGGGCCTGCACATGGTAGCGGTTTTCGGTCTTCGGTTCTCGGTTTTCGGTTCTCGGTCTGGCCGTACGCCGCATCCCGACCGTACGCCAGCCGTACGTCGTACGCCGTACGCCGTACGCCCCCCTATTCTCCCGGCGGCCGCGGCACGGCCGTGCGCCCGGTGTCACTGCTCCCGCCGCCCGAGTACCCGGAGGAGGACACGCCGCTCGAACCGCTCGACGAAGTGCCCGACGATCCCCCGTCGCCCATGGCTCCCGACGGGCCTCGCCCGAGGGGCGTCGGCTCGGGCTGTCGCGGGTGCACGCGCGTGTAGCCACGCCCATCGACCACGCGGGCCTCGGTCGGCGTCGGGGTAGCTCCTCCGCCGGGAGGTGTGGGCGTGACAATCACCCAGCCCCAGCCAGGGTTGTAGTAGGGATCGTAGTAGCCCCAGTAGCGATAGCTGAACGGCGCGTACAGACTCAGCATCGCAAACGCATCGTCCCAACCCCACGGTGAAGAGAAGCCGCCCGAGGGTCCCCACGAACTCGAGCCGCGCTCGACCACGAAGCGCTTGGGATAGGTCAGCGCCACCATGAGGTCGATGACCTGTTCGGGCACACCGGCGTCGCTCAGCTCGATCAGTCGTTTGCCGTTCAGCGGGAACTTCGAGTCCGTCTCGACCAGCGCGGCCTCCAGCACGGCGGGCGCGACCTTGCCGCTCGCCTCCTTGACATCCTCGAGTGTCCAGAACGAAGCCAGTAGCCAGCCCCCGCCTCGCCGAGGCGGTCGCCCACCCGCCGCGACGCGATCGGAGGCGGGCTCGTAGCGGCGGACTCTGACGCTCTGGCGCCCCCCGATATCCACCATCTGGATGTCGAGCCAGGTCGGTCCCGTGGCCAGCAGCGAGAGCGTCGAGATCTGCCGCGGTGCCTGCCCGTCGCACGCCAGTTGCGCAAAGCTGAAGAGCCGCTGTCCGCTGCGCGACCATTCGGTGCGCTGCGTGCCGTTGCACTTCGGCTCCGAGATGGGCCGCTCGATGCCATCCGCCACGACGGTCGTTTCGAGCACGGGCTGGTCGATGACGACCGTCGACTGGACGACGGCCTCGGGCTGCGCGCCGGGGGCGATGCAGACGACGACCGGGTCGCCACGGCGCGCCGGCCGCCGGGCCGCACTCGCCATCGCGTCGGCCGGGTCGAGGGCCGGGCGCCGGTCGCTCTCCGTCACGAGCTGCCAGCAGCCCACCCAGGGTGCCCAGCGCGGATCCACCTCGCGCGGCTGCGCCACGGCCACGGCGCTTCCCAGGCCCACGGTCCAGACGGCGGCCGCCAACATGGTCACGTGCGTGAAGATGGTGCGCATGGACGTGTCTCCCAGGCTGCGGCTGCGCTCAGAACACGAGACTGATCCCGCCGGACAGCCGGAAGCCGGCGAGGTCGATCGGGTCGAAATCCACGAAGTCTTCACTCAAGTCTCCCGAGGCCCAGGTGAAGCGGCCCTCCACGGTGAGGAACAGCCGCTTGAAGGCCCGGACGTCCAGCCCGCCGAACACGTGGGCCGTGGGCGAGGTGCCGCTCGCTTCGAACCTGCTGTAGAACACCGACAGGTCCTCGTAGTCCACGAAGTCGCCGGTCTGCTCGAACCGATACCACATGATCCCACCGCCGGCTCCGACGTACGGGGTGAAGGTCGCCGGGATCCACGCGTAGCGGCTGATGCGACGCCCGCGAGCCGTCAGCAGGTAACGCACACTGCCCGTCAACTGGGTCTGGTTGAGCGTCGTGTCCTGTTCGATCGGCTGCAGGTTGTTGTCGACGTACTTGCGGTACTCAGACGACGTCTTCGCGCGACTCAGATCGAAGCCGGCCACCACGTCGAACCGCGACGAGAGGGTGATCCCGAGGTCGAGCGCGATGGTCGGCGCGTTGAGGTCCCCGCTGTCGATCGTCAACTGTTCCTGGATGAAGTCGAACAGATCGCTGCCTTCCCGACCGACGAGCCAGCCGCCGCGGACGCCCAGCCACCCGCGGGGCTCGCCGAACCAGAAGTCACGGCTGGCCGCCTGAGGCGGATCGGTGAGGGGGGGCTTGTCAGGTTGTCCCTGGGCGGGACCCGGCGCGGCGATGAGCACGACCACCGACGCAATCAGGGCGACGCTGATCGGCACCCACCAACCACCGCCCTCCTCAGCGGGATCAGCCTTCACGGTCGGCACTTCCCTTCGTGCGCGCCTGGAGGGCCGACGCGGCCCATCCAGAAGGCAACATCAGTCTGATCACAGTATGCAGGATCGGGTGTGCGGCGGCGCCTGGTGTTTCGCAGCGGGCGTTCCGAACACGCTTCGTTGTCACGCTCGCCCCCACGAGTGAGCTGCAGAGGCGCGGCAGAAGACGACCCGCGATGGGCGAGTGCAGAGAGATGGTGGCCGTCGTCGAGGAGCAGCGGGACACCGCCGCGACGAACGGTCAGCCGGCGTCGTCGTCGCTGGACAGGGACCGACGTGTCGGACGGAACGGGTGCGGCGCGCAAGCCAGTTGACAGGATCAGACATTCGTGATAATTCGTATTTGCCCCTTTCAGTGAGGTTTGAGTCCCCGCGCGAACCTGGATCTTCTGGCCCGAGCCTCTGTCTCTATCCGCGAGGTGTTCATGGCCAAGAGCGCCAAGCGGGTGTGCTACGTCACGTACCTGTGCGCTCTCTTCTTCCTTGCTGCCTGGGGGTCGTCGCATCCTGTTGGGGGCTGTGAGTTCGTCGAATGCCACACCGAGAAGGAAGACTGCGGATGGTGTGGCATCGAGATCGAGTGGCAGGAGCCCTACGAGATCGTCTGCTGCACTGAAGACTGCTGCACCATGTGTGTCGAGGGCATATGCGTGCATAAGCAAGACGGTGTGACCGGCTGCGTGCCGTGCGACTTCAACTTCGTGAGGCAATGCAACTGCGCATGCGGGCCGCATCCGGACTGTGGGGGCTGAGATGAAGTCGAAGAACTTGCTTCGCTACGCATACCTCCTCGTCGGACCTTTGCTCATCGCCGGGGGGGCCATGCACGCTCGATCCGCCTCGCGACAGGCCTCGGACCGCTCCCAGCCCGCCGAGACGTTCGTGCCGTTCAGCGCCCAGACGGAAATCACGACGGAGACAGGACAGATCATCCTGGGCCGGTTCTATCGCCGTGGCGATGGATCGACGAGGTCGGAAACGGGACCGGCGCTGGACGCGCCGACCGTGATTTACATCAACAATCACGCCAATCGAACCTCATATATGTGGGCGGCCAGGGACGGGGGCTGGATTTCGTATCCCCTGGAGGGTCCACAGCTCCCGCCTTGGCACCCAGATGAAAAGTCGCTCGCCTTGATGACGCCTGTTTCCGAGTCGGTCGATGGCCTCGAACTCCTTCGCAAGAAGAACGGGCCAAACGGATACTCTCTCCTTGCGCCTGCCCTCGGCTACTACGCGGTCGTGAACACGACCTGCTCGACCGATTCGAGGGCCGAAGCGAAATGCAGCACGAACAGAAAATTCAACATCCGTGTAGGGGAGCCGCCCTGGGACCTGTTCGAACCGGCCGAGGGTGAACGCATCGCAAAGTCCACGGTACCATTTGCGCCACGCAGGCCGCTAAAGTAGGCGGAAGGGCGAGTGCGTACGGCCGGGAGGCGCGGGTCGGCGCCTGACGCGACGCCGAACGCCCCGCGCGGGCGCTCAGGCCGCGCAGATGAAGTCCTCGAGCTCGACGACGTGCCGTCCTCGTCCCGGGTGCACCTCCAGCAGGCGGCGGCGCCTGGTATTTCCCGCGGGCGTTCCGAAAACGCTTCGCCTCGCCGGCGGCCTCCTGGCCTTCTCTCCATGGGCGTGCATGGCGCCCGCCGGACTCACCTGACGGGGGCGGCCGCACTGGACAACGTCCGTAGCTCGCCGGATTCGGTTCGTTCGCGCCGTTCGTCGCCCGTTGTTCTACCGCCCCATAATTACGCCACAATGGCCCTATGCGGACGCTGTGGACATTCCCGACGGAATGTACCGCCAACTGAAGTCGCGGGCAGCGCGCGAAGGCAGTTCGACGCGGGCCCTCATTCTGCGAGGCGTGAAGGAAGTCCTGAAGGCCGAGCGCCGGAAGGCTGGAACTTCCGTATCGCTGCCGATCGTTCGCTCCAGGCGCCCCGGCACAGGGGCTCTCGACAATGCCGCCATCTACGACCTCGTATTTCCCTGACATCAACGTCTGGGTGGCGCTCACCTACGAGGGGCACGTCGACCACGGGATTGCGGCCGAGTGGTTCGAGACGCTCTCGGCGGATGCCGTCCTGACGTTCTGCCGGTTCACGCAACTCGGCTTGTTGAGGTTGTTGACGGCGAAGGCCGTGATGGACGACGAGGTCATGACTCCGCTGCAGGCGTGGGCCGCCTACGACCGATGGCTGCAGGATCCTCGCGTCGAGTTCGTGGATGAAGCCCAGGAGCTCGAGTCCCGCTTTCGGGCGCTCACACGTCTCCGGCAGCCGGCGACGAAGAACTGGGCGGATGCCTACCTTGCCGCGTTCGCCACGATCGGAGGGTTGACGACGGTCACGTTCGACCAGGGACTGCGCACGAAGGCCAAGTCTGCGGTTGTGCTGGGGTTTGGCCGCCAAGCCGGATCCAAGGCAACATCGTGAATCCAGCGGGCGGCTGGGCTGCCTAGCTCACTGAAACCGTGCCGGCTGCACGGCATCCAAGAGGCCGTAGGCACTTGCACGGGCTCGGCGATGTGGCGCACCCTGGAAGGTAAGCACGGCGTGACAAGAGGACTCCGCCTGGCCATCCGCCCCCCATGACGAGCCCAGCCGCGCGCACGAGCGGGCCTCAGGCCGAGGATCTGCGGTTGCTCGAGCGGCTGCGCGACGGCGATGAGGCCGCTTTCGAGTTCCTCGTTCGAACCCACGGTGGGCGGCTGCTGGCCGTAGCACGGCGGATCCTCTCGTCGGAGGAGGATGCGCGCGACGCCGTACAGGAGGCGTTCGTCTCCGCCTTCAAGGCCCTGACCTCATTCAATGGCACGGCACGGATCTCGACGTGGCTGCACCGCATCACGGTGAACGCGGCGCTGATGAAGGTTCGGTCCAGGAGCCGGCGTCCCGAGACGCCCATCGAGGATCTCCTGCCGGCGTTCCAGCCGGACGGGCATCACGAGCAGCAGTTCGCACAGTGGGCCGAGCCGGTTGACGTGACCTTGGCGCGGCACCAGACCGCCGCGCGGGTGCGCGAGGCGATCGCCTTGCTCCCCGAGCCGTACCGGACCGTCCTGATGTTGCGTGATATCGAAGAGATGGACAACGGAGAGGTGGCGGCGCTGCTCGGCGTCACGCCCAACGCCGTCAAGATTCGGCTGCACCGCGCACGGCTCGCGCTGCGCACGCTCATTGACCCCTACCTGAGAGGATCTGGCGCGTGACCTGCCGCGAACTGACCGACTTCCTGATGGATTACCTGGCGGGTGAACTGCCGCTCGATGCCCGAGGGGAGTTCGAACACCATCTGTCGCTCTGTGCGAACTGCCGGACGTACCTGAATCAGTATCGGCAAACGGTGGCAGCCAGCCGTTCCGCCTTCCCGGAGCCGGATGAGCGCACCCCCGCCGACGTGCCGGACGAGCTGGTGGGGGCCATCATGGCCGCGCGGTCACGCCTCGGGCGGCGGTGACCCTGGAGGCGGCTGCTCGGTCCACGAGGCGCTGCCCTTCCCGAACTTCGGGGCCTGCTGCGCCAGCAAGGGCGGGTTGAAGATGCTCACCCGTAACGCTCGCCCGAGAAACCCTCCGGGGCCGCAACTCATCTTACCCGCATGAGGCAGACGCACCTTTCTCGACAAGGCTCTCTCCGGGCGATCATGCTCTCGGCGGCGGTCGCGGCTGGCTGCGGATCCGGCGCCAACCTCACCGCGCCCTCGACGATCGCCTCCGGCTCGGGCGGCACGGGCTCACCACCCGCGACCACCACCGCGCCGCCCCCGGCGCCTGCACCGCCGGCCGCACCGCCCGCCGCGCGCTATCGGTTGACGTTCGACGCGCTGTGGAGTGCGGAACGGCACCCGCAGGACTTCCCGGCGGATCCGCACTTCTCACCCCTGGTCGGCGGAACCCACAACGCGGGCGTCCGCTTCTGGCAGGAAGGCACAATCGCGACCGACGGGATCCGTGACATGGCCGAGCGTGGCCGCACGACGCCGCTCGACAACGAGATCCGAGGCGCGATCGCTGCGGGCACGGCGCAGCACCTGATCGTCGACGGTGACATCCCGCGATCACCGGGAACGGTGTCCCTGGAGTTCGAGATTTCGCAGACCCACCCGTTCGTGACACTCGTCTCGATGGTGGCGCCCAGCCCCGACTGGTTCACGGGGGTCTCCGGGTTGCCGCTCTTCGAGAATGGTCAGTGGGTCGACCGGCGGTCGCTCGAGCTCGCGCCGTGGGATGCGGGCACCGACAGCGGCACGACGTTCACGTCAGCCGACAGCGCCACCACGCCCCGGCTGCCAATTGCGCGCATCACCGGGTTCCCGTTCGCACGGAACGGGGAGTTCGCGCCGGTGGCGCGGTTCGTCTTCGAACGGATCCCATGATGAACCCGCCCCGCGCTGGCAAGGTCGGCTACGAGCTCTCGATGAAGTTCAAGCGCCCGGCGCGGCTGGGCGACGTCATCGAGGTGGTCACGTCCTTCACCCGGGATTCGGCCTACCGTGGTCGATTCACTCAGCGCATCGAGTGCTCCGGCGAGCGGCTGGTCGAGGCCGAGGTAGATGTGGTTTGCGTCGATGCGCGGCAGGAGCTGCGCGAGTTCCCGGAGATTGGCCCCGCCTGAGGAGGGCGTGCGCTCACGCCCACACCCGCGCGCTGGCGCTCATGCCGCGCAGACGAAGTCCTCGAGCTCCACGAAATGCAGTCCCTCGAGGTGTGCGCGGATCTCGGCCCGGGGCCCCGCGCCAGCGACCGACACGACGAGGCGCTCGCCGCGCACCGACGGGAGCGATTCGAGGCCGACCACTGGCACGCCGCCGATGCGCTGGCCGATGCGTCCCGGGTGCACCTCCAGCACGCAGGATGGGCGCTTGCCGTACGGTTCGAGCGCGCGGGCGAGCGCCTTCCCGGTGTCGCCGTACCCCCAGAGCACGAAGCGGTCGCGACCGGCGAGGAAACCGGACGCCAGGAAGTGCGCCTTGCAAGCCGTGAAACGCTCGAGCGCGTATCGGGGGTCCACTCGCGACAGGCGCCCGTCGCCATCGCGCCACGACACCAGACGGCGCGGCAGCGACCCGACCCGTTCGCCCGCAGCCAGCATGCGCAGGACCAGGTCGTAGTCCTCGGCCCATGCCACGTCCCGATAGCCGAACCGCACGAGCACGTCGCGACGCACCATCAGCGCCGGATGCGCCACGGGGCACTCGACGAACGCGTCGCGACGCACATCCTCCTCGGTCCGGAGTGAATTGAGCCAGGCCTCGTACGCGCGCCGGCCGTCTGTCAGTGCCCGGCGCGGAAACATCCGCACGTGGCAGCCAACGGCCGCCAGTCGAGGCGCGGCCACGAGCGCCTCCACCTGTGCGACCAGCCGGTCCCTGTGCATCAGGTCATCGGCATCCATGCGCGCGACGAAGGGGGCGCGGCACCGCGCCAGGCCGTAGTTCAACGCCGCCACGAGGCCAGCGGGCGGTGTGCTGAGCGGTCGAATCCTGGGATCACGCGCTGCGGAAGCGCTCGCCATGCGAGCCGTCTCGTCAGTCGAGCCGTCGTCAACGAGGAGGCACTCCCAGTGCCTGAGGCGCTGGCGCTGGATCGAGCGCAGGCACGCCTCGAGCGTCCTGGCCGCATTACGCGCGGGCAGCAGGATGGAAACAGCCGGCGCAGGGCTCAACTTGACCTCAATCCGACAAGAACGGCGTCCTGTCAGTGCCGGGTGCCGCGTGCCGGGTGCCGGGTGCGCTGATGAACGACCGGGGACGAAGAAACACCATGGGGCACCACGATCTCACTGGGAGTGACATGAGGGCACAGCCGTTCTCGCACCGGGCCGGCCGGTATGCGGCGTCGCAGGCGTCCGCCTGTAGGGGCGCACCCGGCACAAGGCACCCGGCACAAGGCACGGTCGCCACACAGTTTCTGGTGGCGCAAGGCTCAGGGCTCTAGCCCGCTGCGCGCCGCCGCGCCTGGACGAACTCGAACACCACAGGCAGGACCGACACCGCAATGATGCCGAGTACGACGAGCGAGAAGTTCTGCTTGACGATGGGGACGTTGCCGAACGCGTAGCCCCCACCTGCGCAGACGCCCACCCACAGGATGGCGCCGGCGACGTTGTAGAAGGCGAACTTCGGGTAGGTCATCGCCACGGCGCCGGCCACGAACGGGACGAAGGTGCGGACGATCGGAACGAAGCGGCCGATGACCACCGCCTTGCCGCCGTACTTCTCGAAGAAGGCGTGCGCCCTGTCGAGGTGCTCGCGGTTGATCAGGCGATGGATGCCTGTCGGTGTGGCGTCGTGCTCGAGCACGCGATGCCCGATGAACCGGCCGATCGCGTAGTTGACCGCGTCGCCCAGCACGGCGGCGACCAGGAGCAGGGCCAGCACCACCCAGATGTTGAGCGCACCCGTGCCGGCGAGGGCCCCTGCGGCGAACAGGAGCGAGTCCCCTGGCAGAAACGGGGTGACGACCAGGCCCGTCTCCGCGAAGATGATGAGGAACAGCAGGCCGTAGATCCACGGCCCGTAGCTGACGACCAGCTCGGCCAGGTGTTTGTCGAGGTGCAGGAAGAGATCGATCAGTGCGCTCATGGTCGGGTCGGACAGCCTGCAATTGTCGCACGAGACGCGAGAAACTACACTGACGCCCAGGCTGGAGGCCTCGTGACCCTCGCCCAGTTGTTCGCGCTCTCGCTGCAGGGACGTCGTGACCAGGTGGCACTCGAGTGGGAGGACCGCACCTTCACCTTCGGCGACCTGGACGAACGCGCGGCCCGGATGTCGGCTCGCCTGCGCGCGCGTGGCCTCGGTCCCGGCGATCGCCTCGCGGTCCACCTGCCGAACGGGCTGGCGCTCATCGACCTGTACCTGGCCTGCACGCGCCTCGGCGTGATCTTCGTGCCGGTGAACATCCTCTACCGCGACCGCGAGCTGTCCCACATCCTTTCGGACTCGGACGCCGCGGCGCTGATCACCGGCGACAGCGTCCCGACGGAGGATGTCCCGTCCGCTGCCCGGCCCTCGGCCGCCGACCCGACGCTCGACGGCGATACGCCTGCGATGATCGTCTACACCTCCGGCACGACCGGCCGCGCCAAGGGCGCCCTGCTGACGCACAACAACCTGATCGCCAACACCGTGGCCCTGCTCGCGTCGTGGCAGATCTCGAGCGCGGACCGTTTCCTGCTCGCCCTTCCGCTGTTCCACGTGCACGGGCTGGGCAACGGCCTGCACTGCTGGCTGGCGAGCGGCTGCCGCATGCGGCTGCTGCCGCGCTTCGACCACGCGACCATCGCCGACGAGTTCCTGCGGTTCGCGCCCACGCTGTTTTTTGGCGTGCCAACGATGTACACGAGGCTGGTCGATCTGCCCGAGGACACGTGCCGGCGCATCGGGGCGACGGCACGGCTGTTCGTGTCCGGGTCTGCGGCGCTGCCGCCCCACGTCTTCGAAACGTTCAGGGCGAAGTTCGGCCACGCAATCCTCGAACGCTACGGCATGAGCGAAACGCTGATGACGATCAGCAATCCGTACGTCGGCGAGCGCCGCGCCGGGACGGTCGGCGTCCCGCTTCCGGGAGTGTCGGCGCGGGTGCTCGACGCGGAAGGGCGGCCCGTAGGTCCGGACGAAGTCGGCGAGCTGTTCGTGCAGGGTCCCACGGTGTTCCAGGGGTACTGGCGCAACCAGGAGGCCACGCGAGCCGCCTTCGTCGACGGCTACTTCCGCACGGGTGACCTCGCCTCGCGCGCGGCGGACGGCGTGTTCACGCTGCACGGACGTCGGGGTGACGTCATCATCTCGGGCGGGTTCAACATCTACCCGAAGGAGATCGAACAGGTCCTCGAGGAGCACGCCGCGGTGGCCGAAGCAGCCGTGATGGGCAGCGCCGACGACCGCCGCGGCGAGGTGCCGGTGGCCTATGTGGTGCTCCGGGCGGGGCCCGACGCACTGACGCCTGCCCTCGAGGCCGAACTCGACGCGCACTGCCGCGCGCGGGTGGCGTCGTTCAAGGTGCCGCGCAGGTTCGTGGCGGTGGACCAACTCCCACGCAATGCGCTGGGCAAGATCCAGAAAGCACGGCTGCCCCGCGACGGGGCAGGTCAGTAGGTCTCGCGCGTGGAGGGGGCGGAAGGCGGCACCAGCACCGCCGCACCTTCCATGCGGCCCTCGCGCAGGCGCGTCAGCACGTCGTTGGCGGCCTCGAGCGGGAACCGCTCGACCTGCGTCCGCACGGGCACCTGCGGCGCCAGGGCCAGGAACGCGAGGCCGTCGCGCCGCGTCAGGTTGGCCACCGACCGCACCACGCGCTCTCCCCACAGCAGCGAGTACGGGAACGACGGGATGTCGCTCATGTGAATGCCCGCGCACACGACCAGTCCCCCCTTCCTCACCGCGGCGAGCGCCTGCGGCACGAGGGATCCCACCGGAGCGAACAGAATGGCCGCATCGAGGACCTCCGGCGGCATGACGGTCGAATCGCCCGCCCATGTCGCGCCCAGGCTCCGCGCGAACGCCTGCCCCCGCTCGTCACCGGGCTTCGTGAAGGCGAACACCGTGCGACCCTCCCAGGCGGCTACCTGCGCGACGATGTGCGCCGCCGCGCCGAACCCGTAGAGCCCGAGGCGACGCGCATTGCCGGCCATGGCGTACGCCCGATAGCCGATCAGGCCTGCACAAAGGAGCGGCGCAATCGACGCGGCGTCGCCGTCGGGGTCGACGGGAAACACGTAGCGCGCGTCGGCGGCGACGAACTCCGCGAATCCGCCGGGGCGGGTGAAGCCGGTGAAGGCCGCCCGATCGCAGAGGTTCTCGGCCCCCGCCTGGCAGAATCCGCACGTGCCGCAGGTCCAGGCGAGCCACGGCACCCCGACCCGTTGCCCCTCGGCGAGGGCCGAGACGCGTGCGCCGCACCTGACGATGCGCCCCACGATTTCGTGGCCGGGGATGACGGCACTTCCGGGAAACGGGAGGTCGCCGTCCACCACGTGCAGGTCCGTCCGGCAAACCCCGCACGCCTCGACGGCCACGAGCACAGCGTCCGGGCCGGGCTCCGGTTCGGGCCAGTCGCGCAGCACGAGCGGCTGACGCGGGCCTTCGAGCACCATGGCGCGCATCGGTCCAGCCTCCCCTTGGGCCCGAGTATAGTGGACGCGTGAACTGGCGGCTCGCCTTCCTCCTGCTCGCCGCCGTGCTGGTGACGGGGGTCCTGCAGGCCGGTGGCTCGAGCCTCGCCCGCCCCATCGGCTCGGCGTTCGTCCCCGCGTGCTTCGCGCTGGTGGCGGTGCTCGCGCGGGGCGGCGACCAATCCCCGGCGGCACGCTCGCTTGCGCTCCTGTTGCTGTCTGCCGCCGTCTCTGCGCTCGCCCTCGGCACCTTGTCACTGGTCGTGCTGAACAGCGTCGAGCCCGGCGCGTTCAACCGCGCGAGCCAGGACGTCGAGTTCACCGCGGCCGGCGAGGCCAGGCTCGGGTTCCTGATGACCCTGCTCGCCCTCAGCACGGCCGCCAGCCTGCTGGGGCTCTTCCGGGCCGTGCGCGAGGCTGCCTGCGACATCGTCCCCATCGACCCCGATCTGTCGTCGCACGCCGTGGCGCTGGCGGGGGCAATCGCGATCGCGTGCATTCCGCTGCTGCCGCTCTTCGTCATTGGCCATCCCCCCCTTCCCTTGCCGGCCGGGGTGCTGCCCGCCGAAGCGCCGCCGATCACCCTGCCAGGTTTCGAGGATCGGAGCCTGGAGCTCGGGTGGTTCGTGCTCGCGACCTTCCTCGTGGCGGGGCCTGGTTCCGGGCGCGTGGGCGGAGCGCTTCTCTCCCGGCTGGGCCTCGCGCGACCGAGCGCAACGGCCGTCCTCGTGGCGGTCGGCGTGGGACTTGCGCTGGCCTGGCTGCTGCCGGTCGCGGCGTCTCTGATGGGGGCGCGGGCCGTGGGCGTCCTGTCACAGCCGTGGCTGCCAACCGGCGGGCCGCACACCACCCTGGTCGTTCTGGCGCTGCTTGCCTCGGCGGGCAGCGAGATCACCTACCGCGGCCTGTTACAGCCGCGGCTGGGCCTCGTGCTGACCAACCTCGTGTTCGTCACACCGCTGGCCTGGACCAGCGGGTGGGCCGGGCTGTTCTCGCTCTTCGCGCTCGGGCTCGCCCTCGGGATCCTGCGCCTGTGGAGCGGCACGGCCGCCGCCTGGCTCGGTCACTTCGTGTTCCTGCTCGCATTCGCCTCGTTCCGGTAGACCGTTCCACCCTTCATCACGAAGGTGACGCGGCGGAGGGCGCCGAGATCGCGGCTGGGATCGCCGTGGACGGCAATGAGATCGGCCAGCAGACCGGTGGCCACTCGTCCCACGCGATTCTCGAGGTGCAGCAGCGTCGCGTTGAGGGACGTCGCCGAACGGAGCACGTCGGCGACGGGCATCCCCGAGGCGGCCATCAACTCGAGTTCACGCACGTTGTCGCCGTGCGCGTAGACGCCGACATCGCCGCCGAAACAGATCGGCACGCCGGCCGCCAGGGCGGCCTGGAAGGTCTCGCGCTTCTGCGCCAGCCTGACGGGTTCCGGGTCCGTCCCCTTCTTCCACCCCGCGTACATGGCGGTTGCTTCCGGCGCGGCCAGCGTCGGACAGAGGGCCACTCGACGCTCGGCCATGAGGCGGAACACCTCCGGAGTGCCAGCATCCCCGTGTTCGACGCTCTCGACGCCAGCGAGCACAGCGCGCCGCATGCCTTCCGCTGTCGAGGCGTGGGCGACGACGGGCCGGCCGCTGCTGCGGGCCGTTTCGACGATTCGGGTGAGTTCCTCGAGAGAGAACGTGGGCCGCGCCTCGCCCGACGGTCCCCACCGATAATCCGCATACACCTTGACGAGGTCGATGCCCTTGCCGATCTGGTCGCGCGTGACGCGGATGACGCCATCGAGGCCGTCGGCTTCTTCGGCCCCTTGCGGCACCACGAATGACGGGTCGAACCCCTTGGGCCCATAGCTGCCCGTCGCCACCATCGCGCGGCCGCTGACGAGCAGCCGGGGACCTGGGACGAGTCCCTCCTCGATCGCACGCTTGAGCCCGACGTCGGCATACCCGGCGCCCTCGGTTCCGAGATCTCGGAAGGTCGTCACGCCAGCCATCAGCGTGCGCTCGGCGTGGACGACCGCGCGCGCGACGCGGTAGGCCAGAGGTTCTTTGAGCACCTGATCGTTCCAGGACGTTTCGTTGTACGGATGCAGCAGCAGGTGGCCGTGGCCTTCGATCAGGCCGGGCATGACGGTGTGACCCGGCAGGCGGTACACGATGGCGCCTGGCGGGGCGCCATCGCCGGCGCCAGGGCCGGCCGACACGATCCGCTCGCCACGCACCACGACCTGCCACCCCGGCCGGACCATCTCGCCATCGAACACCGCGTCGGGGACCAGGACGGTCGTCGCTTCCTGCGCGCGCGCAGGCGGTATGGAGGAACCGCACGCGAGCAGGAGGACCACGGCGGCTGACGGGAGCCCGAGACGCAGGCGCCTCGAGCCGCGGGAGATGCGGAGACTCGCAACAATCATGACTGGCTCGCATGGCCCCAGCCCGGGGCCGGATTCAGACGCCTCAACTGCCGCCGAAGCCGACGGTCACCTGCCCGTTCTCGACGATCACCGGCACCTGGCGTGCCCCCTTCGAGTGCTGGAGCATGCGGGTCATGGCCGCCGGATCTTTCAAGACGTCGAAATACTCGAAGCGGATGCGCCGCCCCGCGTAGTCCTCGCGCGCGGCGGTGGTATAGGGACAGGAATCCTTGCCAAAGATGAGCACCGGGTCCAGTGGCATCCTGGGAGTCTACTGCCTTCCTGGCCGCAAGCCGCCAGGCGCCAGCCGCCAGCCGGATTGCGACCAGTTGTCGCCGCTCCCCCGTTCGGGTGATGCGCGGGCACCCCGCGCGGCGTACGCTGAGTGGTGAGTGGAGGCGCTTTCATGACCGTGTCCGTGACCTTCTCGCAGTTCTCAGCAGATCTGGCGGCCCTGGTGGAAGGGGCTGCTCCTTCCGTGGCAGGGGTGAGATCGGGCGCGTCGTTGGCCAGTGGGACCGTCGCTGGAAGGCAACACGTCGTCGTGGCCAGCCACGCGCTGGATCCTGAGGCCAGCACCGTCGAGGTGTGGGCCCAGGGCACGACCTCGTCCGCGCGCGTGCTCGGGCGCGACGCGTCGACCGACCTGGCTGTGCTGCAGGTGGAAGGCCTTGCAGCGCCCGGTCTGACGCCGGGAGGAGAACCCGCCATCGGGTCCGTGGTGGTCAGTGTCGGGCGCGCCTGGGACCGCCTCGTGGCGCACGTCGGCATCGTGCACACCCGTGGCATCTTGCAGCGTCGACGGGGCACCCGCCAGGACGAGGTCTTTCAAACGACGATCGCCCCCTATCCTGGCTACTCCGGCGGTCCCCTCCTCGATGCCCGCGGCGCCGTCGTCGGCCTTGCGATCGCCGGGTCGCACCGGACGGCCGGCCTGGCCCTGCCCTGGCCGACCGTGATGCGCCTGGTCGAAGAGATCGGAACCCATGGACGCATCCGCCGCGGGTTCCTGGGCGTGTCGTCGATGCCGGTCATGCTCGCGCCCGGCCAGCCCGGGCCGCATGACCAGCGCGCGGGCCTGCTCGTCACGTCGGTGGTGCCAAATGGGCCGGCCGCCGCCGCTGGGGTGCTCGTGGGTGACGTGCTGGTGGAGTTCGACGGCCACACCGTGTCGGAGCCCGATGCCCTTGTGAGCCTGCTCACGGGCGAGCGCGTCGGGCACGTGACGCCCGTGACCGTCGTGCGCGGCCTGGCTCTCCACGCGCTGTCGGTCACGGTCGGCGAGCGCGAGACCCGACTCCGCTGAGCCGGGACCTGCTGCGATGACTCGAGTGCTGCTGATCGCCGAGCCGGGACGTGCCCGCGACGAACTGGTCCGGATCCTGGAGGATGCAGGTGTGGACGTGCGCACGGCGACCAGTGCTCTGGGGGCTGGCTCACCAGCGGGGAGCATCGACGCGACGGCCATCCTCCGCGCCGACGATGAGGAACCGCTGACCGATCGAGAGCGCGAGGTGCTGAGTCTGCTCGCCGATGGCCTGTCGAACCGCGGCATTGGCGCCCGGCTCGGCATCAGCGAGCACACGGTAAAAGTGCACGTCTCGACGATCTACGCCAAGCTCGGTGTCGGCAACCGCACGGAAGCGGTCACGCGGGGTCTCCAGCGCGGCCTCGTCCTTCTCTGAGCCTTGCCGTACGCCGTACGCCGTACGCCTTCAAGATCACTCTTATGTCCGATTCCGACCTCCTCGACGCTTACTCACGAGCCGTTGTATCTGCGGTCGACCGGGTGGGCCCCTCGGTCGTCCGAGTCGATGCCTCCCGGCCGGATGCGCGGACGCGCGGGGCGCGGCGCCCCTGGGCTGCCAGCTCCGGCTCGGGCTTCGTGTTCACGCCCGACGGCCTGATGCTGACGAATTGCCACGTCGTGCGCGACGCGCGGCGCGTCGACGTCGTCCTCATGGACGGGCGCCATCTGCGGGCGGATGTGGTGGGCGCGGACGCGTCGACCGACCTGGCCGTCCTCCGCGTCAGCGCCCACGACCTCGTCAGCGCGCCGCTCGGCCACTCGTCGTCGCTTCGCGTCGGACAGCTCGTGATCGCCATTGGCAACCCGCTCGGATTCGAGCACACGGTGACGACCGGCGTGGTCAGCGCACTGGGACGCTCGCTTCCCTCGCAAGGCGGCACCCTGATCGAGGACGTGATCCAGACGGATGCTTCCTTGAATCCCGGCAACTCCGGCGGACCGCTCGTCACGAGCGCCGGGGAGGTCATCGGCGTCAACACGGCGATGATCCTCGGCGGCCAGGGTCTCAGCTTTGCCGTCGCCGTCGACACCGCTCGCGATGTCGTCATGGACCTGATTCGCGACGGACGCGTCCGGCGGAGCGCCATCGGCATCCGGGGGCAGGACACGCGGTTTCCGCCGGCCCTGTCGCGCGCGCTCGGCCTGGCGCAGGCGCAAGGCGTCCTGGTCGCCGAACTCCTGCCCGGCGGGGCGGCCGCGGCCGCGGGTGTCGTCGAAGGCGACATCGTCGTCGCGTTCGACGGTCACGGGGTTCACGGGATCCGCGATCTGCTTCGTGCCCTCCGCGGGGACGCGATCGGCAGGCGCTCGACGTTGACCGTGATTCGCGAAGGTCGGCTGCGCGAGCTACACGTCACGCCGTGCGAAGCGGCGGCGTGATCGCTCGCGGGCCTTCTCGGCCTCGATTTCGCGGTCGCGCGCGGGCGCGGCTGTCGCAAGGGACGCGATCAGCCGGTGGGCGGCCGTCGTGACATCCTCGACGGCGCGATCGAACACGGCCTGATTGATCTTCGACGGCCGGTTCGTGCCGCTCAGCTTCCGGACGAACTGCAGCGCAGACGCCCGAACCTCGTCGTCGGTTGCGGGCGGCGCGAGGTTGGCCAGGGTCCTGATGTTGCGGCACATGCCCGCAGTGTATCGCGGAGCGACGATCAGAGCGCTCCCGATCGACGCAGCGTGATGCGACCGTTGACCGTCTCCAGCCTGAGGTCACGGCCGCCACTGCCGATGGTGCCCTCGAACTTCTTCGGACCGAAGCGCCCCTGGACCGTCACCGGGAAGTCGCTCTGCAGGTTCCCGTTCACGGTCCGGGCCGTCACCCGGGTGCTGGCGTCAGCCGGCAGACCCACCTCGATGCTGCCGTTGACCGTCTGGAACTCCAGCGTGCCATCCCACGACGCGTCCCCGAGGTCGGCGACGATGGACCCATTGACGGTGTCCGCATCGACGACGCCGCGCGCACTCACTTTGACCGAGCCGTTGACCGTGTGTGCGCTGACGTGGCCGTCGATCCCGCTGGCCTCGATCGATCCGTTGACCGTGTGGGCCTGCAGGGCGATACCCGGCGGCACGCGGACCTCGAAGTCCACTTTGACATCGTTGTCGCGAGTGGTCATGCGGCCGCCCTTGCCCGGCTTGCACTCGTTGGGCTGGCTGTCCGCGCTCGGATACACGGCGCACAGCGTCACGCCACCGGCGTGCTCGACGACCTCGATGCGAACGCTGGCCGGGTTGCTCCGCCGGGCTGACTTGCGCGCCACGACTTCGACCATCGACCCTGAGGCCGGCTGCGCGGAGACCGCACCGTTCACCCCCTTGATCTCAACGGACTGCCCCTGGCCCACCTGCCCCCTCCACTGGAAGGGCTCGGCCTGCTGCCCCCGTGCCGTCGCGGGGCCGAGACGGCCGTTCTCGGGAAGGGTGGACAGCGGAACGGTGGTGCCAACGACCGCGCCGAACACGATGGCGGCTGCAAACCGGACGATGCGGGTCATGCGCTCCTCCTCGAATCACACCCTTTGACGAGAAGGAGGGTCCCCGAGTTGCCCCGGGGCCTCACTCCCGCTCGGGCTCGAGGTCGATCGTCCAGAGCGACTCCCCCGCCACGTTGTGCAGCGACACGCTGAGCACGCCGCGTGGCCCGTCGATGCGGAGCAGGCCGAAGAACTGGAGTCCGTCACTCGGAGGGCGGTTGGGCCTCATGCCCTTCGGGATGCCGACGAAGCGAACCTCGGGGCCGAAGGTCGGATCCAGGCGGTTCGGCCCGAACGTTCCGGCATGCATCGGCCCGGCGGCGAACTCCCAGAACGGGCGGAACTCCGCAAAACGCGCCCGGTCGGGATGATAGTGCTGCGCCGTGCAGTAGTGCATGTCGGAGGTGACGAACACGACGTTGCGAATCCGCTCGTCCCGCACGAAACGCAGCAGATCGGCGATTTCGAGCTCGCGTCCCAGGGGCGCTCCCGCGTCGCCGTTGGCCAGCCCCTCGAGAGCGGTGGTCTCCGGGTAGTCGCCGACGACGAAGCCGATCGGCAGGCTGGACATCAGGATCTTCCAGGTGGCGGTGGAGCGACGCAGTTCCTGCCTGAGCCACTCGCGCTGCCGCGCGCCCAGCACACGCGTGGCCTCGTCTTGAGCCGGCTGCCGGTTGGTGGTGTTCGGCCCGCGGTAGCTGCGCAGGTCGAGAACGAATACATCGAGCAGCGGCCCCCAGTGACACACGCGATAGAGCCGCTCCGGGTCGGGGCCCTCCAGCCGGAAGGGGTAGTGTTCGAGCAGAGCCCGCTTGGCGCGTGCGGCGAGCAACCCGGGGCTCTTGACCGTGTATCGCGCGTCCCAGTCGAGGCTGACACCCTCGTACCAGTTGTTGAACACCTCGTGGTCGTCCCAGGTCGCCGTGAGCGAGACCTCGCGGTTGAAGCGCTGGGCGTTCGCGTCGGACCACGTGTAGAGGTAGTTGCCCCGGAACTCGTCGAGCGTCTCAGCCACCTTGGCCTTCGCCGGCGTCACGACGTTGTGCCACAAGGTGCCGTCGTCCAGCTTCACCTCGGGAAGGAGTGGCTGATCGGGATAGACCGTGTCGCCCAGGTGGAGGAACGCGTCGGGCCGGGCCCGCCGCATCGTCTCGTAGATCCGGATCCCTCCCCACGCCTCGTTGATGCCCCAGCCCTGCCCCACGCAGCAGGCGGACCAGGCCAGCGTGACCGACCGGCGGTCCACGGGTGGGGACACGAAGCTGCCGACCTCTGGTGCGCTCCACCGGCGCAGGTCGGCGAGATCCTGGAACCGGGCGCGGTAGTGGATGCGCTGGCCCGGCGGCAGGTCCTCGAGGGCGACACGCGCCGTGAGGCCGGTCTCGGGGAGCGCGGCTGCCGTGTCGGCCCGGCGTGGGTCGGCAAACGCCTCAGTCGTGTCCCAGTCGACGACGAGCCGCGCCGGGCGGTCGGCGCGGCTCCACACTGTCGCGCGGCCCAGCGTGACGTCG
>CAYLZN010000004.1:4230-53294 GCA_964387935.1 uncultured Vicinamibacteraceae bacterium | reverse complement strand
TGGCGGTGTCTCTGGCGGTGACCGCGGTGCCGCGCACGCCGGTCCCGGCGGCATCGACGACTCGGCCGTCGATGGCCCCCCCGACCTGCGCCGCCCCCGGGGCCTGCGTGCGCATGCCGGTCTGAGCCGACGCCGCGACTGCGCCAGTCAGCACCGTCAACACGGCCAGCGCGGCAACCATCCGCCTGCATCCTGCCCGGGGCATGCGTCTGATGACATCCATGGCTGGCCTCACTGCATCGCGGTCATCGGGCGTTCGCCCAGCTTCTTCAGCTCGTCGTCGGACCATCCGCCGCCGAGGGCGAGGTACAGGTCCAGTACGCCGAGGAGCTGGGTGCGCCGGCTGCTGTTGAGATCGATCTCGGCCCCGAAGAGCTGCCGTTCTGCGTCGATCACCTCGAGGTAGCTCGATACGCCGCCCCGGTAGCGGAGGTCGGTCAGCCGCAGGTACTCGGATGCGGCGGTGACACGGGTTTCGTTTGCGGCGATCTCGTCGCGGATCTTCTGGATCGTCGCGAGCGCGTCGGCGACCTCGCGGAACGACACGAGAATCGTCTGCCTGAAGTCGAGCGCGGCCTGCTCGGCCTGCGCGCGCGCGATGCGAACGCGCGCCTTGCCCGCCCCGCCGTCGTACAGCGGGATCTGGAGGAACGGCCCGATTGACACGAGGTTCTCGGCCTTGCTGCCGCCGGAGAAGAAGTCCTCGAGCGAGGTGCTCATCCGCCCGAAGGAGGCCGTGAGGCCGATGCGTGGAACGGGGATTCGCGAGGCCTCGGCCGCCCCGATACGCGCCACGGCCGCGCGCAGCGCCGCCTCGGACAGGCGGATGTCGGGGCGCCGTTCCAGCAGCGCCGAGGGGAGCCCCACCGGGATGTCCGGCGCGGTGGGGAGCCGGCTCGGTCCCGTGCCCCTCACGACGCTGCCGGGCGGCCGTCCGAGCAGGACGCTCAACTGGTTCTCGACGACGAGGATCTGCCGCTCCACCTCCGGGCGCGCGGCCTGCGTGGTTGCCAGTTGCGTGAGTGCCTGCTGCACCTCGATGCCCGAAGCGACGCCGCCCTGGTTCTGCAGCCGCACCAGGGCGAGCGCCTCCTCCTGGGCCTTCATCGTGCGGAGGATGATCTCGCGCTGCTCGTCGAGAGACCGCAGCGTGACGTAGGACTGCGCGACCGTGGTGGCCACCGAGGCCATCACCGCGCGCGTGCCTTCCTCGCTCGTCAGCAGGTCGTAACGCGCCGCCTCCGCGATTCGCCGCAGCCGACCGAAGAAATCGATCTCCCAGTTGAAGAACAGGCTGGTGCTGTAGGTGTTGTCGAACTTCGTCCTGGTGGGCGACGCGGCTGTCGTGGCCTCCCCGCCGACGAAGGGCTTGAGATCCGCGCCTGCCAGCGCGGCGCGGCCCCGGAACTCCTCGATCCGGGCGAGCGCTGACATGAGGTCCAGGTTGTGGTCCAGCGCCTCGCGAACGAGCGCGGCCAGCTCGGGTTCCGCGAACATCTCGAACCACGGCAGGTCGGCAACAGACTTCGCCTGGTCGGATGTGACGACGGCGCCGCGGAACGCCGTGGGCGACGTCACGGTGGGGCGCGTGTAGGTCGGCCCCATCGGCGCGCACGCCGTCGAGGCGGCCAGCGGGAACAGGACGACGAGAAGCGGGTGTGTGCGTCGCATCTCAGTGCCCTCCGCCGTGGGTACCCGCCGGCTCGGGGGACGGGGCTGGTGGCCCGGCCGCTGCGCGGGCGGCCTCCTTCTTGCGGTCGAACCACGAGATCAGCACGAAGAGCGCCGGGTAGATGAACACGCCGATGAAGGTCGCGACGAGCATGCCGAAGAAGACGGCACTGCCCATGGCCGCACGGGACGCCGCGCCGGACCCGCTCGCCAGCATGAGCGGGATGACGCCCATGATGAAGGCGAACGCGGTCATCAGGATCGGCCGGAAGCGCAGCCGCGCCGCCTCACGGGCCGCCTCGATCGGGGCCTTGCCCTTCTCGTGTTCCATCTTCGCGAACTCGACGATCAGGATCGCGTTCTTCGCAGCCAGGCCGACGAGCATGATGAGGCCCACCTGGACGTACACGCTCAGGTCGAACCCCATCAGCCAGACACCGAAGAACGCGCCCAGGACCACGACCGGCGTGCCGAGCAGCACCGCCCAGGGCAGTGACCAGCTCTCGTAGAGGGCCGCGAGCATCAGGAACACGAAGACCACGGCCATGACGAAGGTCGGCACCGGGCTGGGCGCGGTCTTCTCCTGGTAGGACATGTTCGTCCACGCGTACCCCATCTCCGGCGGGAGCACCTGCGCGGCCACCTCCTCGAGGGCGGCCATCGCCTGGCCGGAGCTGTACCCGGGCGCCGGCGATCCGGTGATCTCGACCGACCGCAGCAGGTTGTACCGCGTCGTCAGCTCGGTGCCCGACTCGGGCGTCACGGTCACGAGCGTCGAGAGCGGGATCATCGCGTTGGTCGTCGTGCTGCGCACGTAGATCTGACCGATATCCTCGGGCCGCTGGCGGTATTCCGGCTCCGCCTGCACGAACACGCGGTACAGGCGGCCGAACCGGTTGAAGTCGTTGACGAGCGCTCCGCCGAACCCGGCGCTCAGTGCCGCGAACACGTCCGTGATCGGGACTCCCAGCTTGCGCGACTTCTCGCGGTCCAGGTCGACGCCGTACTGCGGCACCGTCGGATCGAACGCCGTGAAGACGGTCGCGATTTCGGGGCGCTGCCGGGCTGCCGCCTGGAACTTCTGCGACACGTCGCCGAGTTGTGCCACCGTCATCGTTCCGCTGCGATCCTGCAGCATGAAATTGAAGCCGCCCGCGGCGCCGAACCCGGGCAGCGATGGCGGGATGAACGGGAAGGCCACCGCCTCGGGCAGCTTGCCGAGTTCGGCCCGCAGGTGCCCGATGATCCCGCGGAGCGACTCCTCTGGCGTCGTCCGCTCCTCCCACGGCTTCAACCGGATGAAGAAGGTGCCGAAGTTGGACTGGAACGAGTTGGTGAGGAGGCCGAGACCGCCAATCGTGTTGAAGGTCTCGACGCCGGGGGTCCTGGCCACGATCTCTTCGGCCTTCTGCAGCACCGCGTCGGTGCGGTCGAGCGAGGAGCCGTTGGGCAGGGTGACGTTCGCGAGGATGATGCCCTGGTCCTCGTCTGGGATGAACCCCTGCGGCAGCCGCTTCGCCAGGTCCCACGACAGGAAGACGACGACACCCAGGATCGCGAGGCTCAGGATCGCCTTGCGCGCGAGCCCCATCGCCGTGCCGACGTAGCCCTTGGTCGTGACGTCGAACACCCGGTTGAACCCCCGGAAGAACATGCCGAGCGGCCCGCGAGCGGGCTTGGCCGGCTTCAGGAGCATCGCGGAGAGCGCGGGGCTGAGCGTGAGCGCGTTGAACACCGACAGGATGACCGAAATCGCGATGATGAGCGCGAACTGCTGGTAGAGGCGCCCGGTGAGGCCCCCCATGAACGCGACCGGCACGAACACCGCGGTCAGCACGAGGCCGATGCCGACCACCGGGGCCGACACCTCCTCCATGGCCCTCTGCGTGGCCGTCTTCGGGTCCATCCCGTGCTCGATGTTGTGCATCACCGCTTCGACCACCACGATCGCGTCGTCGACGACGATGCCGATGGCGAGCACGAGGCCGAACATCGTGAGCGTGTTGACCGAGAAGCCGAGGAACGGGAAGAAGATGAAGGTGCCGAGCAGGGACACGGGCACCGTCATGAGCGGGATGAACGTGGCGCGGAAATTCTGGAGGAAGACGAACACGACGATGACGACAAGGACGATAGCTTCGAAGAGGGTGTGGTTGATTTCCTCGATCGAGGCTTCGACGGCCGGCGTCGTGTCGTAGCTGATCTTGTAGTCCACGCCGGTCGGGAAGAACTGCTTCAGCTCCTCCAGGGTCTTGTAGATGCCCTCGGCGGCAGCAACCTGATTGGCGCCGGGCAGGAGGTAGACCGCCAGGCAGGCCGCCGGCTTGCCGTCGAGCCGCGCGAACGACTTGTAGTTCTCCGAGCCGAGTTCGACCCGCCCGATGTCCTTGAGTCGCACCTGTCGACCGTCGGCCGTGGCGCGGATGATGATGTCCTCGAATTCCTCGGGGGTGGTGAACCGCCCCGGCGCACGCACCGTGTAGGTGAACTGCTGCCCGGGCGGAGATGGCGCCGCGCCGATCTGCCCGGCCGGCGCCTGCAGGTTCTGCTCCTTGACCGCGTTGATCACGTCGTTCGGCGTCAGACCCAGCTTGGCCAGATCATCGGGACGGATCCAGACCCGCATGCCGTACTCCGCGCCGCCGAACAGGTCCACCTGCGACACGCCGGCGACCCGCAGGAGCGCGTCCTTGACGTTGATGACGGAGTAGTTGTTGAGGAACTGGACGTCGTAGGTCCCGGTCGGGGAGTAGATGGACGCGACCAGCAGGATGCTCGGGTTGATCTTCTTGACGGTGAGGCCGCGCTGGATGACGTCGGCCGGCAGTCGCGACTGGGCCTGGGACACGCGGTTCTGCGTGAGCATGTTGGCCGTGTCCAGGTCGGTGCCGACCTGGAACGTCACGTCGAGCAGCATGCGGCCGTCGCTCGTGTTCATCGACTTCATGTAGATCATGTTGTCGACGCCGTTGACCTGCTGCTCGATCGGGGTGGCGACCGACTGCTCGACCACCTCCGCGTTGGCACCGCCGTACGTGCCCTCGACGCGAATCGTGGGCGGCGCGAGCGCCGGGTATTGCTCGACGGGCAGCCGCGACAGCGACACCGCGCCTGCGATGACCATCAGCAGTGAGATGACGATGGCGACGATCGGCCGGCGGATGAAGAAACTCGCCATGGCTAGGCTCCCGCCACGGCGGCCTTCGGTGCACTGGGTGACGGCGACGCGACGGGCGCGTCCTTGATCTCGACGACGGTCGGCTTCACGGTCATGCCCGGCCGCACCTTCTGGACACCCTCGACGATGACCTTGTCGCCCGGATCGAGCCCCTTGTCGATGATCCAGAGCGTGCCCACGCGCGGGCCGACGGTGACGGGCCGGCTTTCCACCTTGTTGTCAGCCGTCACCACCATGACGCTGTAGGTCGCCTGCAACTCCGAGACGGCCTTCTGTGGAACGAGGATTGCGCCGGAGCGGAAGTCCACGATCGTACGCGCGCGGCCGTACTGACCCGGGCGGACGAGGCCCTCGGGATTCGGGAAGGACACCTGGAGCAGCAGCGTGCCGGTCGTGGGATCGACGAGGCGATCCGCGAAGACCATGGTGCCGCGGTAGGGGTGGACCGAGCCGTCGGCGAGCACCATCTCGAAGGGCGCGTCCTTGAAGGTCGCCGCGGCACCCGCAGCTGCCTTGCGCGCCGCCATGCCCTTGCGGTCCTCCATGAAACGGAGGTAATCCCGCTCGCTCAGGCTGAAGCGCAGAAAGATGGGATCGACCTTGGAGATCTGGGTCAGCAGCGTGGACTGGCCTCGACCGACGAGATTGCCGATGTTGATCTCGGTCTTGCCGATGATGCCGTCGGTCGGCGCGAAGATCTTCGTGTAGCTCAGATCCAGTTTCGCCTGCTCGAGCTGGGCCTTGTAGGATTCGACGGCCGCACGGCCGGCGTTGGCCTGCGCGACGGCGGTTTCGTAGGTCTGCCGCGGAATGGCGTTCTGCTCGGCGAGCGGTCTGTAGCGTGCGACGTCCTGTTCGAGCCGCGTGAGGTCGGCCTGGCTCCGCGCGACGTCGGCCTGTCGGGCGGCAATGCGCGCCTCGTACTCCCGAGGATCGATGGTGTAGAGCAACTGGCCCTTCCGGACGCGCGTGCCCTCCTGGAAGCTGATGGTCTCGAGCACGCCCTCGACGCGTGCCCGGACCTCGACCTCCTCCGAGCCGCGTGTCTGACCGATGGCCTCGGAGTAAATCGGTTCGTCACGCTGCAGCACCTGGGCCACTTGCACGTCGGGCGGGGGAGGCGGCGGTGGGGCCGCCTGCTCCCGCTTGCACCCGGCGCCCAGCGCAGCAAGGACGAGAGCGGCCACCACCGGAGCGACGGCATGGCGCGACGCCGAAGACCACGAAGCCGACAGCGGTATCGTGTTCACGCAGGTTCTCCTGGAGCTGAAGGGAAGAATCGAGCAGTCATCGGGCCGAGTTCGTGGTCCAGCCCAGCACCGAAGCATACGCGACGCCTCCAACCGGGCACAAGACTCTCGTGCCGAGCGTCAGCACGGATCGTGCCGGTCGACGGAACGGGCCGTCGTCGCAAGAGCCCGGAATAGTGGTCTGGATTCGCAGCCACGGTCCAGCGAGCCCCGGACCGCCGCCCGGCGGGGCGTGGGGGCTCCGCCATGCCGGGCCTGCCGCCTGGCCAGGGGGCGCGGCCAGCGCGTTCACCGCCGATCCGTCCGGTCGAGCGTCTGGTCTTCCCACGAGGTCGGGTCGTCGAGCGACTCGAGATGGGTGAAGATCGTCACGTTCGACAAGGTCCGGCGGATGTCGGCCTCGATCTGTTCCAGCAGATGATGGCCGCGGGTCACCGTCCACGAGCCCGGCACGAGCACGTGGAGCGAGACGAATCGCCGCGCTCCCGAGCGTCGCGTGCGCAGGGCGTGGTACTGCACGCCGTCTGCAAGATAGGGCTCGAGCGCGGCGCGCACCGCTTCCTGTTCGGCCGCGGGGAGCGCTGTATCCATCAGTCCCATGACCGACGTGCGGACGATCCTCCCGCCCGCCCACACGATGTTGGCGGCCACGGCCAGGGCGATCAGGGGATCCAGGGGCTGCCAGCCCGTGAGGGCCACCATGCCGATGCCGAAGAGCACACCCGCCGAGGTCCACACGTCGGTGAGCAGGTGTTGCGCGTTGGCCTGAAGGGTGATCGAGTTGTGCCGGCGCCCCGCACGTCGGAGGGTCAGGGCCACCGCGAGGTTGAGCAGGGAGGCCAGGACCGAGACGGCCAGGCCCGTGCCGAGCTGATGCAACGGCTGGGGATGGAGCAGCCGCTCAACCGCCGCGGTCGCGATGCTGACGGCGGCCACGACGATCAGCGTGCCTTCGACCCCGCTGGAGAAATACTCCGCCTTGCTGTGGCCGTAGGCGTGATCCTCGTCCGCGGGGCGCGCTGCGACCGACAGCATCGCCAGCGCCACCACGCCGCCCGCCAGATTGACGAACGACTCGAGGGCGTCGGAGAGCAGGCCGACCGACCCGGTGAGCAACCAGGCGAGCGTTTTGAACGCGATGGTCGCCAGCGCCGCCGCGATGGACAGCCAGGCGTATCGCTTGAGGGACGCCCGATCGAGCAGGTCCGCGTGGCGAGTCATGCGGGCCGGCGACGCCGGCCCGCCATTATGGCAGGAACCTCGCGCCTGCGCCTACTTGGGCAGCAGGACGGTGTCGATGACGTGGATGATGCCGTTGCTGGCGGGCACGTCCGCCTTGATCACGGTCGCGTCGTTGACCTTCAGCCCCTTGGTCGCGTCGAGCGTGATCCGGCCCCCTTGCACGGTGCCGAAGTCCTTCATCGCCTTCAGGTCCGAGCTGTTCACGTTGGCGGCGAGCACGTGGTACTTCAGCACGCTCTGGAGCTTCGCCTTGTCCTTGATGAGTGCGTCGAGGTCGGTCTTCGGGATCTTGGCGAACGCCTCGTCGGTGGGCGCGAACACGGTGTAGGGACCGGCACCCTTGAGCACCTCCACGAGGCCGGCCGCCTGAACCGCCGACACCAGCGTCTTGAACGACCCGGCGGCGACAGCCGTGTCGACGATGTCCTTGGGCTGAGCGGCGGCGGGCGCGGCAGCGAGCACCGCGACGACGAACAGGGACATTCCAACGGCCATGACACGACGAGACAGGGTGTGGATCACGGGCGGCCTCCTGAGAGTGACAGACGGGCGCGACGCTACCACCGCCGCCAGGGCAGGCCTATGACCGATGTCATGTGCCGGCGTGATGTGGCGGACGTCACGCGGAGGACGTCGTATACTGCTGCGACCGTCACGTGTCCGTTCCGTCACGGCGCCGCGCTGCCGCATCCGCCGGCGCGGCCTGGAGGTGAAGGATGAACTCGAACACCACCGATCTGGCGGCCATCCGCCATTTCTACGAGGACTGGCCCCGCGCCGCCGAAGCGGGTGACGTGCGCAACTACCTGGCGTTCGTGACCGATGACGTGGTCGTCATGCCACCGGGGCAGGAGACTCTCCAGGGCAAGGGGGCCCTCGAGGCCTGGCTGGGCCGCTCGTTTGCGCAGGCCCGGTTCCGCGTGACGCTCGACCCCCCCGACGAGGTACGTATCCTCGGCGACTGGGCTTTCGTGCGCTCGGCGGCCGGGCTCTACTTCTAACCGATGGCGGGCGGTTTTCGTTTCCGGGTGGTTGGGCGCGGCCGGGGGGGCGGGGGGGGGGTGGGGGGGGGGTGGTGGAAGGCCTACTGTCACATGTGGAACGAGCCCGCATGAGCACGGATCCCTCCGGGATCGAACCGGGCCCTTCGTTTTCCGTTACTGCTGGTGTAGCGTCTTGACGTCCCTCGAGGCGCGACAACATAGCTCCAAGCTCAGCAATTGCGGTCGCGGCGTGAGCAGTGGGGCGACGTAGAATGCGTAGAATAAGGCGGCTGCAAATCAACTCAAGGAGGTCGGGATGGGCAGAATGATGGGGCTGTTGACCGCTGCCGGGGTGGCGTTGGTCCTGACGCTGCCAGCCAGCGCGCTGGCCCAGCAGAAGTGGGTCCGTGGCACGGTGAAGGCGGTGACCGGCGATTCGGTGACCGTGACCGTGCAGGGCAAGGACATGGCGTTCAAGGTCGATGCGGCGACCGAGATGGTGGGCTCGGGCCTCGGAACCAAGACTCGTGCCGCGCAGGCGGCCGGCGAAAAGGGACTCCCGCTCAACCAGGCCCTCAAGGCCGGTGACAAGATCGAGGTGCACTATGCGGGCGACTCGATGAAGGCCACCGAGATCCGGACGGGGGTGTCCGCTCCCGAAGGCATGTCCGGCGAAGCCAAGATGCCGGAGTCTGGCACGAGCGCGCGGGGCGTCGTGACCGCTGTGGGGCCGAACTCGATCACGGTGAAGGGCGATGCGGCCACCTGGACCTTCGCCGTCGATTCGAAGACCAAGATCGTCGGCTCGGGGCTCGGCACGGCGACCCGCCAGGCCGAGGCTGCAGGAAAGACGCCCACGCTGAGCGAACTGGTCAAGATGAACGACCGCGTGGTCGTCACCTTCCACGACATGGCGGGGAAGCTGCACGCCACCGACGTTCGCGTGATCGGCAAGTCCTAGGATCGCGTGCTCGTCTTCGCGGACGGGGTCGGCCTGCGGCCGGCCCCGTCCACGTCCTCCCTGCGCGCGCGGGCGCGCTCTCTCCTATAATCAGCGGACACCCTGAGAACGGAGCGCCCATGGCCCCGACCCCGCCGACGTCTGCCACGACGACGCCCACCGACACGCTGACGCACTGGATTGCTGGCGCGCCCTGGGGAGGGACGCCCAGCCGGTTCGGCGAGGTCTGCAACCCCGCCACCGGTGACGCGATCGCGCGAGTCGCGTTTGCCGACGCCGACGTCGTGGACGCGGCGGTGGCGGCCGCTGGCCGCGCCGCGCTGGCCTGGCGCGAGGCGTCCCTTGCCACACGCGCCCGGGTCATGTTCAGGTTCCGGGAACTCGTCGAGACCCGCAAGCGGGAGCTGGCTGAGGTGCTCACGCGCGAACACGGCAAGGTACTCTCCGACGCGCTCGGCGAGGTGACGCGCGGGCTCGAGGTCGTCGAGTTCGCCTGCGGGCTGCCGCAACTGCTGAAAGGGGAGTTCTCCGAGGGCGTCACCACCGGCGTGGACAGCTACTCCATTCGTCAGCCGCTCGGCGTGGTCGCGGGGATCACGCCGTTCAACGTCCCCGCGATGGTGCCGCTCTGGTTGTTTCCCGTGGCGATCGCCTGTGGGAACGCCTTCATCCTCAAGCCCTCGGAGCGGAACCCCTCGGCCTCGCTGTGGCTCGCCCAGCGGCTGGCGGAGGCCGGCCTGCCGGAGGGCGTCTTCAGTGTGGTGCACGGAGACAAGGTCACGGTGGACGCCCTGCTCGACCACCCCGGCATCCAGGCGGTGAGCTTCGTGGGCTCGACCGCAACGGCCCGCCACGTGTACGAGAGGGGGACGCGCGCGGGCAAGCGCGTGCAGGCGCTCGGCGGCGCCAAGAATCACATGGTCGTGCTCCCGGATGCGGACCTGGACCTGGCAGCGGATTCCGCGGTCAGCGCGGGTTACGGATCCACGGGACAGCGGTGCATGGCGATCTCGGTCATCGTCGCCGTCGGCGACGTGGCGGACCGCCTGCTGCCTCGCGTGCGTGAGCGGCTGCGGCGGCTGAAGGTGGCACCGGGCCTGGATGATGGGGCCGAGATGGGACCGCTGTCGTCCAGGGACCTGTTCACGCGGGTGCTGTCATACGTCGAGCGCGGCGAGGCGGAAGGGGCGACGCTCCTGGAGGATGGGCGCCTGGTGCGCGTGCCCGGGCACGAGCGAGGGTATTTCCTCGGCCCCTGCCTCTTCGACCACGTGAAGCCCGGCATGAGCATCTACGAGGACGAGATCTTCGGTCCCGTGCTTGCGGTCGTGCGCACCGAGACCTACGACGTCGCGCTGGCGCTCGTCAACGCGAACCGCTGGGCCAACGGGGTGGCACTGTTCACCAATGACGGCGGCGCGGCGCGGCGCTTCCAGCATGAGGTCCAGGTGGGCATGGTCGGGATCAACGTGCCGATCCCGGTGCCGATGGCCTACTATTCGTTTGGCGGGTGGAAGAGTTCCCTGTTCGGGGACTCGCACGTCCACGGGCGCGAGGGTGTGCATTTCTGCACCCGGGGCAAGGTCGTGACCGTTCGGTGGCCGGACCCCCGTCACCGGGGTGTGAACCTCGGGTTCCCGCAGATGAAGTGATCGCGCGGGCGTCGCCGCGGAGGGCAGGTCGAGTTGAACCGTCAGCGGCAGCGCATCCTCAGGATCGGCGTGGACACCGGTGGGACCTTTACGGATCTCGTGCGGCTGGACGCGGCGGGCCTGCGCGTGCACAAGGTGCGATCGACCCCGGACGACCCGTCGCGCGCCATCCTCCAGGGCCTGTGCGAGATCCTCGAGCAGGACGGGGCCCCGCTGCGACAACGCGCGCCATGGCCGCCTGGCCTCGAGGTCGTTCACGGCTCGACGGTGGCCACCAACGCGCTGCTCGAGCGGAAGGGTGCCCGGGTTGCGCTCGTCGCGACGGCCGGCTTCAGCGACGTGCTGCGCATCGGCCGGCAGACGCGGCGCGAGCTGTACAACTTCCTCGTCGAGGACCGGCGCCCGCTGGTCGATCCCACTCTCACCGTGGGCGTCAACGAGCGGATGACCGCCGAAGGCACGGTGCTGGAGCCGCTCGATGAGGCCGCGATCGAGGCCCTCGTCGAGCGGTTCCGGGACGGAGGCGTGGAATCGGTCGCCGTCTGTTTCCTCCATTCGTACGCCAACCCGGACCACGAGCGTCGTGCCGCGCACCTGCTCGAGCGCGCGGGCTTTGCCGTCTCTGCGTCGTCGACGGTGCTTCCCGAGTACCGGGAATTCGAGCGCTGGAGCACCACCGTCGTCAACGCGTACGTGACGCCCGTCATGAGCCGCTATCTGGGCGCGCTGGCCGGCGCCCTGGGGCGGACGCGATTGAGCATCATGCAGTCGAACGGCGGCTCCATCTCGGCCGCACGTGCGCAGGCGGCGTCGGTGCAGACCATCCTGTCCGGCCCGGCGGCCGGGGCGGTGGGCGCACACGCGGTGGCGTCTGCCGCAGGGTTCCCCCGCGCCATCGGCTTCGACATGGGCGGCACGTCAACCGACGTCACGCTGATCGACCGCGCGATCGGGGTGACCACGGAGTCGAGTGTCGGTGATTTTCCCGTCCGCCTGCCGATGATCGACATTCACACCGTCGGTGCTGGCGGGGGCTCCATTGCCTGGCTGGACGCTGGCGGGGCCCTGCGTGTCGGCCCGCGCTCGGCAGGCGCCGATCCGGGACCCGCCTGCTACGGCAGCGGCGAGGACTTCACGGTGACGGATGCCAATCTGCTCCTGGGCAGGCTGGATCCCGACTATTTCCTCGGCGGCCGGATGACGCTGGACGGTCGCCGCGCGGCGCGTGCGGCGGGCGTGCTGGCGAAGCGGCTCCGGCTGGAACCCCTCGCGCTCGCGCACGGCGTGGTGCGTATCGCGAATGCGAACATGGAGCGCGCGATCAGGGTCGTGTCGGTCCAGCGGGGCCACGACACGCGCGACTTCGCGCTCGTGGCGTTCGGCGGCGCCGGCGGCATGCACGCCTGCGAGATCGCGAGCACGCTGGAGATTGGCACGGTCGTCGTGCCGCGCCACGCGGGGGTGCTCTCCGCGCTCGGGATGCTGCTGGCCGAGGTCACGCGGGACTACTCGCAGAGCGTGCTGCAGCCAGTGGAAGCGGTCACCGCGGCCTGGTTCGAACGGAGGTTCGCGCCGCTCGAAGCGGCGGCCGCGCGGGAGCTTCGGGCGGAAGGGTTCGAGGGTGCGCGCCTCCGACTCGCGCGCTTCCTGGATCTGCGCTACGTCGGGCAGTCGTACGAGCTCACGGTGCCGTTCGCCGGGGGCTTCCGCGCAGCGTTCGACCGGTTGCACGCCCGTCTCTACGGGTATGCGGACCCAGGGCGTCCGGCCGAACTGGTGACCCTGCGGGTGAAGGCGATAGGGCTGACGGAGAAGCCGGGGTTACCACGGGTCCGGCGGCTGTCGCGGGCAAGGCCGGTTCCCGTCCGCGTGGCGAACACCTGGTTTGGCGGCCGGCCCCGGAAGACGCCCGTGTACCACGTCGAAGGCCTCGCGCCTGGGATGACCGCCGGGGGCCCGGCGCTGCTGGCGGGAGCGCAGGCCACCACCGTCGTGCCGCCGGGCTACCGATTTCACATCGATCCTTGCGGCAATGCGGTGGTGAAAAGGGGTCGGGAGTCCTTTTAGCAATTTTTGCCACACCCCGAAAAAATTCTGGAACCGCGTCCATCACGATGCGCATCGACCCGATCGAATTCGAGATCTTCAAGAACCTGTTCGTGTCCATCGCCGAGGAGATGGGCGTCACGCTGTGCCGGACCGGGTTCTCGCCGAACATCAAGGAGCGGCTCGACTACTCCTGTGCCCTCTACGATGCCCACGGACACACCATTGCACAGGGCGACCACATGCCCGTGCACCTCGGCGCGATGCCGCTGTCAGTGCGGGCCGCCATCGACCAGGCGGCGATGCGGCCCGGCGACATGATCGCGCTCAACGATCCCTTCCGCGGGGGCACACACCTGCCCGACATCACGCTGGTTGCGCCGGTCTTCGTGCCGGGCGGCCGGGCCCCCGCGTTCTACGTGGCCAACCGGGCCCACCACTCGGACGTCGGCGGCATGAGCCCCGGCTCGATGCCCCTCGCACGCGAGGTGTTCCAGGAGGGCCTCATCATCCCGCCGGTCGCCCTCGTGCGGGGCGGCACGGTCGTGCCCGACATCCTGGCGCTCGTGCTGGCGAACGTCCGGACGCCCGCCGAGCGCGAGGGCGACCTGTCGGCACAGATCGCGGCGAATCGTATCGCTGAGACCCGGCTGCTCCACGCCGTCGCAAAGTACCGCCACCGTACTGTGGACCGCCACGCGGCCGCTGTCCAGGACTACACCGAGCGTGTGCTGCGCGCCACGATCACCGCGATTCCCGACGGCGAGTACCGCTTCGAGGACGTCCTCGACGGCGACGGCTTCTCGGATCGCCAGATCACCATCCGCGTCGCCGTCCGCATCCGCGGCTCCTCGGCCACGGTGGACTTCACGGGCACCGACCCGCAGACCGACGGCGGCGTGAATGCGAACCACGCCATCACGCTCTCCGCGAGCCTCTATTGCTTCCGCTGCCTCGTGCGCGACGACGTGCTGTACAACGACGGGATTGCCCGCCCGCTGCGCGTGATCGCGCCCGAGGGGACCATCGTCAACGCGACCAGACCCGCCGCCGTCGCCGGCGGAAACGTCGAAACCTCTCAGCGCATCACCGATGTCGTCCTGGGCGCGCTCGCGCAGGCGCTGCCGGACCAGATCCCCGCCGCCAGTCAGGGCACGATGAACAACGTCACGCTCGGCGGCGTGGACCCCCGGTCGGGCCGGAGGTTCGCCTACTACGAGACGCTGGGCGGAGGGATGGGTGGCCGGAACGGCCTGCCCGGTCTCAGTGGCGTGCACTGCCACATGAGCAACACGCGTAACACGCCGGTGGAGGCCCTCGAACACGTGCTGCCGGTGCGCATCCGTGAGTACGCGCTGCGGCAGGGCAGCGGCGGGGCCGGGCGCTACCCGGGCGGTGAAGGACTCGTGCGCGAGTACGAGGCGTTGTGCGACACGGAGGTGACCGTGCTGTCCGAGCGACGTCGCGAATCGCCCTGGGGCGCCTGTGGTGGAGCGCCGGGCGGCCGCGGACGCAACAGCATCCGCCGCGCCGACGGCCGGAGCGAGCCGATCGAGGCGAAGGCGCGCGTCCGGCTCGGCGCCGGGGACCGCCTGCGCATCGAGACGCCCGGCGGCGGCGGCTATGGTCGCTAGCCCGGGCCTGCTCACGTTCTGGCACGAGGCGACGCCTGACGCGCGCCGGGCGCTACTTGCCGCGTCCCTCGGCTGGATGCTCGATGCCTTCGACGTGATGCTGTATGCCCTGGTCCTGGCGTCTCTGATGGCCGACCTTGGCATGGACAAGGCCACCGCCGGCCAACTGGGTTCCCTGACGCTCGTCGCCTCCGCCATTGGCGGCATTGCCTTCGGCGTCATCGCCGACCGGTTCGGGCGGACCCGCGCGCTCATCGCGAGCGTCCTCATCTATTCCGTGTTCACGGCAGCCTGCGGGCTGGCCCAGTCGATTACCCAGCTCGCGGTGTTCCGCGTCCTGCTCGGCCTCGGCATGGGCGGCGAATGGGCCAGCGGGGCGGCGCTCGTCTCGGAGACGTGGCCCGCAGAGCACCGCGGCAAGGCCCTCGGGTTCATGCAGAGCTCATGGGCCGTCGGCTACGGGGCGGCCGCGGTCGTCAACGCCCTGGTGCAGCCGGCCTTCGGCTGGCGGGCCGTGTTCTTCGTGGGTGTCCTCCCCGCGCTGTTCACCCTGTGGGTGCGCCGACACGTCCGCGAACCCGAGATCTGGCAGCGGACCCGGCTGCAGGCGGGGCAGGCCGGTCGCTCCGCGTTCCGCGCGATGTTCGGGCCCCGGCTGCGCCGCCTCACGCTCGCTCTGACACTGATGAACGCCTGCACGATGTTCGCGTGGTGGGGCTTCAACCTCTGGATTCCGGCGTTCCTGTCACTGCCACGCGCCGAGGGCGGCGTCGGTCTCCCCACGGTCACGATGTCGCTGCTGATCGTCGTGATGCAGGTCGGGATGTGGTTCGGCTACGTGACCTTCGGCTACGTGAGCGATCGGGTGGGCCGGAAACGGGCCTACGTGGGGTACCTGCTCGCGGCGGCGACGCTGATGACCGCCTATGCCTCGACGCGGCAGCCCACGGTCCTGCTCGCGCTCGGACCGCTCGTGGCGTTCTTCGGCACGGGCTACTTCACCGGCTTCGGCGCCGTCAGCGCGGAAATCTACGACACGACCATGCGCGCCACCGCGCAGGGCTTCACTTACAACGTGGGGCGGATCGCGAGCGCCGTCGCGCCCTTCGTCGTCGGCTCGCTGGCGGACACGCGAGGCTTCGGCCCCGCGTTCGCGGTCGCGGCGTCGGCGTTCCTCGTGGCGGCGGTCCTGTGGGCCTTCATCCCCGAGACGAGGGGCCGAGTCCTCGCCTAGCGCCGTCACTGCGCGCCGGCGACGGCCTCCACACGCTCCATGAGCCTCAGCAGGTTCTCTCCCAGGATGTTCCTGACCTGCGACTCCGTGTAGCCCTTGCGCAGCAGGGCCTCGGTGATTCTGGGCAGCTGCGTGGCGTCTTCCATGCCGATCGGCATCGTGGCCCCGTCGAAGTCCGAGCCGAGACCGACGTGTTCGTGGCCGACGAGCCTCACCGCATGATCGATGTGCTCGACGATCTTCTCCCAGGAGGGGCGAGGCAAGGGGGGCATCTGGGCCATGGCGGCGCGCAGCTCCTGCATGCGGCGCGTCGCGTTGTCCGGGCCGGGGAACTTCTGCTCGAGCTCCCGGCGGAGCGGCTCGAGTTCCTTCTGCCGCGCCGCCTGCGCGAGATAGAGGTCGTTGTCCAGGTACGCGTCCAGGAAGTTGATCTGAATCACGCCACCCTTCGCGGCCAGGGCCTTGATCATCTCGTCCGTCATGTTCCTCGGGTGGCCGGAGATGGCCCGGCAGGAGGAGTGGGAGGCGAGGAGCGGCGCGCGGCTGGCCTCGAGCGCGTCCCAGAACGTCTTGTCGGCGACGTGCGACACGTCCACCATCACGCCCAGGCGGTTGAGTTCCCGCACCACGTCCCTGCCGAACGCGGTGAGACCGTTGTGCTTCGCAGTGTCCCCGGAGGAGTCGGCCCAGTTGGTGTTCACGCTGTGGGTCAGCGTGAGATAGCGCACACCGAGCCTCGCGTAGGTGCGCACCATCGCGAGGCTGTCGTCGATCATGTGACCGCCCTCCATGCCCATGAGCGCGATGGCCTTGCCCGCCCGATGCGCGGCGCGCACGTCAGCCGCCGTCGTGGCCAGGGCGATCTGGTCGGGATGCCGCTCCGCGAGCCGACGGACCGCGTCGATCTGCTCCAGAGCGCGCCTGATCGCGGGTGGTCCCGTCACCGTCCCCGGGACGAAGATCGAGAAGAAGACCGCGTCCAGCCCGCCCGCGCGCATGCGCGGCAGATCCACCGCATTGCCCGTCGGGCGGGCGCTCCCAGGACCCGCCCCGCGCGCTGCCGGTTCGTGGCGGTCGAGGAAGCTCCACTGGGGGTCCAGCAGTCTGCCGGTGGTGTCCACGTGCGTGTCGAGCACGAGGGCGTCCGCATGAATCCTGCGGGCCCGCTCCTGCAGCGCAGCATCCTGCCCCGTCCAGACGGGCGCAAGGGATCCCACGAGGAGCACGAGCGAGACGGTGACAAGGGCCTTGTTGGTGACGCTGACCTGCATGGACCACTCCTTTACGTCGGTGGGGTGGGCAGATTATAAGGTCCGAAGCGCCGGCTGCCGCTCGAAAGGGACCTCATGCACGTGTGCCGGGTTGGAGTTGTTCTCGCGTTGGGTGTCGGGTGCGGCTTCTGGGGGCCATCCTCACCGGCGCAGACACGGGAGCCAAACCTCGCCGGGGTCTGGCAGATCGATCGCGAGTCGAGCGATCCCGAGCCGGGAGCCGGCGGGCCTGCGGACCAGGGCCCCGGCGGGCGCCGGGGCTCTCCAGGCTCGATGCCTGGCATGGGCATCCCTCGGACCGGCGGGGGCCGGACGACGGACCCCGATCAGCGGGCCCGCGCACGAGAGCGATTGCGGCTCGTCCTCGAAGCGCCGGAACGGCTCGAGGTCACCCAGAAGCCGGGCGAGATCGTCCTCGTCGACGGCCACCATCACGTTGATCGCCTCATCCCGGACGGCCGGAAGCGCGACCAACTGACCAACGCGGGCATGACGAAGATGAGGGCGAGCTGGGTCGGGGGCGTGCTCGTCTGGGAGACCGACTTCGGCGACGGCTTCGAGGTGGAGCGCCGCATTTCGGTGGACACCGCCGGCACGGGCGACGAGCAGGTGCGACGACTCAAGGTGGTCCTGCGGGTCGAGCGCCCTGAACTGCCCAAGCCTCTCGAGTTCGTTCGCTACTACGACCCCCAGTGAGGGATTCCATGGACATCAAGGACAAGGCATTCGTGGTCACCGGGGGCGGCTCCGGGCTCGGTGCGGCCACGGCGCGCGCCCTCGCTGCGCGCGGAGCGTTCGTCGTCGTGGCCGACATCAACGACGCCGCGGGCACGGAGGTGGCGGGCGCCCTCGGTGCGCGCGCCCGCTTCGTCCGCACGGACGTGAGCGACGAGGCGTCGGTCCAGGCCGCCATAGCCGCGGCTGTTGCCGCGGCAGGCGCGCTGCACGGCGCCGTCAGTTGCGCCGGTGTCGCCTTCGCGATCAAGATCCTCGGGAAGCAGGGGCCACATCCGCTCGACGCCTTCACGAGGACGTTGCAGGTCAATCTCGTCGGCACCTTCAACATGATTCGCCTCGCGGCCGCGCAGATGGCCCAGCAGGCGCCGGACGCGACGGGGACCCGGGGCGTGCTGGTCAACACCGCGTCGATTGCGGCCTACGACGGGCAGATCGGGCAGGCGGCCTACTCCGCCTCCAAGGGCGGAATCGTGGGCATGACCCTGCCGATCGCCCGCGATCTGGCCCCGCTCGGCATCCGCGTCGTCACAATCGCTCCTGGCCTCTTCAACACACCGCTGCTGGCTTCCCTGCCGGAGCAGGTGAAACAGGCGCTCGGTGCGCAGGTGCCGTTCCCGTCCCGCCTGGGCGAGCCCGCGGAGTTCGCGTCGCTCGTGACCCACGTCATCGAGAACGACATGCTCAACGGCGAGGTGATCCGTCTCGATGGCGCGCTGCGGATGCCGCCGAAGTGATCAACAGTTGCCAGTTACCAGTTGCCAGTTACCAGTTACCAGTTGCCCGAGTGCTCATCATGTCCAATACCTATCGTTCTCCATGGATGACCGAAGACCTCGACGTCTATCGCCGGTCGGTCCGGCAGTTCCTCGCCGAGCAGTTCGTGCCCAACGACCAGAAGTGGCGCGGGCAGCACCATGTCGACCGCGAGGCCTGGAACCGCGCGGGCGAGATGGGCATGCTCCTCGCTGACGTTCCCGAGCAGTACGGCGGGGGTGGTGGCACGCTGCCCTACGAATGCGTCGTCAGCGAAGAGCTCTCGCGCGCCGGCATCACCAGCTTCGGGAACATCATCCAGAGCATCGTCGCCCATTACCTGCTGGCCTACGGCAGCGAAGCGCAGAAGCAGGCGTGGCTGCCCCGCATGGCGACCGGCCAGGTCGTCACCTCGCTGGCGATGACCGAGCCCGGAGCGGGCTCGGACCTGCAGGCGATTCGCACGACCGCGATCCGGAAGGGCGACGAGTACGTGATCAACGGCTCGAAGACCTTCATCACGAATGGTTACCACGCGGACCTGGTGTGCCTCGCCGCGAAAACGGACCCGGCGATTTCCGGCTCGAAGGGCACATCCCTCGTCATGGTCGAGACGCGCGGCCTGAAGGGCTATCGCGTCGGCCGGACGCTCGAGAAACTCGGGCAGCACGGGCAGGACACGTGCGAGCTGTTCTTCGACGACGTGCGCGTGCCGGCGGCGAACCTGCTCGGCCCGGCCGAAGGGCGGGGCTTCGTCCAGATGATGGAGCAGCTGCCGTACGAGCGGCTGATGGTCGCCGTGGCGGCCGTGACGGCGATCGAGCGCGCGCTCGACCTCACGATACGCCACGCCGGGGACCGCAAGGCCTTCGGCGGAACCCTGATGGACCTGCAGCACGTGCGCTTCGAGCTGGCGGAATGCCAGACCGAGGCGCACATCGCGCGCGTTTTCCTCGACTCCTGCATCCAGCGCCACATGGAGGGCACCCTCGACACGGTGACCGCCTCGATGGCGAAATGGTGGATCACCGACAAGCAGTTCGAAATCGCGGACCGGTGCCTCCAGGTCTTCGGGGGCTACGGGTATACGGTCGAGTACGACATCGCGCACATCTGGGCGGACAGCCGCGTGCAGCGCATCTACGCCGGCACCAACGAAATCATGAAGGAAGTGATCGCCAAGTCGCTCCGGAGACGCTGACGGCCATGGGTCCCCGCGATCCCGTCCGAACGATGCGCCACGGCTCGCCAGCCCTGGCGTTGGTCCTCGTGGCCAGCGTCCTGCCGGCGCTGGCGGCCGACGACACTCCTGTCGGACTCTGGCAGCAGCGCGACGATCGCCAGGGCGACATCAGGTCCGTCATCCGGATCGAGCAGGTCGGAGACGAGCTGGTGGGGACCGTGGTGCAGGCGTTCCCGCGGCCCGGTGAGCCCGCGGACCTGAAGTGCCTGAAGTGCCCGGGCGAATTCAAGGACAAGCCCATTGTCGGGCTCCGCTTCCTGTGGGGCTTGAAGGGCCGCGGGCGGGCGTGGGACGGCGGGCGCGTGCTCGACCCGGACGATGGGAAGATCTACCGGGTGAAGGTGAGACTGTCCGAGGACGGCCGGTCGCTGGAGGTGCGCGGTTACATCGGGTTCTCGCTGCTGGGCCGCTCGCAGACCTGGCAGCGGACTCAGTAGGCGCGGGCGCGAGTCGCCTGGCCGGGGCCGGCCCTGGTACGACAGGCCGACAGGAGCGCGTAGGTGAGGAGGATCAGTCCGCCCATCTCCAGCGACTCCTCTGCCGTGCACAGGAGGTTATAGGTGAGATCGGGCCGTCCGCCCAGGCCCTCGGCTCGCCTGCCGCCAAGCATCTCGAACCGCAGAACCAGACCCGCGGCCTGCGCGGCGAGCAGCAGCAGCGCGATTGTGGCGAGTGACAAGGCGACCCGTGGGGGCGTCCACGGTGCAGGAATCGCCCGCCAAGCGGCTGGACGGCCCACTCGTTCCATGCGTCTTCCCGGGGATCGGCACCGACGTCCCTCCCCTTGAACGCTGGACAGGACGAATCAGGGCTTCGGGCTCTTGAACATGTGTTCGCGCGCGGCCCGGAAGGCGGACTCGGGCGCCCACTGCGGAAACTTGTCCGTCTGCGCGATGCGAAACGCCGCAGCCGCGTAGACCTGCAGATCCTGCATGGCCCCGGCAAGGTCCCATTCGGGACGTGGCTTGTCGGCCGGTTTGTGGTACCGGTTCGCGAGGAACTCGTCGCGCACGCGCCGGCCGTAGTCCGCCGGCTTGTCGAGATAGTGCTCGCCGCCGGAGGCCCAGACGGCGGGGACGCCCTGCTTGACGAACGAGAAGTGATCCGAGCGGAAGAACAGGCCCTGCTCCGCGACGGGATCCGGTCTCAGCGAGCGGTTCTGCTCGGCGGCGGCGTCCCGGAGGTAGTCGTCGAGCTGTGATTCTCCCAGCCCGTAGACGACGAGATCCCCTGTCCGGCCGTACACGTTCATCATCTCGAGGTTCAGGACGGCGAGCGTGCGTTCGAGGGGGATCACGGGCTGTCGGACGTAGAACTCGGAGCCGAGCAGGTTCTGCTCTTCCGCGGTGACGGCGAGAAAGAGCAGCGAGCGCTTCGGCTTCACCGGCAGTCGCGCAAACACCCTCGCCAGTTCCAGGAGGCCCGCCACGCCCGTGGCGTTGTCCACGGCGCCGTGTCGCACCGTCTCACCCTCGATGGCCGGGCCCGTGCCGAAGTGATCCCAGTGCGCGGTGAAGGCCACGCACTCCTGGCGACGTCGGGCATCGCTGCCCTCGATGCGACCGATCACGTTGCGGGAGTCGATGGAACGCAGCGCGTTCCTGATCGTGGTGGACGCCGTGATGCCGAGCGGGACGGGCTTGAAGCCTCGGGTGGCGGCCTGGCGCTGGAGCGCCTCGAAGTCCTGGCCGGCCAGCTTGAACAGCGCGCGCCCCTCCTCCTGGGTCATCCACCCCTCGACCGCGGGGCGGGCGAGGTTCCGGTCCGGCGTGCGCAGATGGAACCGCTCGCCGAGTTGCGCCTGCACGACGGAAAAGGCGTATCCGGCCGCCGCCGTCTCATGGACGATGAGCACGCCGGCGGCCTTGCGCGCGGCGGCGATGTCCAGCTTGTAGGTCCATCGACCGTAGTAGGTCATCGCGGTGCCGCCGAAGGTCTTCTTGTCGAGCCTCAACGGGTCTGCCGGATCCGGGACAGGGGGGTCGCCAATCAGCATGACGAGAGTCTTGCCCGACAGGTCCGCGCCCTTGAAGTCGTCCCATCCGAGTTCGGGCGCGTCCACGCCGTAGCCGACGAACACGAGTTCGGACGCCTCGAGCGCAGCCTCCTCCACGGCGCGCCTCGTCCAGACGACGAAGTCCTCGCCGGGCGTGAGGGCGCGCTCGGTGGATCCCTTGCGAAGCGTCAAGGGACTCAAGGTGGCTGTCAGCCCGACGAGCGGTACCGTCTGGATGTAGGTGCCGTCGACGGCACCGGGACGGACGCCGAACTGCCGGAACTGGTCCGCGAGGTACGCCACGGTCAGGTCCTCGCCCTTCGTGCCTGGGAGTCGGCCTTCGTACCCGTCCGAACTGAGCGTGCGGACGTGCTCGAGGAACAGCCTGGGATCGACGGCGGCGTCGGACGTCTTGAATGCACGCGCGTGGCGCGCGGAGGCTGAGGCCTGCGCCAGAAGGGCAGACACGGCCGGACCGCCCAGCGCCACGGTGATCGCGCAAGGGATGAGCGCATGAAGAGCGCGTCGTGATGACATGACCGGCATACTCCGTGTGCCCTGCTGCTAGGGTGTGCGACGTCCGGCCCAGGGCAGAGGCTGTGCGACGAGGCGAAAGCCGAGGTCGTTACTGCTCATCTCCGGCTGGAACTCCTCGCGGTAGCCGAGCCGCAGGCGCGACGTCGTCGCGCTGTACCAGGAGCCCCCGCGCGTCGTGCGCAGGCCGTCGCCCTCGTCGGCATTGCGCTCGTCGTCCCGGAACGGCCGGTCACGGCTGAACGGCCGAGACAGCGACTGCAACCACTCGGCAGCGTTGCCGGAGGCGTGGTACATGCCGAAGCGGTTGGCGCTGAAGTCGTCGCGGGTGTCGGTCCATCCGACCAGCGTGACGTCGACCCCGGGGTTCTTCCGCCAGTTGTAGAGCGGGGCCTCGGCTTCGCTCAGCGTGCTGCCCAGGCCGTAGTCGAAGCTGTCGGGCCCCCTGGCGGCCTTCTCCCACTGCGATTCGGTCGGCAGACGGATCTTCCAGCGGTTCGCGCCGAGGCGCTCGTCGAGCCAGTGTGCGTAGGCGTTCGCCTCGAACCAGGTCACCAGCACGACGGGGAGATCGTCGGCGCCGAAGCGCCCATAGTCGGCGGCATCCGGGGCGAGGCTCGCCGTCACCTGGGACCGGCCCGTCGCCTTCCACGCCCATCCGCGCGAGGTCCAGTGTCGCCTGTCCTCGTACCCGGCCGGGTCCTCGAGGAACCGGCGGAATTCGCCGTTGGTCACCTCGAAGGCCCCGATGAAGAAGCCGGGCTCGTACACATGGTGCCGTTCACCCGGGTTGCCAGCCTCCCCCAACGCGAAGTCGCCGGCGGGCACGTACACCCAGGGGGCCCCGGTCGGCGTCAGTGGCGGAGGTGCGTCGGCGTGCGGCCTTATGGCCAGGGCGAAGGTGCCGTCCGTATCGGGACCGATGTGGAAGCCCGAGAGCGGGACCGGGTGAAAACGCCGCTGCGGCCCCTCGCCGGCCTCGACGAAGTAGTTCGCTTCAGGAAGCCAGACGGAGGGGCCCGGCAGGGCGACCTGCCTCGCGGTATCCAGCGTGGGTCCCGCACGCCAGAGCACGACCGGTTCTTCCGACGGGTTCGAGATGCGCAGGAGTTGTTCACCGCGGGCACGGTGACTGTCGCGGTCACGGACACGTGCTCCGACAAGGGCCGCCGTCGCAGCGACCAGCACGAGCAGAGCCGTGGCGAGCAGGACGAGCAGGCGCTTTCGCATGCGCGCTGAGGAGACACTAGTACCCAACCTCGCCGGTCTTGTCCAGCGAGAGGGCACCGGGTCAGGTGCGCGCCGGCGCGGTGTCGGGCGGATCGGTGGTCCTCGTGGACCGATCCCCGGGGCCGAGCGTCTGCGGGTGAGCGAGGTCACGACGGGAGACGGGACTCGCCTCGTCCGCGTGCTTCTCCTCCTGCTCCTGGAACGCGGCCGAGTGGACGAGGTGCTCGTTCATGAGCGCCCGCGCGGCGTCGGTGTCGTGCGCGCGAACGGCCTGGTAGATACGCCGGTGCATCTCGGCGGCATCCCGGAGATTGCGATCGGTCGCGAGCGCCGCGGTCTCGCGCCGACGCCCGTAGTAGAGGGCCGAGACCATCTCCACGAGCGAGGCCACGATCGGGTTGCCGGACGCCGCGGCGACCGCGCGATGGAACTTGATGTCGTGGACCAGGAACTGCTGCGGGTCGTCCATCGTGGCGAAGAGACTGGCGACCTCTTCGGCGATCGCGGCGAGGTGTTCGGCGGTCGCCCGCTCCGCGGCCAGGCCGGCCGCGCTCACCTCCAGCATGCGGCGAGCCTCGTACATCTCCTCGCGGGTGAAGCCGTGAAGGGCGGCCAGGAAACTCAGGGGCTCGCTGCCGAGCCGTGGCGGCCCGTCAGGAATGTAGGTGCCCGAGCCGTGGCGGGACTCGATCACGCCCATGGCGGCGAGGCCTCGGAGGCCCGCGCGCACGGTGGGGCGACTGACGGAGAGCTGGGCGGCCAGGTCGCGTTCGGCCGGCAGACGGTCACCGGGGCGGAGCTCGCCCCGGGCGATGAGGGTGCGGACGTGGTTGATGACGAGTTCAGTGCTGTCGGTGCGTGGTGTGGCTGGTTTTGCCATGGCAGCCGGCTCCGGGCCCAGTATACGCCGTTTCAGCTCCAGGCCTCGTCAAGTGGCTTGTCCACTCGAGTCTCTGGCAGGATCGAAATGACGTCTCTTGGACCCTCATCCGTTCTAGAGACCGGCCGTGGCTTGACATGTGGAGGGGCGGGTGGTATTCGTCTTCACGTCAAGTGGCTAGACCTCTATGGCACACACCATTCCGCCGACTCCGCCCGCCGCGCCTGCACCGTCGACTCCCGCCTCGGCTCCGGGCGGGCACTATCGATGGGTGGTGTGCGCCCTGATCTTCTTTGCGACCACGGTCAACTACATCGACCGGCAGGTCATCGGGATCCTCAAGCCCACGCTCCAGCACGAGCTGGGCTGGTCCGAGATCGACTACAGCAACATCGTGTTCGCCTTCCAGCTGGCGTACGCCATCGGTCTCGTGCTGGCCGGCTGGCTCATCGATCGCCTGGGCACGAAGATCGGCTACGCGGCCGCCCTCGTGGTGTGGAGCTTCGCCGCGCTTGCCCACGCGGGCGCGCGATCCGTCGGGAGCTTCGCGGCCGCCCGCTTCGCGCTCGGCCTCGGCGAGGCGGGCAATTTCCCGGCGGCCATCAAGAGCGTCGCCGAGTGGTTCCCGCGCAAGGAACGCGCGCTCGCGACCGGGATCTTCAACTCGGGCTCCAATGTCGGCGCGATTCTGGCTCCCCTGGTCGTGCCCTGGCTGACGATTACGTACGGCTGGCAGGAGGCCTTCCTCGTCACCGGCGCGATCGGGTTCCTGTGGCTGCTGTTCTGGTTGCCGCTCTACCACGCGCCCGAGCACAGTCCGCGCGTCTCACCGGCCGAACTCGCCTACATCAAGAGCGATCCAGAGGACCCGCCGGTCAAGGTCTCGTGGCTCGAACTGCTGCGACACCGCCAGACCTGGGCGTTTGCGATCGCGAAGTTCATGACCGATCCGATCTGGTGGCTGTATCTGTTCTGGGTGCCGGATTTCCTCAACCGTAATCACCAAATCGATCTGCAGCACATCGGCCCCCCGCTCGTCACGATCTACCTCGTCGCCGACGTCGGCAGCATCGGCGGGGGCTGGCTGTCCTCGTCGCTGCTCAAGCGCGGGTGGAACGTGAATGCCGCCCGCAAGACGGCCATGCTGGCGTGCGCGCTCGCGGTCGTGCCGATCATGTTCGCCGCGCGCGTGACCAACCTGTGGACCGCCGTGGCGATCGTCTCGCTGGCAGCGGCCGCGCACCAGGGCTGGTCGGCCAACGTGTTCACGCTGGTGTCGGACGCCTTCCCGCGCTGGGCGGTGGGATCCGTCGTGGGCATTGGCGGGATGGCTGGCGCCATCGGCGGCATGCTGATTGCCAAGATCACCGGATACCTGCTCCAGGCGACGGGCAGCTACCTCGTGGTCTTCGTCATTGCCGGGTCGGCGTACCTCGTGGCGCTGACCATCGTGCACCTGCTCGTCCCGCGCCTCGGGCCCGTGACGCTCTCGGCGCCGGTCGGGGCCGGGTCGTCCCGCGCCGGCGCGTGAGCGCGCCGCAACGCCTGGACGCAAACGGGGGACCGCACGACGCGCGGTCCCGGAGGGTCGTCATGGAACTCGGTCAGCAGGCCTGCACTCGGCGTTCGTTCGTGAAGCTGGCTGGTGCCGCGGCCATGAGTCCGTCATTCGGCGTGCCGTGGGGCGCCGAGGCGGCTCAGACGGCGTCGAGACCCGGGACGGGCGGTCGACGTCGGTACGCGATGGTGGGGACAGGGCACCGGGGATCCGGCATGTGGGGGCGCGACCTCGCGGCCGGCTATGCCGATGTGCTCGAGTTCGTGGGCCTTGCGGACATCAATCCCTGCCGCGCCGAGGCGGCGCGGCGGCTGATTGGCGTGGAGTGTCCGGTCTTCACGAGCTTCGACGAGTTGTGCGATCGGGCGCGCCCGGACCTGCTCATGGTCACCACGGTGGACGCGACGCACGCCGACTTCATCGTCAAGGGACTCGAGCGCGGCCTCGACGTGATCACCGAAAAGCCGATGGTGATCGACGAGACGCAGTGCCAGGCCGTGCTCGACGCCGAGCGGCGCGCGAACCGACGCATCGTCGTGACGTTCAACTACCGGTACGCGCCCAAGCATCGCACCGTCAAGGAGATCCTGCTCGACGGCGCCATCGGGCGAGTCACGTCGGTGGACTTCGCCTGGTTCCTGGACGTGCGTCACGGCGCCGACTATTTCCGACGCTGGCATCGCCTGCGGTCGAAAGGCGGCAGCCTGTTCGTGCACAAGGCCACGCATCACTTCGACCTCATGAACTGGTGGCTCGGGGCCGATCCCGTCGAGGTCGTGGCGCACGGCGACCTGCGCCGCTACGGCCGCAACGGTCCCTTCCGTCACACGCACTGTCGCCCGTGTCCGATGAAGGACCGCTGCGAGTTCCACTGGGACCTGACGAGGGACAAGCGGCTCATGGCGCTGTATGCCGACTGTGAGGCCGTCGATGGCTATCACCGGGACGGCTGCGTCTTCCGTGAAGACGTGGACATCTTCGATACGATGACGGCCCTCGTCCGGTACTCGAACGGCGTCCAGATGGCCTACTCCCTGAACGCCTTCATGCCGTTCGAGGGGTACCGCGTCGCCTTCAACGGAGAGCGAGGGCGACTCGAGGTCAGGGACTACGAGCGCCAGCCCTGGGAGCCGCCCGTCGAGACGGAGATCGAACTGACGCGCAACTTCGGCACGCGGGAGATCGTGCCCGTCACCCAGGGCGAAGGGGGCCACGGCGGCGGCGACAACGTGCTGCGTGACGTGATCTTCCGCGGCACGCCGGTGCCCGAGCACATGCGCCTGCCCGACTCACGCGCGGGCGCCCTGTCCTGCCTCACCGGCATCGCGGCGCGCAAGAGCGTCCTCGAATCACGACCCGTGCGCATCGCTGATCTGGTGCGACTCTGATGGCCATGCCCTCTCGGTGTTCACGACGCGAGTTCCTCGAGGTCGGAGGGCTGGCCAGCCTGTCGATGGTCGTGCCCGGCTTCTCGCCGGTCTTCCAGGCGCCAGGTGCGGCGCACGCCGCCGGCTGGGACGCCGTTGGTGCGATCGTCGCGCGGGTGACGCCTCCGCGCTTCGCGCCCCGGGACTTCGACGTCACCGCCTACGGTGCGGTGGGGGACGGCATCAAGCTCAACACGGTGGCGTTTCGCGCGGCGATTGCCGCGTGCGAGGCCGCGGGCGGCGGGCGCGTGGTCGTTCCCTCCGGACGCTTCGTGACCGGCGCCATTCACCTGCGGAGCGGGGTGAACCTGCACGTGACCGCCGGCGCCACGCTCGCCTTCAGTCGCGATCCCGCCAGCTACCTCCCCGTCGTGTTCAGCCGCTGGGAAGGGGTGGAGCTGATGAACTACTCGCCGTTCGTCTATGCCCATGGCCAGCGGAACATCGCCATCACCGGCGGGGGCACCCTGGACGGCCAGGCCGCGGACGCGCACTGGTGGCCCTGGAAGACGTCTCAGAAGACGGCCAGGGCGGCCCTGATGGAGATGGGCGCCCGCGGCGTGCCCGTCGCCGGGCGCGTCTTCGGCCCGGGGCACGACCTCCGCCCCAACTTCATCCAGCCCTACAGCTGTCAGAACGTCCTGATCGAGGACATCACGATCGTCAACTCCCCGATGTGGGAGATCCACCCGGTCCTGTGCACGAACGTGATCGTCCGCGGCGTGACCATCGGCAGCCACGGCCCCAACAACGACGGCTGCGATCCCGAGTCGTGCCGGGACGTGCTCATCGAACGCTGCACGTTCGACACCGGCGACGACTGCATCGCGCTCAAGTCGGGGCGCAACGACGACGGCCGGCGCGTCAACGTGCCGGTGGAGAACGTCGTCATCCGCGACTGCGTGATGAAGGACGGCCACGGCGGCGTCGTGATCGGCAGCGAGATCTCGGGCGGCGCGCGGAACATCTTCGCCGAGCGCTGCCGGATGGACAGCCCTCGGCTCGACCGCGCGCTGCGCATCAAGACCAATTCCGTGCGGGGCGGCACCATCGAGCACGTCTTCATGCGGGACGTCACGGTGGGAGAGGTGGCCGAAGCCGTGGTGACCGTCAATTTCTTCTACGAGGAGGGCGATGCCGGGCGCTTTCCTCCGGTGGTCCGCGACATCGACGTGCGGAACGTGACGAGCCGGAAGAGCCAGCACGCGCTCCTGCTGCGAGGCTACGCGCACGCGCCCATCCGGGACGTGCGGCTCGTGGACTGCCGCTTCGACGGCGTCGCGAAGGCGGACGTCCTGGAGGCCGTCGAGGGCCTGACGTTCAGCAACGTCACCGTCAACGGGCGACCGCGGTAGCGATCGTCTGTCTCCAGGCGGGGTAGTCCCGGGCCAGCAGGTCCGCCGCGTAGGGGCCCAGCCAGCTGTAACCGGTCCGCCGTTCGTACTCGATGTCGGCCAGCCGGGACTTCGGGACCCCATCCCGCCCGGCGAAGATCGGCCTCATGGTCGTGAGGTCGTAGAACCTCGCCCAGAGCGGTGGGGCGTGCTGGTCTTCGACCACCACGACGTCGAAGCCCCGCGGAGCAGACGGATCCTTCCGGTGCTCGACTCGAAGTCCGTTGAGCTGCACGGCGCGCAGCCACGAGACCGCCCCCTCGACGGCGCCGACGACCTCGGGCGTGGGCCGCTCGAGCGACATGAGGAAGCGGACGATGCCGACCGTCTCCTGTCCGCTCAGCGACGGCAACTCGTAGGTGCGCGCGCCCCTCGGCTCCAGCGTCTCCGCATCGTGCTGGGCACCCCAGCCGGCGAGCTGGCCGCGGACACGGATCTGCGCGGCGAGCGTCACGCGAATGCCGCGTGCCAGCGCGTCGGCGATCTTCGCGCGCCGGGCCGGATCCACGAACGCGCAGGGCGCCCGGCCGCGGTCGACGTCGCGCAGCAGCCCGAGCACACCCATCATGGCGCCGTCGTTGAACGTGATGTGACGCGAGTAGTCCTCGCGCAGCGGGTAGAACTGCGGCCAGCCTCCATTCGGATACTGGGCCCGCAGCAGGAAATCGAGGCCCGCGTCGAACGCGTCGCGAAACCGGTCGAGGCGCGTCGCGTCGTAGACCCTGGCCAGGAACCGTAGCTGGGTCCACGTGGCGCCGTTGTCGATCGTGGCGTCCGACTTCTCCTTCTCCGCCAGGACGGTCCGGCGCTCCACGTCCTGCAGGGGGCTGGCCATGTCGAGGTTCTTCGGCCAGCCGCCGCTGGTCCGCTGGTACAGCAGCACCGCGTCCGCCACCCGGATCGCCTCTGCGCCGCCATACCATGCCGGGTCCTGTGCCAGCACCTCCGACCAGCGGATGGGCGTGTCCGCGGAGGAAGAGGCGTCCACGCGGAACCAGTCCACATCCGCCTCACCGGCCGCGCCCTCCGTGCGGGTCGCGGCGAACACGCCGACCTTCGCGCCGACCCATGCGCCAGGGCGCGCCTCGAACGGCGCCCCGATCGGCGTGAACGTCGTTCCATTGGTGCTGAAAGCAAAGGACACCCGCGCCCCGGCGCCGACCGCCGCCCGGAGCTGCACGCGGCCGCCGGGCACCGCCTCGCGCGCCTCGATGCGTTCGGGGCCGTCGGCATCGGCACCGCGCGCCACGGCAAGGCTCACGTCGAATCCGCGCGCCGTGCGGGCCACCGACAGCGCCGCGTAGTCCCGGCCCATCACGACGAGTCCCGCTCGCGCACCGGGCGCGGTGGCGTGAAGCTCGAGGGCGGTCGACGCCGTGAAACGCTCGGCAGGAAACTTCTGCAGGAGGAGGTGCCCTGCGCGCCAGAGCGGTGCGGCTCCTTCGGGCTCGGGGATCGCCCTGAGCCGGAGGACACCGGGGCGCCGCGTGAGCGAGAACCACCGGTCCTGCGGGTTGGCCTGCCACTGCCACTGAAGGCCTAGGGCGCTCCCGGAGAACTCGTCGCCCGTCGCCGGCGCGACGGCAGGCGTGCCCGGCACGTGCGCCGGCTTGCGGAACGTGGCCACGGGCTCGCCCCGGCCGTCGCCGTCGGGATCGGCCCCGATGACCGGCCAGTCGTCCTTCCACGTCATCGGCTGCAGGTGCACGACGCGGCCGTAGGCCCCCCGGTCCTGGAAGTGGACGAACCACGACTCGCCGGCCGGCGACTCGATCCAGGCCCCCTGGTGCGGCCCGTTGACCGACGACCAGCCCTGGTCCAGCACGATGCGGTCCTCGTAGGGGCCGAGCACGTGCCTTGCCCGCAGCACGGTCTGCCACCCCGTGCGCACGCCGCCGGCGGGCGCGAAGATGTAGTAGTAGCCGTTCCGCTCGTAGAACTTCGGCCCCTCGATCGTCGGGTGTCGCTCCCGACCATCGAACACGGTCGTGCCGTCGCCGATCACCCGCCTGCCGTCACGGCTGAGGCGACGGACGCTCAGCACGCTGTTGAAGCCCGCACGGCTCTTCGCCCACGCGTGCACGAGGTACATCTCGCCAGCGTCGTCCCAGAGCGGACACGGATCGATCCACCCACTCGCCTCCTGGACGAGCACGAGCGGCTCCCACGGGCCGCGTGGATCGCGGGCCGTCGTCATGAAGAGGCCCAGATCGGGATCTCCGACGAAGATCCAGAAGCGTCCCTCGTGATGGCGGATGCTCGGGGCCCAGAGACCCATGCCGGGGCGTGGCGTGTCGTAGCGGGGGGAGGGCAGGCGCGCGGCCGCGTGGCCGATGATCGTCCAGTTGACCAGGTCCGTCGAGTGCAGGATCGGCAGGCCCGGCACGTGCTGGAAGCTCGACGCCACGAGGTAGTAGTCGCGGCCGACGCGTACGACGTCCGGATCCGAGTAGTCCGCGAAGATCACCGGGTTGCGGTACGTGCCATCACCGGCATCGGGCAGCCACGGCGCCACCTGCGCCTCGATCACTCCGGGATGCGCGGCGCCTGCCGTCAGCATCAGCACCGCAACGGCGACCATCCTCATCGACGGGCTCCGGTCCATGCTGTTTCACCGTCCCCGGCCTTCAGCCTCGAGGCTGGCGAAGATGAACGGACCGACAGCCTTGGGATCGTTGTCCCGCCTGCGTTCGTTCACGTAGTACTCGAACGTGCCGTCTCGATACACGCCGCGGCCCGGGTCGTTGCCGAGCCCCGCGACCTGGCACACCGGCGCGATGGTGACGCCGCCGCCAGGGGCGGTCGTGATGAACTCCCGCAGGAGGCCATCGTAGGCTCTGCGCCCGGCTTCGGCGAATTCGCGGTCGAGGTACCCCTTCCGCGCACCCTTGAGCAGCGCGTAGGCGAGCATCGCCGACACCGAGGCCTCGAGGTAATTGCCCTCCCGGGATCCCTGGTCGAGCACCTGATACCAGGCGCCGCTCTTCGGATCCTGCACCTTGACGACCGCCTGCGCGAGCCGCTGCAGAATGGCCACCAGCTCGCCGCGTCGCGGGTGCGTCTCGGGAATGAAGTCCAGGGTGTCGACCAGCGCCATGCCGTACCAGCCGACGGCGCGGCCCCAGAAGTTCGGCGACAGACCCGTCGCCGGGTTCGCCCACTTCTGCGCACGTTTCTCGTCCCAGGCGTGGTACAGGAGCCCGGTCTTCGCGTCTCGCGCGTGTTGCTCCATGAGGACGAACTGCGTGATCACGTCGTCGAATGCCGACGGTTCGTTGAACGTGGCGGCGTACTGGGCCAGGAAGGTGGCGCCCATGTAGAGACCGTCGAGCCACATCTGGGAGGGGTATCGTTCCTTGTGCCAGAATCCCCCCTCGCTGGTCCTCGGATGCTCGCGCAGCTGCTGGCGGAGCTGGTCGAGGGCCTGGCGATAGCGGGGCTCTGGCGTCCGGGCATGGATCTCCATGAGCGCCTTGCCCGAGTTGAGACGATCGAGGTTGAACTCGCGCAGGTCGTAGGTGCGGATGCGGCCCTCGGCGTCGATCATGCCGTCGTAGTACTTCCTGGCGTAGGTCCAGTACCGCTCGTCGCCAGTCGCCCGCCACGTGGCCAGCATCGCGCTGAAGATGAGCCCCTGCGTGTAGTCCCACTTCGGCGCGGCGGAGTCCTGCAGCATGGGATCCGGATGGCGTGCCAGTTCGGCGTCCGCCATTCGCACGGACCACGGGGGCTGGCTGGACTGTGACCCGACGGGGGAGGCGGCCAGCGCGAAGGCGGGCAACAGGGTCGCAACAACCACGAGGCGGCAGGACGTCATCGGGGTTCCTCCTGGCGATCTGATCTAGCCAAGTATAGTGGCATTACCACTTCTTGCGCGAGACCATCACCTATGATATCCACTGAACGCCGGGCATCGCGCCGATCCGGGGACCGAGCCCGGCCAACCCGACGCACGAGTCTCGGCGCTTCCTGGAGTACGGTCATGTCCCGATGGATGCTTTCCGCTCTGGCCCTGGCAGCCGGGCTCGTTCTGGCTGCCGGCCTGCCCACCGCGCAGGTTCCCACGGCCGTGGTCTCTGTCACAAACCCGCTGAACCAGGCCCGGCCATCGGAGACCGTGGTCGTGCGGGCCGCCGAGCTGCGGTCGTCGCTGGCGATCGACGACCTCCGGCGTGTCAGGGTGCAGGATGCGTCCCAGGGTCGTGACCTGCTCGCGCAGGCCGTGGACCTCGACGACGATGGGACGTTCGATGAGCTGGTGTTCCAGGCGGACCTGGCGCCCGGCGAGACGCGTACGTTCAGCTTGTCGGTCGGAGAGCGGCGGATCGCCCGGCTCGAGGACTACCGGGCCTACGGCCGGTTCGTGCGCGAGCGCCGCGACGATTTCGCGTGGGAGAACGACCGGGTCGCCCACCGGATGTATGGCCAGGCGCTCGAGACCTGGGTGCAGGAACCGCTGACGAGCAGCGGTATCGACGTCTGGGTGAAGCGCACGCCGCGGCTGGTGATCAACGACTGGTACCTCGTCGATGATTACCATCGCGACACCGGGGAGGGCGCGGATCTCTACTCCGTGGGGCGCACGCGGGGCTGTGGCGGGAATGCGCCGTGGGTTGGCGGGCGCCTCGCGCCGTCGAACAACTTCCGCCGATCGCGGGTCATCGCGAACGGTCCCATCCGCGTGATGTTCGAGCTGGTGTACGAGCCCTGGGATGCCAACGGGGTCACTCTCAGTGAGGTCAAGCGCATCACGCTGGATGCCGGACACCACCTGAACCGCTTCGAGAGTCGCTACACGATTCACGGCAAGCCGCGGTCGTTGCTGCACGGCGTGGGCATCCGCCGGAACGCGGCGTCGGTGGTCGACGTGCAGCGTCAACTCGGCGTGCTGCGCACATGGGAGCCATTTCGCGATACCGCCGAGAACGGGCATCTGGGGTGCGGCGTGATCCTCGACCCCGCGGTGCTCGTGGAGGCGCCGGCCGAGGCCGACGGCAACGTCCTGCTGGTGGGCGCCGTGGGGCCGGACGGAGTCGCGTCGTACTACGCGGGCTCGGCCTGGGATCGCGGGGGATACGTGGCCGACGTGGCGGCCTGGGACGCGCGCCTGGCGGCGGCGACGGCGCGGGTGCGGTCGCCGGTCGAGGTGGCGGTGCGCCCGGGCGCGAGGTGAAGGTGATAAGTCACTCCTCTTGACTCCAAGCTTGGTAAAGTGGTATGACCTCTTATGTCAGGCTCCGACTCGCCCCGCTCGCCTCCGGGCATGCCGGAGCCGAGTGCGGGGCGGGTCCGGACGCCGACAGTCACCAGAGCCAAGCCTCGCGCACAGGGCCGGTTCCAGGGGGACGTTGACGCATGCTCGCCATTGCCAACTCCGCACTCGAGGTCGCGCCGGCGTCGGTTGCCGACGCAGGGGACATCCAATGGGCCTTCGCCCGGACAGGAACGGGCCCGCGGCTGATCGGGTTGTCGCCGGGCGCGCCCTGCGCGTTTGCCGATTTCGCCGGGGAGCGGTGTCCGAAAGACGACGGGACGCTGCTCATCGCCCCGCTCACTGCACCAAACGCGGCGGCGCTGCGGCGGCATGTTCCCTGGCTGACACCCAGGCCGCTCGGCCTGCGGACGTCGGCGGGTCTCGGCGACCGGCTGGGGCTCGCCACGCCGGGGCACGTGCGGGCGGTCCGCCGCGCGGGGGCGGGCATCGCCCCGGTCTTCGCACAGCAGTCGATTCGAGAGATGACCCGGACGGGGCGGAGTCCGCAGCAGGTCCTCGATGCGGCCACCTGGGGCGCGTTCGAGGCGGGCTGGCGCGGGGACCAGGGCGCGGATGCCGACCACCTGAAGACCACCGCCGACATCGACGCCTGTCTGGCCGCGGGGTTCACGCTGTTCACGATCGATCCGGGCGCGCACGTGTGGAGTGCCGCCGACACCGCCGGCGCCGCGCAGGTGACCGCGGCCGTCGCGGCGCTGCCGTGGGCCGATCTCGAGGACACCTGGGCCGGCCTGCGCGCGCGCTACCTTGGCCGGGCGTTCGACATCGAAGGCGCGACGATCGCGTTCGATGAGGACGCGCTCGCCCGCGCGGCCGCGAAGTATGCCGGCGCCATCGCACACGTGGCCGGCATGTTCCGTCACCTCTCGCGCGTGGCGCCCCGCGAGGCGTTCGAGCTCGAAGTCTCCGTCGATGAGACGGACACGCCGACGTCGCACCTGGAGCACGTGTTCATCGCCACAGAACTGCGACGCCTCGACGTGCGGTGGGTCAGCCTGGCGCCCCGCTATGTCGGCACGTTCGAGAAAGGGGTCGACTACGTGGGCGACCTGGCCGCGCTCGAGGCCGATCTCGCCATGCATGCGGCGATCGCCCGCCAGTTCGGGCCGTACAAACTGAGCCTGCACTCGGGATCCGACAAGTTCAGCGTCTACCCGCTGGCCGCAGCCACGACGCGGGGCCTCGTGCACCTCAAGACGGCCGGGACCAGCTACCTGGAGGCCCTCCGCACCCTCGCGTCGCTCGCGCCCGCGTTGTTCCGCGAGATCTACGCGTTCTCGCGCGACCAGTACGAGACCGATCGGGCCAGCTATCACGTGTCTGCGAGGCTCGAACGCGCGCCCGCTCCCGGGACGCTCGACGTCGCACACCTGCCCGACCTCCTGGAACAGTTCGATGCGCGGGAAATCCTGCACGTCACGTTCGGGTCGGTCCTCACCGCGCGGGAGGGCGAAGAGCCGCGCTTTGCCGACCGACTGCGCGCGGTGCTCGAGGCCAATCCGGACGCCTATGCCGCCTGCCTGGAGCAGCACTTCGTGAAGCACCTTCAGCCCTTCGCGGCGTTCGTGGTCGGGGCCCCATGAATCTCGGCGAGTTGACCTCACAGTACGACTTCACGAACAAGACCGTCGTGATCACCGGGGCCACGGGCGTCCTCGGCGGTGAGATCGCGTGCGCGCTGGTCGGCTGCGGCGCACACGTCGCGATGCTCGACCGCAATCTCGACCCCGCGAAGGGCATCCTGGACCTCATGGGGCCGGCCGCGTCCCGCGCCGTCACCCTGCACGCCGACGTCCTGGACAGGGCGTCGCTCGAGCGCGCCGCCGCACTGATCGTCGATCAGTTCACGCACGTGGACGCGCTCGTGAACGCCGCCGGAGGCAACCGGCCCGAGGCCACGACGAGCCCCGAGCGTTCGTTCTTCGACCTGCCGGCGGACGCCCTGCGCTGGGCCTTCGACCTGAACCTGCTCGGCACGATCCTGCCGTGCCAGGTGTTCGGCCGACTCATGGCGGCACGGGGTGAAGGCGTCGTGCTCAACATCTCGTCGATGGCCGCCTTCCGGCCCTTGACCCGCATTCCGGCTTACGCGGCCGCGAAGGCCGGCGTCGGCAACTTCACCCAGTGGCTCGCCGTGCACGTCGCGCAGGAGTACTCGCCGCGCATCCGGGTCAACGCGCTCGCGCCGGGCTTCTTCTTCACCAGGCAGAACCGTTTCCTGCTCACCGACGAGCAGACGGGCGACCTGACCCCGCGGGGCCGCGCGATCATCTCCCACACACCGATGGCCAGGTTCGGCCAACCGGAGGACCTGCTCGGGCCGGCGCTGTGGCTGCTCTCGCCGGCGTCGGCGTTCGTCACGGGCACCGTGATCCCGGTCGACGGCGGCTTCTCGGCGTTCAGCGGGGTGTAGTCCATCATGGAGACTCCGGTGTTCCTCTCGGACGCCGACGTGGCACGCCTGGTACGCGACAGCCTCACGCCCCTCGCCCTCGACGGCCGCCGGGTCCTCTTCATCGTCCCCGACGGCACCCGGACGATGCCGCTGCCCCTGATGGTGCGTTGCTTCGAGGAGGCGGTCGGCGCGCGGGTGGCCGCACTCGACTACCTCGTCGCGCTCGGCACCCATCCACCCATGACCGACGCACACCTGAGCCGCCTCATCGGCCAGGCGGTGACCGACGGGTGGTTCGGCCGGAGCCGCGTGCTCAACCACCGATGGGACCTGCCCGGAACCTTCGTCACGCTCGGGCACATCCCGGCCGCGGAGATCTCATCGCTCACCGGAGGCCTGCTATCCCAGGATGTGCCTGTGGCGCTCAACCGCCTCATCCTCGACTACGACCACCTGATCGTCTGCGGGCCGGTGTTTCCGCACGAGGTCGTCGGGTTCTCCGGTGGCTCCAAGTACTTTTTCCCCGGGATCGGCGGGACGGACATCATCAACTTCACGCACTGGCTGGGGGCGGTCATCACCAACTACGACGTGATCGGGTCCGGTTACACGCCGGTCCGCGCGGTCATCGACCGCGCGGCGTCGCTCATCGACCGCCCGACGTCCTGCTTCGCGCTCGTGGTCACGCACGAGGGGGTCGCGGGGCTGTTCTTCGGCTCGCTGCACGGGGCGTGGCAGGAGGCGGCGGCCCTCTCCGCGCGTACGCACATCGTGCACGTCAATCGACCGTTCCGTCGGGTGCTGTCGGTGATGCCGGAGATGTACGACGACCTCTGGACCGCGGCGAAGGGCATGTACAAGCTCGAGCCCGCTGTCGCCGACGGAGGGGAGGTCGTGATCTACGCGCCGCACATCACCGAGGTGAGCTACACCCACGGCGCCCTGATCGACGAGATCGGCTATCACTGCCGGGACTACTTCCTCGCGCAGTGGGAGCGCTTCCGCGCGTACCCGGGCGGCGTGCTCGCGCATTCCACGCACGTGAAGGGTCTGGGGCACTACGATCGCGACAGCGGACGTGAGACCCCGAGGATCCAGGTGACGCTGGCGACCGGAATCCCCGAGGCGCGCTGCCGACGGATCAACCTCGGCTACCTCGACCCGTCCAGCGTGCGTTTCGACGAGTGGCGCGGGCGCGAGGCCGAGGGAATCGTGCTGATTCCGCGGGCCGGCGAAATGCTGTATCGCCTCCGGCCCGGGGCCGCGGCCAGCTGACCCTCCCTGACTGGCAACTGGCAACTGGAAACTGGAAACTGGAAACTGGAAACTGATCAATGTCGCACAAGATCGGCGTCGTCGGGCTGGGCGTGATGGGCAGCAATCTCGCGCTCAACATGGAGCGTCACGGGTTTCCGGTCGCGGGCTACGATCTGGACGCCGCCAAGGTGGATGCCTTCCTGCGCGGGCCTGCCGCCGGCAAGGCGGTGAGCGGGGCCACCTCGCCCGCTCATCTCATGGAGTTGCTCGAACGGCCGCGCCGCGTCCTCATGATGGTGCCGGCCGGCCAGCCCGTGGACAGCGCGATCGCGCACCTGCAGCCGCACCTGGAGCGCGGCGACATCCTGATCGACGGCGGCAACTCGCTGTTCAAGGACACCGACCGGCGCAACGAGGCCCTGGCCGCTGCCGGGTTCCACTACATCGGCACGGGGGTCTCGGGCGGCGAGGAGGGCGCGTTGCGCGGGCCCAGCATCATGCCGGGCGGACAGCGCGAGGCGTGGGAGGCCGTGGCGCCGGTCTTCCGGGCCATCGCGGCGCGCGCCGAGGACGGCGAGCCCTGCGTCGAGTACATGGGGCCGCGCGGCGCCGGGCACTACGTGAAGATGGTGCACAACGGCATCGAGTACGGGGACATGCAGCTCATCGCCGAGACCTACGACCTGCTGCACCGCGGGCTCGGGCTGACGGCCTCGGAGCTGCACGGGGTGTTCGCGGAGTGGAACGGCGGCGAGCTGAAGTCGTACCTGATCGAGATCACGGCCGACATCTTCACGAAGGTGGACCCGGAGACCGGCGCGCCCCTCGTGGATGTCATCCTGGACGAGGCGCAGCAGAAGGGCACCGGCAAGTGGACGAGTCAGAACGCGCTCGACGTCGGGGCCCCCATCCCGACGATCAACGCGGCAGTGGAGAGCCGGATCCTGTCGGCGCTCAAGCCGCAGCGGGTCAACGCGAGCCGGCGGCTCCGGGGACCGTCGGGCACGTATCAGGGCCCGCGTGCGCGGCTGATCGGGGCCGCCCGCGACGCGCTCTACGCCAGCAAGATCACCTCGTACGCGCAGGGGCTGGCCCTGCTGCGCCTGGCCTCCGACGAATACCGCTACGACCTCGTGCCGGGGGACATCGCCAAGATCTGGCGTGCCGGCTGCATCATCCGCGCGGCCCTGCTCGGCGACATCATGGCCGCGTTCCGGCGGGACCCGGCGCTCGCCAACCTCCTCCTCGACGATGTCTTCCGGGAGGCCATCGAGAGCCGGCAGGCTGCCTGGCGGTTCGTCGTGCAGACCGCCGTGGAGCTGGGCATCCCCGTCCTGGCGCTCGGCAGCGCGCTGGCCTACTTCGACGCGTATCGGAGCGAGCGGCTGCCCGCGAACCTCACGCAGGCGCAGCGCGACTACTTCGGCGCCCACACCTACCGACGCGTGGATCGCGAGGGCGTGTTCCACACCGACTGGATGTAGGCGCGATCGTTCAGCAGGCCGGTTCCAGCGGATCGGCCCGCCGCAGGAGACCCCGATGACCGCATCTCTCGCTGTCCCGAAGGAAGGCGCCCTCGATCTGCTGTCGCTCGGCGCGCTCGTGCACCGGCTCGATCCGGGCAACGTTCCCTTCCGCAAGGCGGCGTCGTGCGCCATTCACGTCAGCGGCGGCGAGTTCAACGTCGCGGCCAACCTCGCGGATTGCTTCCGGCTGCGTACGGGCCTGGCGAGCGCGATGGTGGACTATCCGATCGGCGATCTCATCGCGGAGCGCGTGCGGGGCATGGGGGTCCAGGCCTTCTACAAGCGCTTCACGCACGACGGCGTGCGGGGCCCGAACATGGCCACGGTGTACAGCGACCGCGGGTTCGGCGTGCGGGCGCCTGTGGTCTTCTACAACCGGAGCCAGGAGGCCGCGGCGCTCCTGAAGCCCGGCGACTTCGACTGGTCGGCCCTCTTCGCGCGCGGCGTACGCTGGTTTCACAGCGGCGGCATCTTCGCGTCCCTGTCCGACACGACGGCGGCGCTCGTCGCCGAGGCCATGCAGGCCGCCAGGGCGGCGGGAGCGGTGGTCTCCTTCGACCTGAACTACCGGGCGAAACTCTGGGGCGCGTCGGGCAATCGCGACCGCCACGTCGAGATCCTCGCGGGCATCGTGAAGTACGTCGACGTGCTCGTCGGGAACGAAGAGGACCTGCAGCAGGGATTGGGCATCCCGGGGCCCGCGGTCGGCGCAACCTCCAAGCTGGACCCGAGCGTGTTCTTCGCCATGATCGACCGCGTCCTCGAGAAGTTCCCCCAGATCAAGATCGTGGCCACCACGCTGCGCGAGGTGCACTCGACCAACCGCCACACGTGGGGAGCCGTCACGTGGGCAGGGGGACAATCCCACGTGGCACCCACCTGCGAACTCGACGTCTGGGACCGGGTGGGGGGCGGCGACGGCTTCGCGTCCGGCCTGTTCTACGGCCTCCTGACCGGCGTGCCGATCGAAGATGCCGTCAAGCTCGGCTGGGCTCACGGGGCCCTCCTGACGACCTTCCCGGGTGATACGACCATGGCCACCGTCGAGCAGGTCAGGGCATTTGCCGCCGGGGGGTCCGCCCGCATCCAGCGCTGAAATGCGGGCGCAAGGCCCAAGGCGCAAGGCCCAAGGCCCAAGGCCCAAGGCGCAAGGCCCAAGGCCCAAGGCGCAAGGCGCAAGGCCCAAGGCGCAAGGCCCAAGGCCCAAGGCCCATGGCCCATGGCCCAAGGCCCAAGGCTGGCGACCGCCCCGCCGTGGAACCCCGGTGGGACCGGATTCGTCTGGTCAGGTGCGCCTGCCCTGACCACCCGCATGCTCTGCCATCTTCCGGCTTCGTCTTCCATCCTCCGTCGTGTGTCGGTGTGCGCCCTCACCGTCTGCACGCTGGCCTGGGTCCTGCCAGCATCCCCCTCGGCCCAGACCGCTGCGGCCCCACCCGCGCCCAGGTCTGATCTCGACGCGTTCATGGAGCGCGTGCTGAGCCGGCGCGACGACAACTGGCGGAAGCTGCAGCAATATGTGCTCGACGAACGCGAGCGAGTCGAGGTGCTCGCGCCGGGGCGCGTCCGGCTGTTCGGACTCGACCGCGACTACGCGTGGTTCATCCGTGACGGTGTCTTCGTCCGAAGCCCGCTGCGGGCCAACGGGGTGACCGTGAACGAGGCCGACCGCCGCGCCGCCGAGCAGCGGTGGATCGAACGGGAGCGGCGCCGGGAATCCAGGAAGGCATCCGTGACCGTCTCGAACGAGGGCGTGACGTGGCAGGGCCCGGTTCCCGAGCCGACCGACGCCCCCGCCGACGTGGGCGACGTCCTGCGGCAGGAGCCGCAGTTCGTGTCGGCCGCCTACTTCCTGCGTTTCAGGTTCGAGCCCGGCCGCTACGCGCTGGTGGGGCGTGAGTCCCTCGACGGCCGTGAGGTCCTGCACATCGAGTACTACCCCGCGGCGCTGTTCCGCGACGACGAAGACCGGAACGAGACGAAGGAGCAGACCGGCGAGTCCAAGGCGAAACCCGACACCGACGCGCAGCGTCGGGAGCGAGATCTCGAGGAACGGCTCACGCGACAGATGAACAAGGTGTCGCTCGTCTCGCTGTGGGTCGAGCCCGTCACGCACCAGATCCTCAAGTACACGTTCGACAACGTCGGCTTCGACTTCCTGCCTGGCCGATGGCTGGTCCGCGTTGACGACACGAAGGCGACGATGCAGATGCGCGAGGCGTTTCCCGGCGTCTGGCTGCCTGCCGGCATCGAGGCCCACGTGGCGCTCACGTTCGCGAAGGGGACCTACGACGCGCACTACCGGGTCGCCTACGAGGACTACCGGCTCGCCGACATCAAGGTGCAGGTGCGGTGAAGGCGCGGTGGCTCGCGATCGTCGTGGGCGTCGGGTTGCTGATCGTGCCGGCGACCGCCCTCGCCATCGGAGACCAGGCCTCGGAGACCATCGTCGAGGTGCGGGTGCACGGGAACCACACGACGCCGGACGCCGACGTCGTGCAGCTCGCGGCGATCGCGCCCGGGGACCCGTTCCGCGCGACGACGCTGGCCGACGTGCGGGAACGGCTGGCACGAAGCGGTCGATTCCGCTCGGTCGACGTGCGCAAGCGCTACGCCTCCTTGACCGATGTCACGCAGGTCATCGTCGTCATCGTCGTCGAGGAAGCGGTGGGCGTGTCCGTGGATGTGCCGGAGCCCGGACCGCTGCGCAAGCTCGGGGCGAGCACGATGTGGCTGCCCGTGCTCGACTACGAGGACGGGTACGGCTTCACCTACGGAGCGCGCGTCAGCTTCGTCGATCTCGTCGGTCGGGGCAGCCGGGTGTCGGTGCCGCTCACGTGGGGTGGCGAGCGTCGCGCCAGCGTGGAACTGGAACAGACGTTCGCACGTGGCCCGTTCACGCGACTCGAGGTTACCGGGGGCGTGTGGCGCCGCGAGAACCCGTCGTACGACGTCGGCGACCTGCGGCGAGGCGCGACGGCACGGCTCGAGCGCGCCATCACGCCGTGGTTGCGGGTCGGCGGACACGCAGCGCTCGCCGATGTCGGGTTCGGCGACATCGACGAACGGACTGGCGCCGCGGGATTCGATGTCGTGGCCGATACGAGGCTGGACCCGGCCTTTCCGCGCCAGGCGATCTATGCGTCGTTCAGGTGGCAGCGACAGTGGTTCGAGGCGTCGGAAGATACCTTTCGCACACGAGCCGATGTTCGAGGCTACGTCGGGCTCCTGGGGCAGACGGTGCTGGTACTGCGGGCGCAGCACGACTGGGCCGCCGAGCCGCTGCCGCCGTTCGAGCGGTCGCTCCTGGGCGGCAGTGCGTCGCTGCGGGGATTCGAGCTGGGCTTCCGGGACGGCGACCGCCTCGCCGCGGGATCTGCCGAACTGCGTGTGCCGATCTCGTCCCCGGTCAGCGTGGGCCGCGCCGGGTTCGCGCTGTTCGCCGATGCCGGCACCACGTGGGCCGCGGGGGAGGCGATCGACGGGACGCGTGTCGATCGCGGATTTGGCGGCGGGTTCTTCATGAGCGCGCTGATGCTCTCGGGCCGCATCGACGTGGCGCACGGCGTCGGCAGCGGGACGCGGGCGCACTTCACGCTGGGGGTCGCCTTCTGAACGGCGACCCCTGGGCTTCAGGACCGCGCGCTCGCGAACACCGCGTCGAACGGCGTCGTGCCGGCACGCCGCGTCACTCCCCGATCGGCGTTTGCGGCCAGGCGCTCGAGCACCAGGAACACGGTCTCCACGTCGTCTGACGCCCCGATCGCGGCGGCCAGTTGCTCCGCCGTCGCCCCGGGCGGCCCGGCCTCGCGCAGGCCGGCCACGAGGCGCCGCTGGAGCGCGAGCACGGCGGCGGCCGCTTTCTTGCCCGCTTCGACGCCGGGCTGGTGGTACGCGTTGATGTGCACGAGGCTGGCGTAGAGCCCGACGGTCCGTTCGAACAGGGCGATGAGCATCCCGAGGGTGCGCGGGCTGACCTCGTTGATCGTGAGCGTCAGCGACGGACGCCCGTTCTCGAACAGCGCCCGCCGTGTGCCGAGGAGGAACCCGTCCAGGAAATCACCGCTCGTGGCGCCGGGCTCGACCTCGAGGCTGACGCCGTCCCGGTCCTTGAGCACCCGGACGAAGGTGGCGAAGAAATTCGGCATGCCCTCGCGCAACTGCTGCACGTAAGCGTGCTGATCCGTCGACCCCTTGTTGCCGTACACGGCCAGCCCCTGGTGGACGGTCCGCCCCTCGAGGTCGCGCTCCTTGCCGAGGGACTCCATGACGAGCTGCTGGAGGTAGCGGCTGAAGAGCTCGAGGCGGTCCTTGTAGGGCAGGACGACCATGTCCTTGGCGCCGCGGCCCTGACCGGCGGCGTACCACGCGAGGGCGAGCAGGGCGGCCGGGTTCCGGCGGGTGACGCGCCGGCGCGTCGCCTCGTCCATCGCTGCGGCTCCCGCGAGGAAGCTGTCGATATCGAGGCCCTGCAGGGCGGCCGGCAGCAGACCTACGGCGCTCGTGACCGAGGTGCGGCCGCCCACCCAGTCCCACATCGGGAAGCGTGCCACGAACCCCTGATCGAGCGCGTACCCGGCAAGCGCACTGCCTTCCTGGGTGATGGCGACGGCGTGCGGGCCGATCCGGAGCTGTCGCGCGCGGTACGCCGCGTCGACCTCGATCATGCCGTTGCGCGTCTCCGGCGTTCCGCCCGACTTGGAGATGACGATCGTCAGCGTCTGCGCGAGATGCGGGCCGAGGGCCGAGAGCACGCGGTCGAACCCGTCCGGATCCGTGTTGTCGAGGAAGTGGGGGATGAGCCTGTCCCCTGTGGTGCCCAAGGCGTGCGCGACGAACTGAGGCCCGAGGGCCGATCCCCCGATGCCGACGACCAGCAGGTGCCGGAACCGCTCCTCCCGGGCCGGTCGGACCAGGCCGTCGTGCACCTGCGCCGCGAACTCGGACACGCGCTGCCGCGTGAGGCGGATCGCGCGGGCGATGTCGTCGGTGGGTGCCCTGTCCGGCGCGCGCAGCCAGTAGTGGCCAACCATGCGCTGCTCGTCCGGGTTGGCGATGGCGCCCCGTTCGAGCGCCTCCATGGCCGCGAAGGCGCGCTGCAGGTCCGCTTCCTTCTCGTCGTAGAACCCGTCGGGGATGCCCATCCGGCTCACGTCGAGCCGGATGGCCAGATCCGGATCATCGAACAGCGAAGCGCGGTACCGGTCCCAGAGCTCGCGCGGGGTCATGCCACCCTCCTTCGACGCATGCGCGCCGGCGGCGCGGCCAGGCGCATTCTACCGGCCTACGGCATTCGCACGACCGCGACCGTCGGATTTGCGCTGCTGATGTAGAACTCGTTCCCTTTGACGGCGAGACCCGTGGGGCGGTCGAGGCCGTGAATGCCGTACGCCGCCACCACGTGGTGACTCGCGGGGTCGATCACCAGCAGTGTGCTGTACGCGGCGCTGATCGCGAACAGTCGTCCCGCGTGCCACGTCGCGCCTGTGACGTACAACTCGTCCAGCGTCCGGTCCGTGCCCTTCAGCCTGACGGCGAGTCCCGGCGCCAGTCCCGGCAGGAACTCCTCGGACAACGTGAGATCCGCGCGGTCGAACCGCGAGACGACGAGTCGCCTGACGCGCTGGTTGGGCACGCTGACCGTGTAGATCGCCTTCGCCTCGGGATCGAAGGCGACCGACATGACGTACATCATCCGCGCGCGCACGGTCGTGAACCGCGCGCGCACCACCTCGTCGAACTGGTCACGACCGTCCAGGAAGAACCGGTAGTTGGCCTGCGCGTCTGCCTTCGGGTTCTCCCTGAGGATGACGAAGCTCTTGTTCTCCGAGACGGCCATGACCACGCCTGGCTCCAGGAACGCGGCACCGGTGAACCGCGCCAGGTCCACGGAGAACGCCATGTCGACGAGCGCCCGCCGCTGGACCTGGTCGAGCGTGCCGGGGCTCAGCCACACGCCGTTCTCGGTCGTCACGAGGAAGCGATCGCTCGGAGCGTCGTAGGCGAGGTCCGTGGCGGCCCCGCGGAGGGGCAGCGCCAGCGGCACCTGGCGAGCCACGCCCAGGATCGGCAGGCCGGCGAGCGGGCCGGCGTCCGGGTCGGCCGGCAGTCCCTCGACGTGCGGCTTCTCGATGTCCCAGCGGCCGCGCAGCGTGACGGGTGCGGGATTCCACTCCTCCGTGGACCACACCCAGTGCCTGGGGTTGAACGAGAAGCGGATCGGATCGCTCTGGCCCATGAACGGGGGCGGGCCCGTGCTCGCGAACGCCTGGACGAGGTTGCCGGCGGTGACGAGCAGGAACAGCGGCATGGCGAGCCGGTCCAGCGCGCCCGGCCGGCGGGACACGGCGGACGCCTCGCCGTCGCGCAGCAGCAGGATGAGCAGCGCCATCACCACGAGGCAGACCCAGAACACGAACATCGACCACGTGTAGGTGTGCGCCCCGTAGAGTTCGACGCTGAAGCCCTGGCCGACGTCGCGGGCGAGGTGGAGCGCCGAGTGGCGCACGCCCATGTAGATGCCCGCGGCGCTGATCAGCAGGCCCAGGCCGAGGTACCGCGGCCGGGGGCCATACCGCAGGATGAACAGGCCGACCAGCGCAATGAGCAGCATGCCCGTGCGCTGCGCCCAGCACAGCACGCACGGCGAATCGCCGTCGATGAGGCCGAGAACGAACACGGCCGCGCCCAGCGGGCCGATGAGCAGCGCCAGGACGGCGATCGCGAGGAGGACGTGGGGCAGGACGCGTGCGGCACGCGCGGCAGCGGCAGCCATGGCGCGCCTAGTAGTTGAACGGCGGCAGGATCGAGGTCCTGGTGCCGATCAGGAACAGGGTGAACGTCAGCAGCGTGCTCAGGAGGAGGAGGCCGAAGGCCAGGCCCTCGCGTTCGGGCTGCCGCCAGACCAGATACCCGCTGGCGAGGATCAGCAGGAAGTTGAGAAACTCCATGGCGAGGCATCATCCCACAGTTCACACGGTTGTGACACGCCCCTTCGTTTCTCAAAGGGCTTGCCCCCTCCTGCGTGGTTCGGGGAACATAGGCGGTCGGCATGGACGATGGCGGACCTGCTCTTCCTCACCGAGCTCACTGGCCTTCCGGTCTTCGACCTGAAGCGGCGTCGGCTCGGGCGCGTCAAGGACGCGGCGCTCGTGCCGCGCGTCGACCGGGCCCGCGTGGATCGCTTCCTCGTGGGAGGCGGATGGGCCTGGCTCACCGTGCGCTACGACCAGGTGGGCAGCGTCGGGCTCGAGGGGCTCTTCCTCAACGACGAGCAGCTCACGCCCTATCACGATGACGAGAACATGCTGCGCATCGTACAGGACCTGCTGGATCAGCAGATCATCGACGCGCAGGGCCGGAAGGTGGTGCGTGTCAGCGACCTGACGTTCGAGATCCACCGGGCCAACCGCCACATGGAACTGCGCGTGCGCGAAGTGGACGTCGGCCTTCGCAGCGTGCTGCGCCGCGTCGCGCAGGGCGTCGTCCCTCCACGATGGGTGCGGCGCGTGCAGCAGCCCATCCCGCCGCGGTCCATCCCCTGGGCGCTGTGCAACATCGTCGAGCCCGACCCGCAGCGACGGCTGCGCCTCAACATCTCCTACGGGTTCCTGGAAGCCATGCACCCGGCGGACATCGCCGACATCGTGGAGGATCTCGGGCCGGAGGAACGCGGCGCCATCTTCGAGACGATCGACGAGGAGGTCGCCGCCGAGGCCCTGTCGGAAGTGGAGCCCGAGACCCAGGCGAGCATCCTCGAATCGCTCGAACCCGAGAAGGCGGCCGAGATCCTCGAGGAGATGGCGCCCGACGAAGCCGCGGATGCTCTGGGCGAGCTCACCGCGGAGACCGCCGACGAGATTCTCGAGGAGATGGAGCCCGCGTCCCAGACCGAGGTGACCGAGCTGCTCGAGTTCGCGCCGGACTCTGCCGGGGGCCTGATGAACACCGACTTCCTGTCAGTGTCCGTGCGCGGCACGGTCGCGGATGCGCTGTCGGAGGTGCGTCGGCACGAGCACCTGCTGGATACCGTCAGTGCCATCTATCTCGTCGACTCGCGCGAGGCGCTCGTGGGCGTGGTGCCGTTGTTCCGCCTCCTGTTCGGGAACCCCGACCAGCCGCTCGCGTTGCTCGCGGTCGACCCGCTGCAGTCGGTCCCCGCCGACGAAGCCAAGGACCGGGTCGCGGAGCGCTTCGACAAGTACAACCTGCTGTCGCTGCCCGTCGTCGATCCGGCGGGCCGCCTCGTGGGCGTGATCACGGCCGACGACATCATCTCGGCGCTGAGGGACGCGTGACGGGCTCCCTGTGGCGGCGCTTCCGCTACCACGTCGCGGTGTTCTTCTCGGTCATCGGCCCTGGCTTCATCACCGCCATGGTGGACAATGACGCCGGCGGCATCTACACCTACTCGCAGGCCGGCGCCCGCTTCGGCTACATGCCCCTGTGGACCCTGCTGCCCATCACGATCCTGCTGGTCGTCACCCAGGAGATGTGCTCCCGCATGGGCGCCGTGACCGAGAAGGGGCTCTCGGATCTCATTCGCGAGGAGTTCGGGCTGCGCACGACGTTCTTCGTCATGACGGCGCTCGTGCTCGCCAACCTGACCAACGTGATGGCGAATTTCGCCGGCATCGCGAGCTCGCTCGAGCTGTTCCACGTAAGTCGATACGTCTCGGTCCCCCTCGGGGCGGCGGCCGTGTGGCTGCTCGTGGTGAAGGGCACCTACGCGCGCGTGGAGAAGGTCTTCCTCTTCGCCACCGCCCTGTACATCTCCTACATCGCGGCCGGCATCCTCGTGAAGCCGGACTGGAAGGAGGCCGCCATCTACAGCGTCAGGCCGACGCTCCTGGTCGACCCCGCCTACCTCACGATGCTGATCGGCATGGTCGGGACCTCGGTGGCGCCGTGGATGCAGTTCTACCTGCAGGCCGCCATCGTCGAAAAGGGGGTGACCGCCAAGGAGTACGCCGAATCGCGCATCGAGGTCGTCGTCGGGTGCGTGGTCATGACGATCGTGGCGTTCTTCATCATCGTCGCCTGCGCCGGCGCCATCCACGCCATCGCGCCGCGGAATATCGGCGACGCCGCGGACGCCGCGCTCGCCCTGAAGCCGTTCGGACCCTACGCGTACCTGTTGTTTGCCGCGGGGCTGTTCAACGCCTCGCTGTTCGCCGCCTGCATCCTGCCGCTGTCGACGGCGTACACCGTCTGCGAAGGCCTGGGCTTCGAGTCGGGCGTGAACTTCAGGTTCGGGGAAGCGCCGATCTTCTACTGGCTCTTCACGCTGCTGATCGTCGTTGGCGGGGGCGTCGTGCTGCTGCCGGGCTTCCCGCTCGTGCGCGCCATCCTGTGGTCGCAGGTCATCAACGGCATGCTGCTGCCGGTCATCCTGATCTTCATGGTGCTGCTCATCAACAAGCCGCGCATCATGAAGGAATGGATCAATGCGCCCGCCTACAACGCGGTGGCGTGGCTGGCCGTCGTGCTGCTCGTGGGGTTGACGATCGCCCTCGCCGGGTTCACGCTCGGCGAGCTGGTGGCGTGACGCCGCGGTCAGGCCAGGCCGAGCAGCGGGCAGAGCAGCCGCAGCGCCGCGATCACGACGATCACCGACAGCACGTCCAGCAGCACCCCGGCCTTGATCATGTCGGTGATCGGCACGCGCCCCGACCCGTAGACGATGGCGTTCGGTGGCGTTGAGATCGGGAGCATGTAGGCCACCCTCGCCCCGAGC
>CAYLZN010000004.1:0-4220 GCA_964387935.1 uncultured Vicinamibacteraceae bacterium | reverse complement strand
TCGGCGGGACCGGGCTGACCCCCGCCGCCTGCGCGATCGCCACCGCCACCGGCGCGAGCATGTTCGTCGCCGCCGTGTTCGACGTGATCTCCGTCGTCAGCACCGCGACGACCGTCATGACGGCGGTGATGGCCCACAGCGACTCCGCGCCGCTGATCGCGACGAGCGCGTGCCCGATGCGGCCGGCCAGGCCAGTCTCGAACATCTGGTGCCCGAGCGCGAGTCCCCCGCCGAACAGGAGAATCGTGCCCCAGTCGATGCGCGTGGCCTCGCGCCAGGACAGCGTGAACTGCCGCTGCCGCCAGTTCACGGGGAGCACGAACAGCAGCGCGGCCGCCAGCAGCGCCACGACTCCTTCGTCCAGCCGGCCGCTGAGCCACTTGTAGCGGGGGCTCGCGGCGCCCTCGACCAGGGCGATGACGCCCGGCGTGATCCACAGGACGATGGCCAGCCCGAAGGCGATGAGACAGTTCGTCTGCGCGCGCCCCCAGGGCCCGAGGTCGGCGAGCGGTGACCCTGCGGTGGCCGCGGGCCCCGTCTCGCGGTTCGCGACGGGCGGCTCCGCCACCGGGTAGAGCCAGCGCATCAGCCACACGAGCGCCAGATACATTCCCACCGACACGGGCACGCCGACCGCCATCCAGCGGAAGAAATCCACGTCGACCTGGGCGAGGTCGTTCAGCATGCCGATGGCGATCAGGTTGGGCGGGGTGCCCACCGGGGTGGCCACACCGCCAATCGACGCGCCGTAGGCGAGCGTGAGCAGCAGGCCGCGCGCCATGTTCGAGCCGCTGCGATCCGGCGAACGATGCCTTGCGAGGATGCCGAGTGCCACCGGCAGGAGCATCGCCGTCGTCGCCGTGTTGCTCATCCACGCAGAGAGCACGACGGCGAGTGCCCCGAAGGCCGTGCGGGTCCGGAAGGCACTGCGGCCGACCCAGGGCACCGAGAGCAGCCACGAGGCCACACGGCGATCCAGGCCGTGGACCGCGAGCGCCTCGGCAATGAAGAAACTGCCCAGGAACAGGAAGATCGTCGGGCTCGCAAACGGGGCGAATGCCGTCTGGGCCGTCGTGACGCCGCTGACGACCATGAGCGCTGCCCCGATCAGCGCGGTGGCAGGGATGGGGATCGGTTCGGTCACCCACCACGTGACGACGAACGCCACGATGGCGGACAGCCGGTGTGCCGCGGGGCTCAGATCGCCGGTCGGCAGCAGGTGCACCAGCACGAACACCAGCGGTCCCGCGAAGAAGCCGACCGTCCGGCGCGCGCGCTCGAAGCGCTGTTCCTGCTCTGAGAAGGCCTCGATCGTGTGGTCCATTCCGTGTCCTCGACTGGCATCAGCCCCGGCCGAAACGGTCCACGAGCACGCCGTGGCGCAGGCCGCGCTCGCTCACCGTGAGGACGTCCTGGCGCAGGCGGTCCATCACCGTGGCCACGATGCAGGCCCCCGCAAGGATGACATCCGCGCGGCTCGGCTGAAGACCGACCACCAGGCGTCGTTCCCCGACCGACCGGCTGCGGTACAGCTCGATCTGGCGGGCCACCTCGCTCCGAGCCAGCACCGAACCCTGGATCAGGTCCGGGTCGTATCTGGCCAGACCGTGCATCACGGCGGCCATCGTGGTGACCGTGCCGCCCATGCCGACCAGGGCGTCCGGAACGGGCCGGCCGTCGAGACGGGCGAGATCGGCCGCGATGGCCCCGAGCGCCGCCGTCACGCGCTCCGCGGGCACCGCCTCGGACAGGCCGAACGTCTCCATGTAGCGGACCGCCCCGACAGCGACACTGAAGCGTTCGTCCACGTGCGTGCCGAGTCCGAACGTGAACTGCGAGCTGCCGCCGCCGCTATCGAAGATCACCAGCGAGCCTTCGCCAGCGCCGATGCCCGACTGCACCGCGAGCCAGCCGAGGCGCCCCTCCTCCTCGCCCGAGATGACCTCGATGTCGATTCGGGCGTAATCCCGCACCAGCGTCAGAAACGTGTCGCGGTTGCTGGCGGTCCGCAGGCCCATCGTCCCCACCACGGCCAGCCCGCTCACCCCGGCTCGACGAGCCTCCGTCACCATGGCGGCGACGGCTGCTGCGGTGCGTGTCATGGCGGCCTGGGCGAGCTCGCCCGTGTGCAGCAGTCCCTCGCCCAGCCTCGTGATCTCGGAGCGGTCGGCAATCGGCGTCCAGGTGCCGTCCGGGTGCTGCTCGCTCAGGTGCAGCTTCACCGAGTTGGTGCCGACGTCGATGACGCCAAAGATCTTCATCGACGCCCTCCCCCTACTCGCGCAAATAGCCCCACGAGTGCAGGCGGTCGCTGTCTTCCTCCATCCAGCGGTCGCCGATGTCCTCGCGGTAGTACATGTTGGGAATCATGATGTTGCGGACGCGGTTGTAGGCCTGCTTCTGCGCCTGGCGCATGGTCGGGCCCGTGCCGCAGACGATGAGCACGACGCCGGACGTGCCGGTGACGAGCCATTCGCCGTTGACGAGCTTCACGTCCTCGATGTGGACGCCGTCCCTGGACTTCGTCTTGAACAGGATCACCGCGTCCTTCGAGCTCTGCTTGACGTCGCGGCCGTCGTCCTCCTCGCCCACGAAGAGCAGGCCCTTGAGGTTCTGGGCCTCCCCGCTCGGCTTGATCACGTACCGGTTCGGGTTGGCCCGGACGAACGCGATGGCGGCGTCGAACGACGTGAAGTCCTGCTGCGGGATGAGCGTGACACCCGCGGCCTTGAGCTCCTGCTGGCCGAAGCCCCGGTCGTCTTCGAGCCGGTCCGTGTACGGCGTGCCACCGATCACCAGCTTGCCGGCCTGCCGCAGTTCCTGGGCGAGCGTTCCCTGTCCGAGCACGTCGTCGAAGACGATGACGTCGGCCCAGGCCGCGTCCTGGCGCCAGTCGTGGCTGCGCGGCACGAAGCCATCGGCGATTTCACGTTCTTCCGGGTTGTCGATGTAGTACCGGGCCTCGTGGCCTTCCTTGATGACTTGCCAGGCGATGTCTCCGATCAGGCCGTCGAGGGAGACGAACAGGAACTTCCACGCCATCGATCCTCCTGCGCGTCGACGCGCGCCCGGGTGTCCGCCCGCGAGCGTTTTCGGACCGCCGCATGCTAGCATGCGGCCGGGAAAATGGGGTCGGGAGTCTTTTTCGCAAAAATTGCCAACAAGGACAAAAAATCATGAATTCCCGTCCTCGTGCGCCAGGCCTGCACACGACCGCCATCCACGCGGGCGAGTCGCCGGACCCGGCGACAGGGGCGCTCGTGCCGCCCCTGCACCTGGCCACGACGTATCACCTCGGCACCGCCGAGGCGGGCGCGGAGATCTTCGCCGGGCACAAGGAGGCTTTCGTCTACAGCCGGTGGGCCAACCCGACGGTGGCGACCTTCGAACGCAAGGTGGCCGCACTGGAGCACGGCGAGGCCGCGCTGGCGACCGCCAGCGGCATGGCCGCCATCGCGTCGGCGATTCTCACCGTCGCGAAGGCTGGCGACCACCTCGTGGCGGCGAAGGCGATCTACCCGAGCACCTATCATCTGATGGCCACGCAACTGGCGGACCTCGGGATCGCCACCACGTTCGTGGATGCCCGGGATCCGGCGCAGGTCGCCGCCGCGCTCACGCCGGCGACTCGGGTGGTCTACCTCGAGTCCCCGGGCAACCCCCTGCTGATCCTGTGCGACCTCGAGGCGATTGCCGGGATCGCACGCGACGCCGGCGTGACCACCATGTGTGACAACACGTTCGCCTCGCCGGTCAACCAGCGCCCGCTCGATCTCGGGATCGACGTGGTGGTCCACAGCGCGACCAAGTATTTCTGCGGGCATGGTGACGCGGTGGGCGGGCTGGTTGTGGGGCGCCAGGACTTCGTGACCCGCTGCGCCACCGAGCCGCTGCGCTACTTCGGCGGGATCATGGCGCCGTTCACCGCCTATCTGATGCTGCGCGGCACGGCCACCCTGCCCTTGCGCGTCGAACGGCACAACGCGAACGCCCTCCGGCTGGCGCAGTGGCTGGAGCAGCATCCGGCGGTCGCCTGGGTCGGCTATCCGGGCCTGCCCTCGCATCCCCAGCACGCGCTGGCGTGCCGGCAGATGCCCGGCGGCTTCGGGGGCATGGTGTGCTTCGACCTGCGGGGAGGCGTCGAAGCGGGCGCGCGGCTGATGAACGCCGTCCGCGTCTGCTCGCTGGCCGTCAGTCTCGGGGACACGCGGTCCCTCATC
>CAYLZN010000003.1:16019-56962 GCA_964387935.1 uncultured Vicinamibacteraceae bacterium | reverse complement strand
ACGAGATATCACGTTGTGACTGGAGTTCAGACGTGTGCTCTTCCGATCTCTGGCAACTGGCAACTGGTGGGTGTCGCCGGGAAGACTGAACGTCTTCGACAGCCCGATGTCGAGCAGGTGCAGGTTGTCGGACCGCACGTCGGGCAGCGTCGAGGGAAAGTACCGCACGTTGTTCCCGCGCTGGATCCGCTGATCCGCCCGCTGCTTGACGGGATCATCGACGCCGTTGGTCTGGACGGCGGCGTCGCCTGCGAGTAGCCCTGCACGAACGACCCAAGGTGGTCAGGCCATCCATGTGTCCCGCCGCGCGCCTGCGCGTTTGACAGCCGGCTCGACGGGGCCGATCATCGGCCATGCCTTCCCCGGACTGCACCCCTCACCTGGCGGTTGCGACGTCGATCGCCCTTGCGCTCGCCATCGGCCCGGCGTTGGCCCAGGCTCCCTCGCAGAGGCCCATACCCGGCCAGACCGAGACGCCCGCCTCTCAAGGGGCCCAGCGCCCGGGCGCCCCGACCGGCGGCGAGCGGCCCGCGCAGCCCCGCACGCGCGGGGGTCTGCCCCCACGAGACACGGTGCAGCGGACCGGCACCGGTCGGATCCGCGGCACCGTCACCGCCGCCGACACCGGGACGCCCCTGCGCCGCGCCGTCGTGAGGCTGAGCGCTCGCGAGCTGGGTGAAGGCCGCACGGCGTTGACGGATGCGCAGGGCGCCTACGAGTTCACCGAGCTGCCGGCGGGACGTTACTCCCTGTTCGTGTCGAAAGGCGGGTTCGTCTCCCTGCAGTATGGACAGCGGCGACCATTCGAAGGAGGACGTCCCATCGAGGTGCGGGAAGGGGGACGGCTCGGCGGAGTCAACGTGGTCCTGCCGCGCGGCAGCGTGATCACGGGCCGCATCGGCGACGAATTCGGCGAGCCCGTGGCCGACGCTTTCGTGAGCGTCATGCGCTACCAGTACATGCGTGGGCGACGTCGCCTGCTTCCGGCCGGCCGCTCGTCACAAACCAACGATCTCGGCCAGTACCGGATCTACGGCCTCGCCCCGGGCGAGTACTACGTGTCCGTCTCGGTACGCAACATGGAGTTCGGCCCCGAGACGGTCGGCGAGGTCACCGGCTTTGCACCCACCTACTTCCCCGGCGTCACCAGTCCGGCCGAAGCGCAGCGCGTGGCGGTGGCCCTCGGACAGGAGGCCGTGGCCGACGTCACGCTGGTCCCGTCGCGCCTCGTGAAGGTCTCGGGGACGATCGTGGATTCCTCCGGGAAGCCGCTGACGAACGGGTTCATCCGCCTCACCACGCCCGGTGAGTTCACCCCGATGAACGGGGCTGCCGGCCGCATCCGCGAGAACGGCGCGTTCACGATCAGCGGCGTGCCGCCGGGGTCGTACACGCTCGTCGCGTCCTCGCGGGGCGGCGGCCCGATGCGCCAGGGACCTCCAGGCAGCGACGACGCCGCGGAGGCGGCGACCCTGCCGCTCACCGTCGGCAACGAGGACATGGAGGGCGTCCTCGTCACGACCAGCAAGGGCGGGCGGGCAACGGGACAGGTCATCATCGAAGGCGGTGTCGCAAACGTGGCGCCGACGGCCGTGCGCGTCTCGACGTTCCCCGTCGATGACGATGCGGGCGGATTCGGCTTCGGCGGCCCCGGGGCAGGCTCGGGCGAGGTGAAGACGGACTGGACCTTCGAACTGCGCTCGCTGTTCGGGCGCGTGGGCATCAGCGTGTCCGGCGCGGGGAGCCTCCAGCTCAAAGGCGTCTATCTCGATGGCCGCGACGTCACCGACACGGGCTTCGAGGTGAAGCCGCAGCAGGTGATCCGCGGTCTCGAGATCGTGCTCACCGACAAGCGTACCGATCTCTCCGGGAGCGTGACGGACAGCCAGGGCCAGCCGGCGCGGGACTACACGGTCGTGGTGTTCCCCGAGGACGAGGCCCGGTGGAACACCGTGAGCAGCTTCCGGTACATCCGCACGACGCGGCCGGACCAGGACGGGCGCTTCCAGGTCGCCGGGCTGCCGCCCGGTGAGTACCTGGCGATCGCGGTCGATTATCTCGACCAGGAGAGCGGCGGCGCGCAGAACCCGGAGCTCCTGGGCCGCCTGCGCGATCTGGCGACGGCCGTGCGCCTCGGCGAGGGGGAAAAGAAGACGCTGGATCTGAGGCTCAACGAACAGTAGGGCGGGCTCAGGGCTCAGGGCTCAGGGCGTACGACGTACGGCCACACTCGACGACAACCTAGCCTCAATCCGACAATCGGCTTGCGGCCTCGGCGCACGGCTCGCGGCTCACGGCTCGCGGCCCGTGGCTGACTGGCCGGCTGTCGCGGCGTACAAGGGATTGAACAGCATCTTGAAGACGTTGCGCGACTGGCCTCGCGTATCGGGTCTGAAGCCGAGCAACACGACCTGCCCCTTCCCCAGCGGCACGCGCACGGCGGCCGCACGGCTTGCCAGGTAGCGCCGTTCACCAATCACCCATCCGTCGGCTTTCACGTGCTCCTTCGGGAACCGCGCGTACACGATGGCGTCCTGTTGCTGCAGCCGCTCGCCGGCCTGCGACTGCTTCTCGCCCGCTGCCGGCACCACGTCCATCACGAGGGCGTGCTGCCAGGTCGTGATCACGGCCTCGTTGGCCATCCCGAACCCGAGGGGATCGGCCCGATCCACCTCGAGACGCAGCAGCGATCCCGGCGCGTAGAAGTCCCGCGTCGACGCGCCCTCGACGACGTTCCGGATCGGCAGACCGAACTGCTCCGCGGCGAATCCCACCGCCTCGTGCGTGGCCACGATCCACCCGCCGCGTTCGACGAACCGCGTCAACGCCGCCGATCCTTCCGCCCCCACCCCACCCACGAACTCCGCCGGCATCGTCAGGCGCGCGTGCCCGCGCAGGATCGCCTGCGCGTCCTGGTCGGGCAGGATGATGACGTCGTACGCGGAGAGATTGCCGGCGCGCAGGTCCTGGTCGTGAAGCACGTTCGCGTTGAACTCGTACTGGTCGAGGACCCACCTCGTCCAGCCCTCGGCCATGTTGGCGAGGTAGCTCTGGTAGATGCCGACGCGAGGCGCGCGGATCCTGGTGCTGGTGACGGCCGGCTCGCTGTCGATCCCGACGAATTCGAGTCCGAGCTGTTTCACCAGGCCGTCGATCACCGCCGCCTCGACACCGCGAACGACGAACGTCCCGGCGTCCCACCTGCGGCCGCCGAGATCGGCGGATCCGTCGATCCAGGCGACGCTCGCGCCGGCCTTCAGCAGCCGGTTGACCGCCAGCACGCTCCAGTTCGACTTGCGGGAGAGCAGCCAGCCGACGGCGCCGCGTCCCACGCGTCCGCCTGCGGGCGGGCCGATGTCACCGACGACGGGCCCGACGGCCGGGATCCGTGCCTTCACGCGCTCGACGCGCACGCCCATCTGCAGCGGCAGGCTGTAGCCCGTGAAATCGTAGGGCGGCTCCGCCGGTCCGCCAGGATGGAGGAACCGATCCGGATGGTCCTTGGGCTCCAGGAGATCGAGCACGAACGGCCTGAAGGCCTGCGGCGGAACGACGTAGGTACCGGCCGGGTACGCGCGGCCGTCGGCCGTGAACGGCTGCGACGCGCGCTGGATCTCGACGCCGCCCGTGCGCAGGATGCGCAGGAGCTCGACGGCGGCGGCCGGATCGTGCTGCGCGGTGACGTCGATGACGTGTGCGTGGGGTCCGCCTTCGGCGCGCTCGCCGCGGGCAATCTGCCGCCGCCCCATATGGTAGACGTCGTACAGGTACTCCTCACGGAGCTTCGACGCGTGGTCGAGCACGGCGCGCGACCCGGTCATCATGTAGTCCATCGCATCGCGCACGCGCCAGCATCCGCCCTTCCACGGGACCGGGTAGTGGACGCTCGGCGTGCGCGTCGGCAGCGCAATCCCGCGCGAGAACGTGTCGCCCAGTTCCGCATCGCTGTAGCAGTGCGGCGTCGCGTAGTTGTAGAGCGCGGTCTCGGTGAACAGCCCGACCATGTTGTGGAGCTGCGGCGCGGCCGTCATGTAGCCTCCCGCCCACACCACCCGGTACCCGATGCCGGTCGACACGCCCGGCTTGCCCTCCCGCATGAACCGCGTGAGCATGTACTGGCCGATCGCGCCGAACTTGCTCACGACGAGCGGATCGAGCGTCGGGCTCAGCGGATCGATCGCGGGCGGCACCCAGATGCGGCCTGGAAACGGCCCGGTCTGGTGGTGGTTGTAGACGATCTGCGGGAACCACCGCTCGTAGAACACTCGCGCCACCTGCGTCGACTCGGCCTGCGTGAACATGTACCAGTCGCGGTTGTTGTCGTGCCCGACATAGTGGTGGTACAGCTCCGGCAGCGGCGCAGTCTCGAACGGCGTCCCCACATTCTTTCTGTACCAATTAACGACGATGTCGAGGCCGTCGGGGTTGAGGTTGGCGCAGACCAGTGTGATGACGTGGTCGCGGATGCGCCGTGCTTCCTCCGATTCATCGGTCGCCAGCCACCAGGCCAGCTCGGGCGTGTGCTGCGAGTGTGCCACCTCGCTCGAATGCAGCCCGCCGTCGATCCACACCGTGACCCGGGACTCCTTCGCCAACCGCCGCGCTTCGTCGTCGGTGACGTCGCGGGCCAGCGCGAGCCGCCGGCTGGTGTCGCGGTGCCGCTCAAGGCTCTTCAGGTTCTCCTCGCTCGAAATCACCGCCACCACCATCGGCTTGCCGAGGGTCGTCTTGCCGATCTCCTCGAGCCGGACGCGATCGGAGGCCGCGTCGAGCGCCTGGAAATAGCGGAGGACCTGGCCGTAGTCGGCCAGCAGGTAGTCGGAGCCCAGCTCGAAGCCGATGACCTCGGCCGGCGCCGGCACCTTGCGCGGGACCGCCTGCGTCGCCCCTCCTGCGCCAGAGGCGTGTCCCGGTGCCGCGCCGAACAGCGACACGATCAGCAGTCCTGTGGCGAACCGGATCCGAGATGGTCGACCGAGATCCATGGCTGCTCCTTGGCCGCGCAATCATAGCGTGGCCCGCGCCCGGCTGGCGTCAACGCGAGGCGAGGTCCCGGAAGAGGGTTGAGAGGGTTTGCCAGCGGCCCGTCGCTGACGGGGTGAACCGCTGCGGCGCCGTGGCCGCCCCCACCATGCGCCGCCCTTCGGCGAGCGAGTCGATCGTCCCCATGGCGATGCCCTGGACGAGGAGGTTGCCGATCGCGGTCGCCTCCACCGGTCCGGCCAGCACCTCGCGGCCGGACGCATCCGCTGTTGCCTGATTCAGATACCGGTTCATCGCACCGCCGCCGACGATGTGGACCCCTGGAATGGCGAGCCCGGTGAGCTGCTCGATGGCCGCGACCACGTCCGCATAGCGCAGCGCGAGGGAGTCGAGGATGATGCGGGCGATCGCCACGGGATCGTCGGTGTCCGCCTGGCCGGTCTCGGCGAGCACCGCACGGATGGCGTCCACCATGCTCGCGGGCGCGAAGAAGCGGTGGTCGTCCGGGACGATGACGCCGGCGGGCCCGGGCCGACGGGACACGGCATCGAGCAGCGCCGGCAGATCCTGCGGCCGCCCCTGGGCCTGCCACTCGCGCCGGCACGCCTCGAGCAGCCAGAGTCCCATCACGTTGGCGAGCAGCCGCACGCCCCCGAACACCCCGGCCTCGTTGGTGAGCCCGGCCTCGCACGCCGCCGGTGTCAGGATTGGCGCCTCGAGCTCGACACCGACGAGTGACCACGTCCCCGACGAGATGTAGGCCCAGCCGGGCGCGAGCGGCGTGCCCGCGACCGCGCTCGCGGTGTCGTGCGTGCCGGGCGCGACGACGTGGATGGCGCCGAGGCCGAGGTCGGCGGCGAGCGACGGACGCAACGTCCCGAGCCTGGCGCCAGATCCGACGATCTCCGGCATCAGGGCCCGAGGCAGCCCCAGCCGCGCAAACAGCTCATCGTCCCACGCGCCGCTCGTCGCCCCGAGCAACTGCGTGGTCGACGCGTTGGTCCGCTCCGAGACGAGTGACCCGCACAGGAGGTGATGGCAGTAGTCCGGGATGAGCAGCAGGTGCGCGGTGCCGGGCGGCAGGCCGTGGCGCACGTGGGCCCAGAGCTGGTAGAGCGTGTTGAACTGCTGGAACTGGATGCCTGTGCGGGCGAAGATTTCGTCGCGCGGGACGATCGTCAGGACCTCGTCCATCGCGCGGTCGGTGCGGCCGTCGCGGTAGCACACGGGCTCTTCGATCAGGATCCCGGAGGTGTCGACCAGCGCGTAGTCTACGCCCCACGAGTCGACGCCCACCGAGGCGATCGGGATCCCCTGACCCGCCGCGACCTCCCGTGCCCTGGCCAGTCCGGTCAGGATGCCCTGGGTGAGCGCCGCCGCGTCCCAGCGGAGGCGCTGGCCGACGGACCTCGGCGCATAGTGGAACCGGTGGACCTCGCGCAGGCGCAGTCCGCCGCCCAGGGGGTCTGGACCGACGCCCCCAATGAGTGCGCGGCCACTCCCCGCGCCCAGATCGATGGCGACGTGCACGGATCCGGCCCCCATCACCCGCCTCCTCGTCTCTCGCGCGCCCGGCGTGTCCTTGCCTACCGCAGGAACGCCTCCGGCAGCCCACCATCGACCGGAATGACGTGCCCGGTCGTCCGCCCGCTGCGCGGACCCGCGAGCCAGAGGATCGCGTCCGCGCAGAACTCGGGCGTGATGGGCTCGTGCAGCAGCGTGCGGCTCGCGTAATACTGCGCGAGCCTGGCCCTCAGCTCCTCGGTGCTCTCCTGCTCGGTCCACGCGATCTTGTACTTCGTCAGCGACGACATGACCCGGTCCCTCGGGAACATCGTCGAGCCCGCGACCACCGTCGCCGGCGCGATGGCGTTGACGCGTACCCTGGGCGCGAGGCGAATGGCCAGCTCGCGCACGAGGTGGCTGAGCGCGCTCTTGCTGACGTCGTAGGCTTCGCTGCCGCGCTTGGGCACGACCGCGTTGGCGGAACTCGTCAGCACGATCGATGCGGGCATGTCCTGCGCCTCCAGGATCGTCGCCGCCTCGTCGGCCAACAGGTAGTTCGCTGTGACGTTCAGCATCAGCGTCGACTGCCATTGTTCGTCGGAAATGCGCCCGGCAAGGTCCGGCGACGGAAACACCGCCGCGGTGTTGATCACGAGGTCGACGCCTCCGAACCGCCCGACCACCTCACGCAGCATGGTGCGGATGCTCTGACGGTTCGTGATGTCGACCTCGCAGGCCACAGCCGTGTCGGCCCCGCCGACCTTCTCGGCCTCTGCCGCGACCTCGACGGCCGAGGCGTGGTCGCGGTCCGCGACGACCAGCTGCGCGCCGAGCGAGGCGGCCTTCATGGCCGCCGCCCGCCCGATCCCGCTTGCGGCGCCGACCACCACACACACGCGCCGGCTGAGTTCCCTGGGCGGCGGGAGCCGCTGCAGCTTCGCTTCTTCCAGGGCCCAGTACTCGATGTTGAACGCCTCGCGCGGCGGCAGGGCGACGTAGTTCTGGACCGCCGTGAAACCGGCTGCCTGCTCGGGGCTCTTCGGCTGCGGCAACGGCCCCGGCGCTGTCTGCCCGCCGCCAAGCGCGCAGGCGCCTGCCATCACGCGGATGGCGTTTCGGTAGAACGCTGCCGTGTAGCCGGCCTCGCGGCGGTTGGCGCCAAAGGCGAAGAGTCCGACGCCGGGAATGAGGACCACGGAGGGATTGGGGTCGCGCAGACGTGGCGAGGAAGGCGTCGCACACGCTTCGTAGTAGGCCGTGTAGTCCTTCCGGTACTGCTCGGCGCCGCGCGTGATGGCCTCCTGCAGCGTGTCCGGCGTCCCGGACGCCGGATCCCACCGGACGTAGAGCGGCTTGATGCGCGTCCTGACGAAGTGATCGGGGCAGCTCGTCCCGACCTCGGCCAGCGCCTGCGCGTCGGTGGCATTGACGAACGTCAGCGCCTCCTCGGAGTCGTCGAAGCACCCGATCGACGGACGCTCGGTCGCCAGGCGACCGCGGAGGAACGGCAGGACGACCGCCGCGAGCTCGCGTCGATCCGCCCGCGTGGCGCGAAGCGGCGCGCCGAAGGACGGCACCCGCTCCTGGTGTTCGAGGACGAAGGCGCCGAGGTCGTCGATGATTGCCAGCGTATTCAGATAGCACGCACGCGACGTCGGGCCCCACGTGAACAGCCCGTGGCTGGCGAGGACGATGCCGTCCGCGTCAGGTTGGTGCTCGACGGCCTCCCGCAGCATCATGGCCAGCTCGAAGCCCGGCCTCTGCCAGGGGACCCAGATCAGCGCGCGGTTGAAGCGTCGGTTGAACTCCTCGAGCTTGCTCCTGCCATTGGCGCTGGCGGCCAGCGCGATCGCCCAGTCGGGATGGAGGTGATCGACGTGGGCGAACGGAAGGAACGCATGGAGAGGCGTGTCGATCGACGGTGGCGCCCCGTGGTTGGCGACGCTCAGGCGCGGGTAGTGCGCGACCATCTCGTCCTCGTACGGCTCGCCCCGGTAGCGCTCGGGCAGGAGGTGAAGGCGCGCGAGGTCCAGCACGGCGAACCCCGCGTTGCCGATGGTCCCCAAATCGCCGCCGCTGCCCTTCACGGCGAGGACGCGCACCGGCCTGCCGGTGATGGGGTCGGGTGCCTCGAACTTGCCGCTCGTGTTGCCGCCGCCGTAGTTGGTGATGCGCAGGTCGGCACCGAGCAGGTTCGATCGATACCGCAGGAGACTCAGCTCGTCGCCGTCCGGCGGCGGGACCTGTGCATGCCAGAGATCGCGGAGGTATTTCATGATGGCTGTTCCTGTGCCCCTGGCGCGGCGGTCGCCGGGACACGTCGATTGACACCGCCCGCCGGCGGCGCATAATCCGCACTACGATGACTTGCCGTCCGACCTTCACCCTGCCCGTCACGCTGGTCGGCACCGTCCTGCTCGCCGTCGGTCAGGCACAGGCCCCGACGCCCGCGACGACAGCGGCCCAGGCGACTTTGCGCGCCGACCGGCCCGGGGCCGTCGTCAACCGGAACATCTACGGCCACTTCGCCGAGCACCTCGGCCGGGGCATCTACGAGGGGCTGTGGGTGGGTCCAGAATCGCCCATCCCCAACACGCGGGGGATCCGCAACGACGTCCTGGCCGCGCTGAAGGCGCTGAACGTCCCCGTGTTGCGATGGCCCGGCGGCTGCTTCGCGGACGAATACCACTGGAAAGACGGCATCGGGCCTCGCGAGACGCGCCCGTCGATGATCAACACGCACTGGGGTGGCGTGGTGGAGAACAACCACTTCGGCACCCACGAGTTCATGGATCTCGTGGACCTGCTCGGTGCGGAGGCGTACATCAGCGGCAACGTGGGCAGCGGAACGGTCCAGGAGATGATGGAGTGGGTCGAGTACCTCACCTCCGACGCCAACTCGCCGATGGCGACGCTGCGCCGCCGGAACGGCCGCGACAAGCCCTGGCGCGTGGCGTTTTTCGGCATCGGGAACGAGAACTGGGGGTGCGGCGGCAACATGCGGCCCGAGTACTACGCGGACCAGTTCCGCCGCTACAACACGTTCGTCAAGAACTACGACCGCAACCGCCCGCTCTACCGCGTGGCCTGCGGCGCCAACGGCGGCAACCTGAACTGGACCGAGGTCCTGATGTCCGTTGCCGGGCGGCAGATGAGCGGCCTGTCGCTGCACTACTACACGCTGCCCACGGGCGACTGGAACAAGAAAGGTTCGGCCACGACGTTCGGCGAGGACCAGTGGTTTGCGACCTTGAGCCGCACCCTCGAGATGGACGGGATCATCGCCCGCCACTCGGCCATCATGGACAAGACCGACGAACGCCGGCGCGTGGGGCTGCTGGTCGACGAGTGGGGCACGTGGTACGACGTCGAGCCCGGGACGGAGCCGGGGTTCCTGTACCAGCAGAGCACCATGCGGGACGCCGTGGCGGCCGCGCTGAACTTCCACATCTTCCACAAGCATGCCGACCGCGTCGTGATGGCCAACATCGCCCAGATGGTGAACGTGCTGCAGGCGATGATCCTGACCGACAAGGAGAAGATGCTGCGCACGCCCACCTACTGGGTGTTCGAGATGTTCAAGACGCATCAGGGCGGCACCGTCCTGCCGGTCGAACTGACATCGCCCGACTACGCGTTCGGCGACAAGCGCATCCCGGCACTCAGCGCGTCGGCCACCAGGGCGGCCGATGGCAAGGCCGTGCACCTGTCGCTGGTGAACACGCACCCGAGCCAGTCCGCGACGCTGAGCGTCGCCCTGGCGGGATTCACCCCGACAGTGGCGACGGGCCGCCTGCTCACCGCTCCAACCATGCAGGCGCACAACACCTTCGCCGCGCCCGACGCGGTGAGGCCGGTCGCGTTCGACGGCGTCAGGCTCGGCGCGGCGTCCCTGGAGGTCCGGCTGCCCGCCAGGTCGGTCGCGATCATCGAGCTGCGCTGACGAGATGAAAGACCTCACGCAGATCCCTCGCCACAGGACTGTGGTCGCCATTGGTCGGCATCAGATCGCGCATGTGCGTCCACCAGCGGCGACAGACGTCGCTGTCCGCGATGCGCTGCCACCGCTCGTCGCTCTCGACCTCGACGTAGGCGAAGAGATCCAATGACGCCGGGTCGAGGAAGATCGAGTACGTCTTCACCCCGTGATCGAACAGGACCTGCTCGAGTTCCTGCCAGATGGGCCGGTGTCGGCGCTCGTACTCGGCTTCCGCGCCCGCGTTGACGGACATCCGGAACGCTTTCCGAATCACGGTCGTGCCTCCTTCGAGGGCTACGGGGCTCTCCGCAGCCCTTCCCACCTCACGACCCACAATCCGTTCGCGGGAAACCCCGGCGCCGGCCGTTCCGGGGCGCCGTCCCAACCGGACGCCATCATCGCGGTCGCGTACAACAGTCCGCCGTTTCCGGGAAGATAGATGGTGAGACCGGGCCGCTGGTGGTTGTGACCGTTCGCGCGGTACACGTTCTTGGGCGTCTCCAGCAGCAGAGCGTCGATCGCCAGTTCCGGCCTGCCAAGGCGCGCGGCCGTCATGGCAATCATCGGGTAGTCCCAGCCCCAGGTCGTGGGCCAGTCCCAGTGCTGCCAGATCCACGACAGTGTGCGGTCCATGGCGCTGCGGTCGATCCCGGTCCCGGGCAGCACGCCGAGCGCAGCGACGACGGAGGGGTGATCGGTGGCCCACCGGGGATTGGTATACGTATCCGCCGCGCTCTCCGCAAAGAGGTACTTGCCGTCCGCGAGCGCTGGCTTCGAGAGCGCGTTCAGCGCGCGGTCCCATTCCGGCGCTCGTGGCAGGCCCAGCCGCTCCCGCCATGTCTGCGCCGCACTCAGCCCCCACGCCCAGTAGGCCAGCTCGTACGTGCAGTTGAACGTGCGGTCCTTCGGATAGGTCTCCTGCGCGCACTGAAGCGGGGGCCCGAGCGACAGGGGCGCCCCGGCCGTCTCAGCCGACGCGAACGACGCCATGAAATCGGCCGTGGCCATGACCACTGCGCGGAAGCGTTCCAGGGTCTCGCGGGTGGGACGCTCGCGATACACGAGTTCCGCGTAGAAGATGGGGTGCGGCTGCTGCCAGACGAGGAACGGCCCTACGTTCGACGGGGACTCGTCGCCGGTCGGGCTCGTCATCTTGGGCCAGCGGGCGCCCTCGTACCCTTGCCGCGCCGCCGTCGCGCGGGCCTTCGGCAGGATGTCGTCGTAGTAGCCGAGGCTGCGCTCGAGCAGGGGCAGCCGCCCCCACAGCGCGAACTGCGCGGCGTGCCACCAGTGCATCTCGAGGTGGAACTTGCCTTCCCAGCTGTTGAAGGTCAGCCCGGATTCCTGCGGCGGATAGCGCCCTGCGCACTGGATGGCCGTCAGGTACTGGGACAGGACGATGCGGCGCTCGAGCTCCCGCCACCGCGGGTCGGCGCTGCCGGACAGGTCGATGGCGCCGCCCGTGGCCCAGAAGCGGTTCCAGTGCGCGCGCGTGGCCGCCGCGGCGGCCTCGAACCCGGGCAGGGCTGCGGCGGCCGGCGCAGGCGAGAATCGCACCACGAGCGCGATCGTGTCGCTCGCCGCGCCGGCGGACAGCACGTAGGTGTGAGGTCCTGTCGCCGCGAGCGTGCCGGCCGGAGACCAGGCCGCCGCCGCGTAGTACGTGTCGGCGTCGAGCCTCCGCTCGAACTGGGCTTCATTCGAGGACGGGCGGGTCAGGATCGTTCGATGCGCCTCCGGCTGCGTCCAGTCCGCCGCCGTGGCTTGCCCCGTGCCGTAGGGAAAGCTGAACTCGATCGCCAGGCGGCCCGCCCGCACGAGCGGCGACCGCACCCGCACGACGACGGCGTCCAGCGTCGGGTGGCTCATCGTCTCGACGGCGACGGGCTGGTCATCGAAGCGGAATCGGCTGGAGATGACACCGTTCCAGAGGTCGAGGGTCTGGGCGATGTCCGACAGGTCCGAGGACGCCGCCGCTGCGCCGTCGCGCGTCGTGAGCCGGAATCCGATGCGCCCGAGGTGCAGGCGGTGGGGGTTGGCGCGAAGCCAGGCGATCTCGGGCGTGCGTTCGCCCGGGATGTCCACGTACTCGACCGTGCGCCCGCGACTGGGGAAGCGGCGGCGGCCGAAACGATCGATGTGCCAGCCGTCCGGGTTCGGCGACGTGTGCCAGGCCCACTGCGACAGCGTGCCGAGCGGGATGGTCTGCTCGAAGGCGCCGGCGAGGGTCTGCAGGCCGGTGACGTCCACGGTGAACGCGAACTCGCCGTTGCCGACCGAGAGCGGCGATTCGGGATCGAACCGGGTGAGCTGCACGTGGTGCCGGCTGACGAGGGCGTGCCTGTCGATCGGGGGCGCTGGCGCCGCACGCACCCCGGCGGTCAGGCCTGCCCCCACGACGAGCCCCATGACCGCCACCCTCCAGCGGTCGCCGCATCGCCTTCCACGGGTCGAACGAAGTCCAGCCATCCCGAGTGAACGGTACTGCGGTTCCGGCCGGGACGGTACGGGCGGTTCCTGAGCGGACAATTGTTTCGAACAGCAGAACGCGCAAGCTGCCGCGGGCCGCTGCGCCCCACTCAGGATCTCCCGACCGAACGCCATGGAACCCGCGAACTGCGACACGCCAGCCGCCGGGCTCCGCGTCGGTCTATTCCGGATGGCAAAACGCACGAGATGCCGTGTCCCTCCCTTGCTGGAGGCCGGAACGGCCGGGATCATGCTCGCGATGGCGTCGACGTGGGCCTGTTCTTTCGGAGCACCGGGCCTTTCAGGCCCGGTGATCCCCCATCCACGTGGGCGTCGCCACGAACCACACGAGCGTGGCCGCGAGCATCCACCCTTGCGCGGCGCCGAGCGGCATGTGGTTCGCGAAGTAGAGCACCGGCGGAACGATCGTGCCGGCGAGCGCCGCGAGGGACGCGAACTGCGCAAGGCGTCTCATGCCCGCACCTCCTTCCGCTGCAGCAGTCGGCTGAGGACGATGTAGATCAGCGCGGCTGCAAACCAGCCGGGCAGACCGACGAAGTAGATCTCGAGGCCCCCCAGGCTGACGATGGCGAGACAGCCTGCGAGCGTGAGGATCCACGCCAGGCCTGCCGCCCAGTTGACGCCGACCCCGCTCGCCGCGGCGTATCGAGGCGTGAACCCGAAGCGGCGCGCCAGCCAGAAGTCGACGAAGATCACCGCACCCATCGGCATCAGCACGAGGCCGTAGAGCGCGACGAAGTCGAGCAGCTTCATCGCGATGGCCGGGAACATGCCCGCCACCGTCGCGAGCGCCCCGGTGACGAGCGTCACGCGATAACGAGACGACGAGGGCACGATCGCCTGGAACGCGAGACCTGCCCGGTAGATCGTCGGGTTGGCCGTCGTCCACCCGGCGACGATGACGCAGATCAGGCCGGCCACGCCGGCCGAGTTGTAGGCCAGGGGCCCTGGCAGCACGTCCGTGTTGCCCGGCATGGTCCTCAACTGCAGCGCGTACAGGATTGATGCAGAGAGCCAGGCGATGAAATGGCCGAGATACATGCCGGCCGCCGTGCCGACCGCGTACCACGACTTGCGCGCGTAGCGGAACACGCTGAGATCCGCCATGCCGATGTGCATCGCCATGTTGCAGAACCACGCGAAGAACATGACGTGCCAGAACGTGAACTTCGCGCGCCCCGCGAGCGGCTCGCCCCCGACCCAGATCAGGTCCTGGGCCTTCGGCCAGAACGACGCCAGCGAGTCGATGCCCAGTTGCCGCGCGGCAATGATGCCGTACGCGATGAACACCAGGACCATCCACGGCGCCGCGATGTTGGCGATGCGCGCCACCACCTTGTAGCCGTAGGCCGCCACGGTCGTGATGAGCGCGCCCATCACGAGCACCGCCGCGACCCACGCCACGCTGTTCGGGTAGACATCGGTCAGACCCGGCATCGCGATGTCGAACCAGACGCCCACGGCCGTGGCGTTCACCGTCACCATGGCGCCGGCCAGGAAGCAGAACATCACGCCGTTCGCGAGGTTGTAGGCCGTCACCAGCCGCCGGCCGCAGATCTGCTCGAGCTGGTAGTACAGCGTGAGCCGTGCGCGCACGGCGATGGGCGCCGTCAGCAGGAGCCAGCTCAGTACCGCGAGCAGGTTACCCACCAACAGCCCTCCGACGACGTCGACCGCGCTCACGCCGGAAGCGATGAAGAGCGGGCCGATCATCAGTTCGGTGCCGGCCGTGTGCTCACCGGCATACTGCCCGACGAAGCTCGAGAACCCGAGCCGCGCCCGCTCCGGTACGGGCTCGCGCTCGTACTCGTCGACGGGGTCCTCGTGGTGAGCGGTCGCTGAGTCGGCCATCTGCGCGTCCTATCGAGGGAGCCGCGTCCCCGGACTGGCGGGCGCAGCCACCAGGCGAAGAGGACCGAGCAGGCCGGCCGGAACGGGCTGGACCTGGTCCATGTCCTGGGGCTCGAAGCGCGTACCATACCGCAAGTTCAGCAGGCGGTAGTCGGGAAGGGCACGACCTGCCATGTGGTTGATCGCGAGGTTCGCCACGTCGATGCGAAACGAGTTCGGGCCGGGGCGCAGATAGGCGGTGACGTCGAGTGCGTACGGAGGGCACCACACGGACCCGGCACGGGCGCCGTTGACCGTGATCACCGCGGCCTCGCGGACTGGTGCCTCGAGCCAGGCCTGCACGCGGGCGTTCGGGCCGCCGACGGGCAGGGGCCGGGCCGCGCCGAAGTCCAGCACCACGGCGTGGCCGCGCTGCAGCATCGCTGCCGGGACCTCGACAGACTTCTCGTACGTGGCGACCCCGGAGAAGAACCGCGTCCGCTCATCGTCGGTCCACGATCGCAGGGTGCTCCACTCCTCCGTAGCCGCCTCCGGCCCGAAGCGCACCCGCCAGCCGCCGCTGATATCGAGTGGCGCCGGCGCTGGTCTCGATTGGCTGGGACGGGGCCTCGCTGTCGATCCGGCCCTCGTCGTGCTGGCGGACGGAAAGACGATCACGATCGACCCGTAGGCCGGCAGGTCCAGCGAGACCGTCGTGCCCGTGGCCGCGGCAGCTCGCCGCGCCGGCATCGACACGACATCCCCGGTGAGCGGGTCCCATCGCTCGGCCGCGGCAGCCGCCACGCGGAAGGTCGCCTCGGTTGCCAGTGGCGCGTTCGAGGTGTTGGCGACGAAGTAGAGGTCGGCGTCCAGCGTGCGCCGGTGGACGACGCCGAGTTCAGCGGCACCGCTCGCCACGGCCATGTCCGGTTGCAGGCGCTTCGTCAGCGCAGACCCGACGTCGACGGCGCGTTCGACGAACGCGCCGGCTCGCGAGGGCTCGCGGAACAGGCGCGCGGCAGCCGCCGTCACCGCTGCGTGATCGGCAGCCGAAGCACGGTGCCCCGGCGCCAACAAGGGCGTGCGGCCGGTGGCCATGATGTGCACTCCTCCTGCGGCGAAGGCCTCGAGCGCGCGCATCGTGGCCGGCGGGATCCGCTCGATGCCGGGCAGGACAATCGCGCGATACCGGCTCGGCCCGATCGCCAGCTCGCCCTCCTCCACTCGCGCCCGCTCCGCCAGCACCCCATCGTCGACGAAATCCACGTTGAATCCTGCCGCCAGCAGCGCCGGAAGGAGGTCCGGCCCGACGCGGTGGTTCATGGTCTCGATCATCGAGCCGACCTTCCCGGGCACGAAGTGCGCCCACGTGTCCGCGACCGGCAGGTACAGCGCCACGTCGATGACCGGCCGGCCCTGGCGCAGCAGAAAACTTGTCCGCTGCAGGTAGCGGGCGAGGTCGGGCATCACGATCCACCAGGGGTTCCTGTCGTTGAACACACCTGCCGCGTAGAAGCGCCAGCCGGGATACGCCACCCCGTCGGCCGTGTAGGGCCAGCCGTGACCGATCAGCTGATTGATGCCCTGGAGGAAGTGCAGGTCCGCTTCCGCCTTGACGTCGAGTGGCGTGGCCCTGAACACCGGGGAATGCAGCCACGTCCAGGTCTCGGAGGAGATCACGGGTCGATCGTAGAGGTGACCGATCGAGGCTGCCCAGCGCGAGGCCCTCACCGTCTTCCATTGCGAGCCCTCGCCCTCGGGGAGATCGACTCCTGCATTGCTCGACACGATCGCCGGCGGGACGCCGTACCCCTGCACGCGGAATCGCGTGCCCCGCTGCCGCGCCCACGCCTGCACCGGTTCGAGGAACCGCTCGCGCAGGAGTTCGGTCAGGGTCTGACCCCAGTCGTGACGCAGGCCGGCGGTTGCCGGGCTGTCGATGACGAGGCCCGGCAGGAGGGGCCGCAGGTCGTAGCCGCGCCGCGCCCTGAACGTCTCGAGGAAGTCGTCGGTCCAGTCCGAATCGTACACCTCGAGACTGTCGCAGAACACCGCCTGTGGGGGTGTCGGGCCGAAGGCCGACAGCAACCGGTTGCCAACCGTATCCAGGTACCGCGCGACGGCGGCGCGGTCGTAGTGGTTGAGGACGAATCCTTCGGCGCCGACCGCGGGACGCTTCACCATCATCCCGGTCCTGCTGCTGATGAAGAACAGCACTTCGCGGCGCGCCGTGGCGCTCTCCGCCAGCCGGAGCACACCATCGGCGATGTCGGTGACCTCACGCAAGTCCTCCGGGCGGGCGGCCGGAGCCTGCGGTGACAGGAACGCCCCGAGCAGGCGCTCGCCGGCGCGAATGTCCGGGACGGGCACGTGCGTCGACCCCGGCGCGACGATGGTTCGTTGGATGCGCAGCTTCCCGGCGGCATCGGCAATCGGCACCTGCGGTCCGCCGAACGGCCAGCCGCTGCCCACGGTGAGATCGACGCGCAGGCCGAGGCTCCGCGCGGCCTCCGCGGCATGGCGCACGTCGGCGAGGAACGCCTCGGACAGGAAGGGATGCGTGACGATGCCCGTCGCGGCATCGTCGAGCGCGACCGGATACACCGGCTGGATCTCGACCCCCCCGATCCCTCCGGCCTTCATCTGCTGCAGCTCGCGCTCGAGGCCGGCTCGGGAGACGGCCGGCCCGAACCACCACCATCGCATCATGATTCGCGCGTCATCGGGTGGCGCACGGAAGGCGCCGCGCAACTTCGTCAGGGACGCTCGCGGGGCCGTGCCCGGCGGCTCGCGGGCGGGCGCGATCTGCGCGCGCACGGCAGCGCCGGACGGGCCCACGGCGGTGGCAGCGACTGCCGCCCCGAGGGCGACGAGGGCCAGAGATGTGGCGAGTCGACGGGGGTGCGTTGAACGCGCGTTGGCGGAGTCCCTCATTCCCAGGACCTCGGGTCAATACCCCGCATAGGTGCTGACACCGAGCAGGGCGTCGTTCGGGTAGTAGTGGTCGACGTTGTCGCGCGTGATGACGTGATGCCGGACGAAGACCGCGGGCGGCACCGGCTTCTTCGACAGGATGTCGAGCGCCAGCTTGATCAGCCCGTCGCCGTAGCGTTCCGGAAAGTAGCCGACCGACGCGATGAGCGGCGTCCGTGGCTGGCGAAGCTCCGCCCTCGCATCGGGCTCCGCGTTCTGGCCCACGATGGCGCAGGCCTCGGCACGCCCGGCTTCCTGGAACGCTCGGGCGGCGCCGAGCGCGCTCGGGTCGTTGGCCGTGCCGACGAGGATGTGCCGCGCCCGAGTCTGGCGCAGGTGGCGACGCACGCGTTCGAGCGACGTCTTGAACTGGCCGTCGCCGTCGAGCGTGGTCGTGGGGCACGCCTGCGTGAGCCGGAGCGTCTCGTGGATGCCGGCGAGCACGCCTTTGAGCCGGGCGTGGGGCAGCGATCCCGCGCGCCCGATCTCGATCAGCAGGATCTCCTCGACCTTGCCGTCCCAGCGCTGGCGGGCCCAGCGGCCCAGCGTGCGTCCGGCCAGGAGGCCGGCCGTGTAGTTGTCCGCGCCGAAGTACGTCGCCCCGGGATGGGGAATGTCGATCGCGATCAACGGGATGTTCGCGTCGAGGTACATGGAGGCGATGGCCGGCGCGACCGCCTCGTCGGTCTGGAACTCGATCACCAGCTCGACGCCTTCGCGGACGAGCAGCTCCGCGTTGCGCAGCGCGGTCCTGGCCTGATAGCGATTGTCGACGATGACGAGGTCCACCGCTTCGCGTTCGGCGGCGGCCGCCAGGCCGGCCTGGACCTCGCGTGGAAACGACGTGTCCTGGCCCTGGGCGGCGTAGCCGATCCGGTAGCGACGGTGCCGGCGGATCTCGGACGTCAGGCGATAGCGGGCCGGCTCCACCTTCTCGAGGAACCCGCAGTGATGGAGCGTGTAGAGCAGGCGGAAGCACATGCCCTTGCCGAGCCCCGAGCGCTCGACGACGTCGCGGAGGCGCAGGGCGTCTCCCCGGTGCTCGAAGGCGGACAGCACGGCCGAGGCGTGCACGACGGACTTGATCAGGTACACGTCCGCGGCGGAGCGCCGGCGGCGAGTGTCGGGGCCCGGCATGGGCGTTTTGTATAGCACAACGTTGCCCACCGAGACAGTGAATCCGTCTGGGCGCGTCTGGAGCGCCGTTGGCTCCAACTGCGCGGCCACGACCGTCCTCTGCCCCGGGTGGGCCGCGCACAGCGCGTTTTGTGCTGCAAACCTCCCCGAGCCGAGCTGGCGACGGTTGCGTCGGGGGGTGCGCGGTCTCACAGTGGCGGCGGAGGTGGCCGCGGCGCGTCGTCGCAACCGGCCACGACCGGAGGGGGCCAGGATGGACTGGGACGTGCTGCTCCTGGACGATCGGCGTCGGAATGCTGTTGTGTGGCAAGACGACTTCGAACATCTCGGGCGCCAGCTCGCGCGCCGTGGTGTCGCCATCGACGCGGTGCTGGCGCGGGCGGCGGCGTTCTCGGTCGCGGTCCCGTCGTGGGGAGTCGCGACCGGGGGCACCCGGTTCGCGCGCTTCCCCGGACCGGGCGAACCCCGCACGGTGTTCGAGAAACTCGAGGACTGCGAAGTGATCCAGCGTCTGGTGCGGATCACCCCGGAGGTGTCGCTTCACATTCCCTGGGACGAGCCCGAGGACTCGGCGGCGCTGCGCGCGTTCGCCGCGGACCGGGGGCTGCGGTTCGGGCCGGTCAACTCGAACACGTTCGAGGACCAGCCCGGACAGGCGCATTCGTACAAATTCGGGAGCCTCTCGCACACCGACGCCGCCGTCCGCGAGCAGGCCGTGGCGCACAACGTCCACTGCATCGCGGTCGGCGAGGCCCTGGGCGCCGCCGCGCTGTCGGTGTGGATCGGCGACGGGGGCAACTTCCCCGGCCAGCAGCATGTCCGGCGTGCGCTCGAACGCTATCTGGACAGCCTGCGGCAGATCTACGCCGCGGTGCCGGCAACGTGGCGGCTGTTCATCGAACACAAGCTCTACGAGCCCGCGTTCTACTCGACGGTCCTGAACGACTGGGGTGTGAGCTACTACTGCGTGACCCAACTCGGCGACCGCGCCTTCTCGCTGGTCGATCTCGGGCATCACGCGCCGACCGTGAACGTCGAGATGATCGTCGCGCGCCTCATCCAGTTCGGGAAGCTGGGCGGCTTCCACTTCAACGACAGCCAGTACGGCGACGACGACCTCGACGCGGGGTCGATCAAGCCGTTCCAGCTCTTCCTCGTGTTCAACGAACTCGTCGACGCGGCGGAGGAGGGCGTACCCGGCTTCGCTCCGGTCTACATGCTGGACCAGTCGCACAACGTCACGGACCCGATCGAGTCGCTGATGGCGAGCGCCATCGAGGTGCACCGGGCCTACGTGCACGCCTGCCTCGTCGATCGCGAGGCCCTCACCGCCGCCCAGGCGCACAACGACGCGGTCCTGGCGCAGGCGACGTTGAAACAGGCGTTCACCACCGACGTGGGACCGATCCTCGCCCGCATGCGGGTCGATGCGGGCGGGGCCGTGGACCCGCTGGCGGTCTACCGGGCCAGCGGCTATCGCCCCCGCAAGGCTTCGGAACGGCCCGTCGTCGCCAGGCGCGGCGGCGGTATCGTCTGAATCATGTGGTAAGACCACGTATCCAGACTCTTGGATCTCAGGGATCCATGTTCTTGGATCGAGAGGCGTGGCACTTGGGCATGGTGACCCATTTTTTGTTGGATCCGTCGATTGAGATCTGAAATTCTAAGAGGTGATCAGGCGACAAGTGGTGTGGCCAGGTGTTTGCTGGTTTGCTCAGAGGTTTGGTCAGTATCTGTCAAATGGATGGTTGACCTTCAGCCGAAGGAGTAGAACGATGACAACGACGCCAGCCGGTTCGGGACGCTGGGCGGCGGCCCTGGTGGTGGCGGCCCTCATGCTCCCGGGTTCCCTCTACGGCCAGGAGACACGCGGCCGCATCACCGGCCGCGTCGTCGATTCGACCAGAGCGGCGCTGCCCGGAGCCACCGTGACGGTCACGGATCCGGCCCGCGGCACCACCGAGGTGGCCAATACCAACGAGCAGGGCCTGTTCCAGGTGAACTACCTGCTCCCGGGCACGTACCGTGTCGAGGTCGAGCTGATCGGGTTCAAGAAGTTCGTCCAGGACAACGTCATCCTGCCCATCAGCGAGACGGTGGACCTGCCGATCGTCCTGGAAGTCGGTGCCATCGAAGAAGCGGTCACCGTGACCGGCGAGTCTCCGGTCGTCAACGTCTCCAACGCCAACCTCGGCCTGGTGGTGGACCGGTCTCGACTGTCGTCGCTCCCCCTGATCCACGGCGACCCCTACAAGATCATGGGGCTGGCGCCGGGCCTGGCCCACTCCGGCAGCCAGCGTCTCGACCGCCCCTACGAGCCCACACACATCGTCGGCTACGCCTACCAGGGCACGCGCAGCAACCGCAGTGACCTGCTGATCGACGGCGCGCCGAGCACGGCCACGGCGAACGCGAACGAGGTCATCGCCAGCTACGTGCCGCCGTCGGATCTGGTGCAGGAGTTCAAGGTGCAGACCGCGACCTTCGACGCGCAGTTCGGCAACACCGAAGGCGGGGTGACGAGCATCAGCATCAAGTCCGGCACCAATGCGCTCCACGGCTCGGTCTACTACTTCGCCGAGCCCTCGGACCTCGGGGCCAACGACTTCTTCGGCAAGGCGCGCGGTCAGGAGAAGGTCGAGAGTTCGTCGGATCGGCCCGGGTTCACGGTCGGCGGGCCGGTCACCATCCCGGGCCTCTACAGCGGGAGGGACCGGACGTTCTTCATGTTCGGGTACGAACGCATCAAGGACGTCCGCCCGCGGTTCGACGCCGGCGGCGACAGCTGGGTGCCGACCGAGAAGCTCCGCAACGGGGACTTCTCCGACTACACGTCGAACATCCTGATCTACGATCCGCTGACCCGCGTCCCCGGCGCGACGGCCGGGCAGTTCGTCGGACAGCCGTTCCCGGGCAACGTCATCCCGGCCAACCGCATCAGCCCGGTGGCGAAGCAGATCCTCGAGTACTACTCCCTTCCGAAGACGGCCGGCCTCGCCGGCAACATCAGGGATTCCGAGCTGCCCGAGACCACCGAGTACAACAGCATCACGGGCCGCGTGGACCAGCGGATCACCGACAACAACCGGATGTTCGCGCGGTACAGCTGGTACAACCGCGACAGCATCTACAACGAGTACCTTGGGTTCCCCGAGAGTTCCGGCACCTGGTTCCAGTTCCAGTCGTGGCAGTTCGTCGCCGACGACGTGCACATCCTGAACCCGACGACAGTCTTGAACTTCCGGTACGGGTACAACCGGTTCGACCGCAACTCGGGGCAGCAGGAAGAGGCCAGGAACTTCGACCTGACGCGCCTGGGCTTCCCGTCGCAGTACAACTCGCTGGTCCCTGAGGAGAACCGCTACTTCCCGCGCCTCGACTTCGACGGCACGACGATGATCGACGTGGCGTTCGGGAACGACTTCCGGCCGAACACGACGCACTCGTTCAATGCGGTGCTGAACAAGGCGTCGGGCGCGCACGCCTGGAAGGCCGGGGCCGAGATGCGCATCTACGGCGAGCGCAGCACGTCGACGGCCAACGAGCAGGCCGGGCGCTACCAGTTCACCAACGCCTACACGCGCCAGAACAGCGCCAGCGGCACCGACTACTTCGGCCTCCAGAACTACGCGGCCTTCCTCCTCGGGCTGCCCTCGACGACCTCGATCACGCGCATGGCGAGCTACGACGAGCACTCGACGACCTGGGGCCTCTACTTCCAGGACGACTGGCGGGTCGGGAACAAGCTCACCCTCAACCTCGGCCTTCGCTACGAATTCGAGAAGCCGCTGACCGAAGTGGATGACAAGAGCGTGTCGAACTTCGACTACGCGTACGTCCAGCCGATCCAGGGCACGGTCCAGGATCGCTACGCGGCGCTCAACGATCCCGCGCTGAAGGCTCTGGTGCCGCAACTGAACGTGAAGGGCGGACTGATGTTCGTGGGCCCGGACACCGAGATCCCCTACGAGACGCCGAAGAACTCGTTCCTGCCGCGCGTCGGGTTCGCCTACCAGCTGGATCCCAGGACGGTCGTGCGCGGCGGCATGGGTCTGTTTGCAGGGTTCCTCGGGCAGCGTCGCGGCGATGTGATCACGACCGGCTACACGCAGAGCACCACCATTGGTACCACCTTCAATGCCAACGGCGCGCCGATCCCGGTGAGCTGGGACAACGCGTTGCTCACGCAGCCGATTCTGGAACCGGTCGGTAACTCGCAGGGTCGGCAGACCTCGCTGGGCAACACCATCACGTTCTTCAATCCGAATCCCGACGTGTCGAAGCAGCTCCGCTGGCAGGTCGGCGTGCAGCGGGAGGTGCGGCCCGGGTGGTCGGTGGAGGCCGTGTACGTCGGCAACCACGGGTACGACATCGAGATCGTGCGCAACATCAACGCGCTGCCCAACGTCTACCTCAACACGGACAACTCCCGCACCGCGGCCATGGTGGCCAACAACGCGTTCCTGTCGGCGTCGGTCGCCAATCCCTTCGCCGGCCTGGTGCCTGGCACCAGCCTCAACAACGCCACCATCGCCCGCCGCCAGTTGCTGCGTCCGTACCCGCAGTTCCAGGACATCAACACCACGAACAACGACGGCAAGACCTGGTACAACTCCGCGCAGTTGAGCATGCAGCGGCGGTTCTCCAAGGGCTACACCTTCGGCGTTGCCTACACGTACTCACACTTCATGCAGGCCACCGAGTACCTGAACGCCGGCGACGAGAACCCGACCAAGATGATCTCGGACCTCGACGTGCCGCACCGCCTGTCGATCAACGGCATCTACGAGCTGCCGTTCGGCCAGGGCAAGACCTTCATGACGGACGCCAGCGGGTTCGTGCAGGGCCTGGTGGGCGGCTGGAAGGTGCAGGGCGTCTACACGCTGCAAAGCGGCTTCCCGGTCCGGTTCGGGACCAATGCCTTCTACAACGGCGACGAGATCGCGATTTCCGACTCCACGACCCTGAAGTGGTTCAACACCGACGCGTTCACGTCCATCCTGACGGGCACCTCCACCAACGCCACGCCCGTCGACCACCTGCGCACGCTGCCCTTCATGTTCGAAGACGTGCGCGCCGACGCGATCAACAACATCGACCTGTCGCTCATCAAGGGCGTCGGGCTGCCGAGCGGCATGAACCTCGAGTTCCGGTTCGAGTTCATCAACGCGTTCAACCATCCGTATCTGGCGACGGGCAACGGGCAGATCGTGGTCAACCCCACATCGGCCACCTTCGGCCAGGTGTCCGCGTCGAACCAGCAGAACTACGCGCGCCGTGCCCAGATCGGCATCAAGCTGACGTTCTGATCTCGCGCACGAGGCTCCGGGGCTCCCGGTCTATCGCCGGGAGCCCCTTTTCGTGTGTTCAGCCCGCTCAGCCGGAGACCGCACATGCTTCGAGCACGATCGCACCGCGTGGCAACCGCCGCGCTCGCGGCGGCTGCGTGTATTGGTACCGCGCTTCCCGTCGCAGCCGGCCAGCCCGTGGCACCCGCCGCCGGACCCACGACCTGGGGCGTGCGCTTCGCCGACACGGTGATGGCTACCTGGCCGGATCCGGCGGCGATCGATCCGGCGAAGAACGGCTGGGAGTACAACACCGGCATCGTCCTGTTCGGCATGTCGAAGGTGTACGAGGCGACGCGCGACCGCCGGTACCTCGACTACATCCAGCGGTGGGTCGACGGCTACGTGAACGATCAGGGCGTCCTCGGCTGGGACCAGGCGCGGACGCACAATCTCGACTACATCCAGCCGGGCATGCTGATCCTGTTCCTCTACGAGCAGACGGGCCTGCCGAAGTACAGGACCGCGGCCCACACCGTGCGCGAGGCGTTCGCGAAGATCCCGAGGAACGCCGACGGCGGCTTCTGGCACAAGGGCATCCATCCCAACGAGATGTGGATCGACGGCATCTACATGGGCCAGCCGTTCCTCGTCCGCTACGGGCGGCTCTTCGACGATGCCGCGTTCGGCAATGACACGGCAGTGTTCCAGTCGACGCTGGTGGCGCAGCACTGCCTCGATCCGAAGTCGGGGCTGCTCTACCACGCCTGGGACCAGGATCGGAACGCGTCCTGGGCCGATCCGAAGACGGGCCGGTCGCCCGCCATCTGGGGCCGTGGAATGGGGTGGTTCGTCATGGCCATGGTGGACATCCTCGAGCTGCTGCCCAGGGAACATCCCGGCCATGCACGCCTGCTCGATCTGCTGACGCAGCACGTCGACGGCCTCGCCCGCGTGCAGGATCCGAGGACGGGGCTCTGGTTCCAGGTGCTCGATCAGCCGTCGCTTCGGGGCAACTGGTTCGAGCATTCGGCGACCGGGATGTTCATCTATGCGATGCGCAAGGCGGTACGACTCGGGCTGGTCGAGGCGAAGTACGCCGCCGTGGCCGACCGTGCCTGGAAAGGCCTGCAGGCCACCTTCGAACGGGATGCGGCCGGCCGGCCCGTGTTCACGGACACCGTCCAGGGCATGGGCGTGCAGGACGATGTGGCGAGCTACCTGAAGATCCCGCGACTGAGGAACTCGACCCACGGCCTGATGGCGGCGCAGCTCGCGGCGAGCGAGATGGAGCGCTCACCCACGCCCGACGCCTTCGCCGACTGGCCGCCCGGAACGTCGCCCGCCGAGGTGGGACGACGCGTTGCCGAGAACTTCGTGGTCCGTCCGTTCCAGCGACCGACGCGCTTCATCATCTACCCCGAGGTCTGCACCTGGTACGGCGGGCTCACGGTGGCCGATCTCACTCGGAACCGGGACCTGCAACGGCGCCTCGTGAGCAAGTTCGATCCCTTGCTCACGCCCGAGGGCGCGAAGAACATCTCGCCGGACGCGCACGTGGACTACCGCGTGTTCGGCGCGGTGCCGCTCGAGATCTTCCTGCAGACGAAGGACCCGCGCTTCCTCGATCTGGGCCGGAGCCTCGCGGACAGGCAGTGGGCCACGACGACGCCGGACGGCATCACGACCGAGGCGCGGTACTGGATCGACGACATGTTCATGATCACGGCCGTGCAGGTGCAGGCGTACCGCGCGACCGGCGACGCCACCTACGTCGACCGCGCGGCGAGGGCGATGGTGGCGTACCTGGATCGGCTGCAGCAGCCGAACGGCCTGTTCTTCCACGCCCCGGAATCGCCGTTCTACTGGAGCCGCGGCAACGGGTGGATGGCGGCGGGATCGGCCGAACTGCTGCGCGCCCTCCCGACCTCGCACCCCGCCCGGCCGCGCATCCTCGAGGGCTATCGGAAGATGATGGCGGCGTTGCTGCCCCTGCAGGGGGAGGACGGCCTCTGGCGTCAGTTGCTCGACCACCCGGAGGCGTGGGCTGAGACGTCGGGCACCGGGATGTTCGCCTTCGCGATGGTGACGGGCGTCAGGCACGGGTGGCTGGATGCGGCGACCTACGGGCCCGCGGCGCGGAAGGCCTGGCTCGGCCTCGTGAAGCACATCGATGCGGACGGCAACATCGACAGCGTCTGTGCCGGCACGAACAAGGGCGACTCGGTCCAGTACTATCTCGATCGGCCGCGCAACGTCGGCGATCTCCACGGCCAGGCGCCCGTCTTGTGGACCGCGTCGGCGTTGCTTCGATAGCTCCAGCCTGCTCCGCGCGCATCGCGGCCCGGCGTCGCGCGGACCTGGGAGGTTGTGTATGGGTGGACCGGTGAAGCGCGCCACGCTCGTGTGCGCGTGGATCGTCACGACCCTGGCAGCTGCCGCCGGCCAGGCCCCCTCTCCTGCCACTCGCGCCGTGCCGGACGATCTCGCGCCGCCCTCGCTGTTCCTCGTTGGCGACTCCACGGTACAGACCACGACAGCCGGTCAGTTGGGTTGGGGTACGGCGATTGGGCACTACCTCGACGCGGCGAAAATGCGCGTGGTCAACCGCGCGCTCGGTGGCCGCAGCAGCCGGACGTTCCGGACCGAGGGCTGGTGGGAGAAGGTCCTCGCAGAGATCCGGCCCGGCGACACGGTGCTCATCCAGTTCGGCCACAACGATGCGGGTTCTCTGAACACCGGGCGGGCCAGGGGTTCACTCCCCGGCACCGGCGACGAGACGAAGGACGTCGTCATGGAGGCGACGGGCAGGACGGACACGGTCCACACCTTCGGCTGGTACCTGCGCCAGTACATCGCCGAGGCCAGCGCAAAGGGCGCGACACCGATCCTCTGCACGCTGGTGCCGAGAAACAACTGGAAGGACGGCCACGTGGTCCGCGCCACCGGCAACTACGCGACATGGACGCGGGAGACCGCGGAGTCGAACGGCGTCGCGTGGCTGGACCTGAACGACCTGGTCGCAAGGCAGTACGAGGCGCTGGGCGAGACCAGGGTCACGCGCGACCTGTTCTTCGCGGATCGCACCCACACCTCCCCGGGCGGAGCGCAATTGACGGCGCTCGTCGTCGTCGAGGCGCTGCGCGGGCTGCCGGGCCGGCCCTTCGATGCGTTCTTCGCGACGACCTTCTCCGGCGCCGCGTGGACCGCGGCCACGCGCGAGGAGTGGGACGACCCGTCGGTGCTGCACGTCAACACGCTGCCACCGCGCGCGACCATGACCATCTACCCCACGGTCGAACTCGCGCGGCGGGGCAACCGCGAGGCGTCCCCCTGGTTCCAGTCGCTGAATGGCGTGTGGAAGTTCCAGTACTCGGCGAGCCCGGCCGCGCGGCCGGCCGGGTTCGAGCGGGCGGGCTTCGACGCCGAGGCGTGGGCGGACATCAGGGTGCCTGGCAACTGGGAGCTGCAGGGATTCGGCATGCCCATCTACAGCAACTCCCGGTATCCCTTCGCCTACGATCCGCGAAACCCTCGCACGCCCCGCAACGACAACCCCGTGGGGTCCTATCGGACGACCTTCGAGGTGCCACCGGCGTGGGCGGGCCGTCCCGTGCTGCTGCACTTCGGCGGAGTGGATTCGGCCTTCTACGCGTGGATCAACGGCACGCGCGTCGGCTACAGCGAGGACAGCCGCACGCCTGCCGAGTTCGACGTGACACCGTTCGTGCGGGCCGGACGAAACGTGCTCGCGGTCGAGGTGTATCGCTGGAGCGACGGCTCGTACCTGGAGGACCAGGATATGTTCCGGCTGAGCGGCATCTACAGGGACGTGTACCTGTGGAGCCCGCCGCGCCAGCACGTCCGCGACTTCGAGGTGCGGACGACGTTCGACCAGGCGCGCCGTGATGCCACGTTGTCGGTGGCCGCCGACGTGACGACCGCCGACACGCGGGCTTCGGCGGTCTCGCTGACCCTGCAACTCTACGACGCCGATGAGCGTGAGATCGGCAGGCCGATCACGCGTCGTGTGCAGGTGGCGCCCGGCGCCGACGCGCGAGTCACGCTCGACCTGCCAGTGGCTGCGCCACGACGCTGGTCGACGGAGACACCTTCCCTCTACACGGCGCTCCTCACGCTCCGCGGTCCGGCGGGAGAGGTCCTGGAAGTGATCCCCTCCCGCGTCGGGTTCCGGACCGTCGAGATCCGTGGCGGCCGGCTGCTCGTCAACGGCCAGGCGATCCTCGTGAAGGGGGTCAACCGCCACGAGCACAGTCCGGATCTCGGCCACCACGTCGAACGGTCGTGGATGGTGCGCGACATCGAACTGATGAAGCAGCACAACATCAATGCCGTCCGTACCTCGCATTACCCGAACGACCCCGAGTTCTACGCCCTCTGCGACGAATATGGCCTCTACGTCATGGACGAGGCCAACATCGAGAGCCACGGCTACGGCCTCGGCCCCGAGAACCGCCTGGCCAACGACCCCGCCTGGCAGCCGGCCCACCTCGATCGCATCGCGCGGATGATCGAGCGCGACAAGAACCATCCGTCGATCATCTCGTGGTCGCTCGGCAACGAGGCCGGCGACGGGCCCAACTTCGAGGCGGGCTATCGCTGGGCGAAGCAGCGGGACCCCGCGCGACCGATTCACTACCAGGGCAGCACGCGGCGCGGGGGGTCGAACTCGGACATCAACTCGTTCATGTACCCCACGCCCGACGATGTCGTGCGGCGCGCGAAGGAACGGCCCGACATGCCGCTCGTGATCTGCGAGTACTCGCACGCCATGGGCAACAGCAGCGGCGGCCTCGAGGAGTACTGGGACATCTTCTACTCCGGCACCAACGCGCAGGGCGCCTTCGTGTGGGACTGGGTGAACCAGGGAATCCGCCAGCCGATTCCGGCGTCGAAGCGGCCCCCGGGCGACTCCCAGGCCACGTTCTTCGCCTACGGCGGCTACTGGGAAGACCGGGCCGGCGTGCACAACGACGGCAACTTCTGCCAGAACGGCCTGGTCGCCGCCGATCGGACGCCGTACCCCGGTCTCCGCGCGATCAAGTACGTGTACCGCTACCTGCACGCCGCGCCGGTGGATCTCGCGGCCGGCACGATTGCCGTGAAGAGCTGGTTCGACGAGATCAACCCGAAGGACCTGGTCGAGGGCCGGTGGGACATCCTCGCCGACGGGCGCGTGATCGCGTCGGGCCCGATGCCGGATCCCGACCTCGCGCCGCGGGAACAGAAGATCGTGAAGCTGGCCCTGCCGGCCCTGCAGGCCGACGCCGGCGTCGAGTACTTCCTCAACGTGACCCTCGCGTTGCGCAAGGCCACCCCGTGGGCGCCGCGCGGCCACGAGATCGCCTGGGAGCAGTGGCCCCTGGCGCTGCCGCCAAAGCCGTCCGCCCCGCCGGCGACCTCGGACGTTCCGCCACCGTCGCTGCCCCTGTGGACGACGAACTCCGGGACGCTCACGCGTGTTCGCGGGCGGGAGTTCGCCCTGGTGTTCGACCGGCTCCAGGGCGTGCTCTCCTCGTACAGCTTCCGCGGGGTTCCGTTGATCGACCGCGGTCCACTCCCTGATTTCTGGCGCGCCCCGACCGACAACGACAACGGCGCCTGGAAGGCCCTGGGCGACGGCGCGCGCAGGGACCCCACGCTCGACATCCGCGCGTGGCGGACCGCCGGAGCCGGCTGGAAGGTCACCGACGTCACGGTCACTCGCGTCGACGAGTCGTCTCTGCGGATCGTCGTCGAGGGGACTCTGCCCTCGGGCGGCACGTGCACGATGACCTACGACATCAAGGGCGACGGCGCCGTCGTCGTCGGGCTTGCGTACCGACCCGGCGCGACCCCGGTGGCCATGATGCCGCGCTTCGGCCTGCAGCTGATTGCCAGCCCGGGCCTCGAGGCGCTGTCCTGGTATGGCCGCGGTCCGGGCGAGACGTACGTGGACCGTGCCTTCGAACGACTCGGCGTCTACCGATCGACCGTCGATGCCGAGTGGGTGGACTACGCCAGGCCCCAGGAGAACGGCAACAAGGTCGATGTGCGGTGGGTGGAGCTGACGAATGCCAGCGGCATCGGGCTGCGCGCCGAGGGACTGCCGTCACTGAGCGTGGCCGCCCGTCATGTGAGTCCCGCGGACATCGAGCAGGCGCCCTACGCCATCGATCTCCCGAGACGCTCCGAGACCTATCTCAATCTCGATCTCGCCCAGATGGGTGTCGGGGGCATCGATTCGTGGACGAAGCTGGCGTACCCGATGGAGGCCTACCGCATTTCAGGAAGCGAGCCGCGCGAGTTCCGGGTGCGGCTCGTGCCGGTGGTGCGCGAGGCGAACCCGCCACCGGCCACGCCGCCTCGCGAATGGACCGATCCCGCGACGGGTCGCCGCGTGGTCCGCCTTTCGGAGGAAGGCGGCAGCCGGTCGCTGTATTTCCACCAGAACGCCTACACGGCATCGGGCGACAAGATGCTCATCGAGGTTCCCGGCGGGCTCGCGACGATCGATCTGCAATCACGCGCGGTCGAGCGGATCGTGTCGGGGGCGGTCAGCCACGTCGTCGTCGCGCCGAAGACCCGGCAGGTGTTCTATGTCAGGGATGATGCGGTCTTCTCGACGCACCTGGACACGCACGCGACGCGGCTCGTGGTGCGGGATGCCCGGCTGCGGTCCGGATCGGGCCTGGCGGTGAATGCCGACGAGACGCTCCTCGCCGGAAGCCTCGTGGAACCAGGCGCGCCGCCGGCACCGCGCGGCGGAGGGCTCGAAGCCCGCCTGAACGCGCGCCTCCCCATGGCGCTCTACACCGTGGCCATCGCCAGCGGCACGATCACGCTCGTCCACCGTGCGACGGACTGGCTCAATCACGTGCAGTTCTCCCCGACGGATCCGACGCTCCTCATGTTCTGCCACGAGGGGCCCTGGCACCTCGTGGATCGCATCTGGACGATTCGGACCGACGGGACGGAGCTCACGAAACGTCACGCGCGCGGCATGCCGATGGAGATCGCGGGCCACGAGTTCTTCAGCGCCGATGGCCGCACGATCTGGTACGACCTGCAGACGCCGAAGAGCGAGGTGTTCTGGCTCGCGGGGGTGGACCTGCAGAATGGCCGGCGCACGACGTACCGCGTCGCCCGGCCGCACTGGTCCGTGCACTTCAACGCGTCGCGCGACGGCCGCATCTTCGCCGGCGACGGCGGCGGCCCCAACAGCGTGGCCGCGCCAGGCCACGGACAGTGGATCTACCTGTTCAGGCCCGGCCCGGCCGGCCTGGTGGCCACGCCGCTCGTGGACCTCGGCCGCCAGGACTACGCGCTGGAACCCAACGTGACGTTCACGCCCGACGGCCGCTGGCTGGTCTTCCGGTCCAACATGCACGGCACACCGCACGTGTACGCCGTGGAGATCCCGCGCGACGGAGCACACTGATCTCACGGCTCGAGGCTCAGGGCTCAAGGCTCAGGGCTCAGGGCTCAGGGCTCGAGGCTGAGGAGCGCGGCCAGCTCGGGAATGGCCACCGGGCCCACGCTCCGGCGATCGCCCGTGAGCGCGCGCCGCAGGTAGCCCGCCTGGCCGAGGTGCATCGCCAGGTGAGTGGCCAGGTGCACGAGGAACACTCCGGTTGGGAACTGCGCCCCGCCCACGGTCTCCGGGTACTCGCGCCCGTAGTCCTCGTCGGTGAGGCGCGCGAGCGTCGTCTCGACGACCGTCCGCGCCCGACGAAGCTCCGACACCACCTCGCCCCGCGTGCCGGCGCGCTGGCTGAACTCGCGGTCACGATCCCGGACGTAGCCCGTCCCGCCGAGCCTGGCCCCCACATAGTGCTGGAGGTTCCCCGCCACGTGCATCGCCAGGTTCCCGCACGCATTGGGCACGCCAGGCAGGGTCCGCCACAGGGCGTCGTCGTCGGGAAACGCCTCCACTTCACGGCAGAAGGCGTCCAGTTCGCGAAGCAGCACCAGGCGAAGGGCCCGTTCGATCGGGTCGGCCATCTCGTCGTCTCCAGTTACCGCCCGGTCATGCACCAGGCGCGGGCGGCCGGGTCTCGCCCGTCGCTGTCACGCGAAAACGTTTCGCGTCGTAGTCCGGCCCGACATAGGCGTCGGGAATGGCGATGTGATTCCCGTCCCGCAGCGCGCCGTAGTGCGGTGACATGATCTCCACGCCTGCCTCGTTGAACGCATCCTGGATGTTGGCGTGCAGGTCCGAGTAGATGTCCACCATCCGCTGCGGCTCGCTCGTGAACGCGTTGATCTCGTACGCCACGTAGAAATCGTTGAGGGCCGTCTGCAGAACGAAGGGCTTCGGGTGCTCGAGGATCCCCTGCGTCCTCCCGGCTGCCGCGATCAGCAGTGCGTGCACCTGACGCCAGGGGGCGTCGTACCCGATGGTCACGCCCGTGTGCAGGATGAGCCCCTGCGCACGCGCCAGGGCCGAGTAGTTCACGACCTGGCTGCTCAGCACGACCGCATTCGGAATGGAGACCTGCACGTTCTTGATCGTCCTCACCTTCGTCACCAGCATCGACGTCTCGACGATGTCGCCAGTGGTGTCGCCGATTTGCACGCGGTCGTCGACCCTGAAGGCGCCCGTGTAGGTCAGCACGGTACCCGCCACGATGTTGCCGATGGCCGAGCTCGAGGAGAGCGACAGCAGCAGGCCGAGAAACACGGAGATACCCTGGAAGGCTGGTGACCCCGACCCCGGGATGTAGGGGTAGGCCGCGACCAGCGCCAGGGCGACGATCAGCACGCGCACCAGCCTGTAGGTCGGTGCGGCCCACTCGGCCGGGAAACTGGGCAGGCGAACGCTCCCGCGCCCGATCTCGAGGAAGATGGCCTTGACCATCCACAGAACCGCATAGGCCACTGCCCAGATGATCGCGAGGTAGAACAGGTTCGGGAGCAGGCCGAGGAATCCCTGCCACACGAAGCGGACGGGCTGTTCAATGTAGTCGACGACGAGCCTGGCGTAGGGACGTGACCACGGCAGCGCGGCCAGCACGCCCTCGAGCCAGAAGAGCGCGATGCCGACGAGCAGAAGCGCCCGCGCCAGGCGCAGGCCCGGCACGACGAGGGCGGACAGGGGCCGCCGGGCGAGCGCGGCGAGACGTTGCGCGGCCTCGCCGCGGTCCGCCACGAGGACCGGGTGGCGAGTGCGCCACGTGCGCACCGCGCGCACGAGGCGCCTGAAGGCCCTCACGACGCTCACCGCCAGCGCCACAGAGACCACCGTGATCAGCAGCGCGGAGACGAGCGCCCGGGCAATCGCCTGTGCGCTGAACTCCGCCCGCGTCTCGACGATGACCCGCCGCACGTCGAGGAGCATCTGTTCGGTCATCTCGCGCCGCGGCAACCCGGCTGCCGCGGCGTCCTCGTCGGTGATCAGACCGATGGTCTGACCGCGCAGCTGCACGTTGCTTGCCCCGTCGCCGTGCACGAGCGTCAGGTCCTCTGGATGGATCGACTCGTCGCGCACGATCGCGTCGATGCGGCGCCCGACCGATCGCGCCCGTTCCTCCGCCGAGAACGGCCCCACCGGCCGGTAGATCCTCCAGAGCTCCCGGCCCCGGTAGATCACGGGGAACGACGGGAGTTCGGGCTCGGCCTGCGCGGACGGGTCGGACGATGATGCTGCCTGCTGCGCCGCCGGATGCGCGGCCATCAGGCTCACCGCCACCGCCAGCCAGGCGGCGGCGACGCTCCCCGGCCAGCCTCGCGTGCCTCGTCGCATGGGCGTCCTCACCGTGACGGTGCCACGACGAAGGCGAGGCCGAGGCGTGTGGCGGCGTCGTTCACCGTCCGCACGTCCTCACTCAGCAGCTTCGTCAGTTCAGCCTCGTGGTGGTCGAGTTCGCGACGCTGTTCCGCGTGGACCTCTTTCATGCCCTGCGTCGGCGCGCCGCGGCCGTCCGCGACGAAGCCGATGAGCGGGCTCATGCGCGAGTAGAGGCGCGTACCGCCCCGCATGGCCAGGATGTCGTAGGTGACCTCGGCGGTGGGATTGTGCATGCGTCGCTCGAGGTCGTCGAGCTTCCTGGTCGCCCCGTCCATCGAGCCGACGAGGTCCTTCGCGGCAGGGACGGCGGCGAGCACCTTCGTGCGCTCCGCCAGTTGCCCGCGCACGACACGAAGGTCGTTGACGAGCCGCGTGAGACGGCTCATGTCGTCGCGCACCGCCAGCGCGAACTCGAGCTGGGCCTCGAGATCGGCCGCCGGAACGCCGACCCTGGGTTCCGGGCGAACCTCGACGGGCACGCTGAGATCGACGCCATCGCCAAACAGGCGCGCGGTGTAGCGCCCGGGCAGGGCCATCGGTCCCGTCGCAGGATCGCCCCAGTCGATCTTCGCCCCCTGCACCAGGTCCGCACCCTTCCAACGGAGATCCCAGGCCACGCGATGCAGGCCGACCTTGGTTTCGAGCGCTGCCTTCGCAGGCTCGTGGGGCGGGAAGTCGTCCACGCCGTTCCACGGCTCGGGCACGCTCTTCAGCGTTCGCACGAGCCGGTCCTTCGCGTCGCGCACCTCCAGCGTGAGCTCCTTCACGTCCTCTTTGAGCATGTATGTCAGCGCCACGCCGCGCGGAGGATTGGCGCCCGCCCCGCGCTCACGGCGACCGCCTCGATACTGCCATGCCACAGCCGGCGGCGGCGTGAACAGGTGCGCGCGCGCCGCCCTCACCTGGTCGTTCATCTCCCGCAGCGGCGTCAGGTCGTCGAGGATCCAGACCGACCGCCCGTGGGTGCCGACGACGAGATCCTGGTCCTTCACGACGAGATCGTGCACGGCCACGGTCGGCAGGTTCAGTTTGAGCGGCTCCCACGTCGCCCCATCGTCGAACGACACCATGACCCCACGTTCCGTGCCAAGGTAGAGCAGCCCGCGACGCGCAGGATCCTCGCGCACCGCGTGCAGGTAGACGTCCTGCGGCAGCGTGCGGTCGAGGCGCGTCCACGTCTGTCCAGAATCGCCCGTCCTGAACAGGTAAGGCTTCATGTCGTCGAGGCGATGCGCGTCGACGACCACGTAGGCGGTGCCGGCGTCGTGCGGCGAGGGCTCGATGATCGACACCGTGCCCCACTTCGGAAGCCCGGCGATACGCGACGTCACGTTGCTCCAGGTCTGCCCGCCGTCCCTCGTCACGTGCACGAGACCATCGTCGGTGCCCGCCCAGATCAGGTCCTTCTGGCGCGGCGACTCGGCCACCGCGAAGATGGTGCAGTAGGTCTCCACACCGGTGTTGTCGCCGGTGATCGGGCCGCCCGCCCAGGTCTGCTTCGTCTTGTCGTTGGTCGTGAGATCCGGGCTGATGACGGTCCACGTCTGCCCGCCATCGCGGCTGCGGAAGAGCACCTGCGCCCCGTGGTAGACAACCTCCGGGTCGTGGGGCGAGAGCGCGATCGGCGCGGTCCACTGGAAGCGGTACCGCATGTCCTCGCCCCCGTGGCCCGAGCCGTTCTCCGGCCAGGGGCTGACGTTGCGGGCCTCGCCGGTGCGATCGTCGTAGCGCGTGATCACGCCGAGGTACTCTCCCGCGTAGACAATGCCCGGGTCGTCGGCCCTGGAGACGACGTGTCCGGCCTCGCCGCCGCCGACGTCGCGCCAGTCGCTGAGGGTGATGCCGTTCGAACGCAGGCTGTTCGACGGTCCCTGCCGGGTGCCGAGATCCTGCAACGCGCCCGCCACGTGATACGGCCTGCGATTGTCCGCGGACACGTGGTAGAACTGCGAAATCGGCAGATCCGGAGCCAGCCACGTCTCCGCGCCGTCCACGGTGATCTCGACGCCGCCGTCGTTGGCGTCGATCATCCGCTTCGGGTTGAGCGGGTCGATCCACAGGTCATGATGATCGCCGTGGCGAAAGCCGCGACGTTCGGTGATGGTCTTGCCTCCGTCGATCGTGCGCAGCATCGGCACCTGCGGGAACCACACCTCGTCGGGGTTGGTCGGGTGCACGGTGAGGTGCGTGTAGTACCAGGCACGCTGCCGCAGGGCGCGGTGCGCGCTGGCCAGCGTCCACGTGGCCCCGCCGTCGTCGGATCGGAACAGGCCGCCCTTCTCGGCTTCGATCAGTGCGTACACGCGGCGGCCGTCGGAGGGCGCGACTGCGACGCCGACCTTGCCCCAGATCCCCTCAGGCAGCCCGCTGCCGGTGAGGGCCTTCCAGGAGTCGCCGCCGTCGCGGGACACGTGGAGCCCGCTGCCGGGCCCGCCGCTGACGAGATCCCACGGCGACCGTCGGGCCTGCCAGAACCCGGCGAACACGATGTTCGGATTCGACGGATCGAGGGCCACATCCGACGCGCCGGTGTCGGGGTTCTTTGCGAGCACCTGCTTCCAGGTGCGGCCGCCGTCTGTCGTGCGATAGACGCCGCGCTCGGGGTTCGGCCCGAACGCGTGCCCGAGCACGGCCGCGAACACGATGTCCGGGTTGCGCGGGTGGATGACGATCGTGCCGATCTGGCCTTCCTGCTTCCAGACGTGCGTCCACGTCTTGCCAGCGTCGAGGGATCGGTAGATGCCGTTGCCCGCAGCGACGTTGCCGCGGATGTTCGCCTCGCCCGAGCCAACGTAGACGATGTTGGGATCGGTTGGGGACACCGCAATCGACCCGATCGACGAGATGGGCTGGTCGTCGAAGACGGGCGCCCACGAGAGCCCGCCGTTGACCGTCTTCCAGACGCCGCCCGAGGCGGTGGCCGCGTAGTAAACGCGGGGGTCGCCAGGAACACCCACGGCGCGGGAGACCCGCCCGCCGGCGGCGGGGCCGATCGAACGGTACTTGAGGCCGGCGAGGTCCTTTGGACCGGTGTCCTGCCCGGCGGCCGGTGGCGCCGTCGCGCCACAGGTCAGGACAAGGAGCAGGGCGAACACTGATCGCATCGAGATCGCGGAGGTGTGCTGCACGACCGAATCCTAACACCGGGCGCAGGGCTCAGGGCGCAGGGCTCAGGGCGCACGGCTCAGCGCTCAGGGCCGGTCGCCAGCCGCTCGCCACCAGCCGTTCTGCCTAGCTCCAGTGGCCCCCGACCAGCAGGTCTGCCACCTCCGACAGCTGCTTCACGCGCACGCAGTCCGCCTCGGCGTAGAGGCCTGCCGCATCGAGGAGCACGGCGTCGCGCAAGCCCGCCCGGCGGGCGCCGGCGATGTCCACGTGATACAGGTCGCCGATGTGCACGGTGCGCGCACGGTCGGCCCCGGCATGCGCGAGCGCCAGCTCGAACAGGCGCGGGTCCGGCTTCTCCACACCCCATTCGTGCGAATCGAGCAGCACGTCGAACCAGCGGGTGAGATCCAGCCGATCGAACAGGTGGCGGAGGCGCCCGTTGGCGTTCGACACCACGACCAGACGCAGCCCGAGCGCGTGAAACGCCTCGAGGGCTGGCACCACGTCCAGCTCGACGTGCTCCCACAGGTTCTCGCGATCGTGGTAGGTGCGCAGGTCGGCGAGGGCCGCGTCGGTCGCGGCGGACCGGGCGATCCCCGCGTGGCGAAGCAGGATGTTGAAGTAGATCCAGCCGCGCTTCTGGTCGTCGGTCGTCCCGATGAGGGCGGCTTCGTCGAGTTCACGGGCGGCCAGCGGCTCCGCCCGCGCCAGGGTCCCCGCCGACACGGGGACCCCGTGCCGGGTCAGGGCCTCGGCGACCCGCGTCCAGGAGGGGTGCACCAGCACGCCCCCGGCGTCGATAAACAACGTGTCGATCGGGTGCGGCATCGGGACGAGTCTACACCGCCGAGCGGGGATCGATGCCAGGGAGGCGGCCGGGATGCGGGTGGTTGTCGCGCTCGGAGGAAATGCGCTGCTGCGGCGGGGAGAGCCGCTGACGGCCGACGCACAGCGCCGGAACGTCAGGATCGCCGCCACGGCCCTCGCGCCGATCGCGGCGGAGCACCAGTTGCTGATCAGTCACGGCAACGGGCCGCAGGTGGGCCTGCTCGCGCTCCAGGCCGCGGCGTACCAGCCGCAGGAGGGCTATCCGCTCGACGTGCTCGGCGCCGAAACCGAGGGCATGATCGGCTACATGATCGAGCAGGAACTCGGCAACCTCGTGCCGGACGAGGTGCCCTTTGCCACCATCCTGACGATGGTGGAGGTCGATCCCGGTGACCCGGCCTTCCAGAACCCGACGAAGTTCATCGGCCCGATCTACACCGAGGCAGACGCGAGGCGCGTCGCGGGCGAGCGTGGCTGGACCTTCAAGCAGGACGGTCCGGCGTGGCGCCGGGTCGTGGCCTCGCCGGAGCCCCGGCACATCTTCGAGATCAGGCCGATCCGGTGGCTGCTCGACCGCGGCACGATCGTGATTGCCGCGGGGGGCGGCGGCATCCCGACGATGTACGAGGATGGGGACAGGCGGAAGCTGGTGGGCGTTGAGGCCGTGATCGACAAGGACCTCTGCTCGGAGCTGCTCGCCCGCCAGGTGGAGGCCGACCTGTTCGTCATGGCCACCGACGTGCGCGCAGTGGAGATCGGCTGGGGCACGCCCGCGGCCCGGGCCATTCATCGCGCGTCGCCGGACGCGATGGCGCAGTTCGCGTTCCCGGCGGGATCCATGGGGCCGAAGGTGGACGCGGCCTGTCGCTTCGTGCGCGCCACCCGAAAGAGGGCGGTGATCGGCGCCCTTGCCGATCTGCCGGCGATCGTCCGCGGCGAAAAGGGCACGAACATCAGCTTCGATCCGACGGACGTCGCCTGGCATCCGTGAGGCTCCAGGTCCGCTAGAAACGGACCTCGAGGCGCGCGAAGGCCGAGTGCGTAAGGTAGGCGCCTGCCCGGCTCAGGCTCGCGATGCGTGCGTAGCCGTAGCCGCCGCTGACCTTGAGGGCCGTCCCGAGCATGACGTCCACCGATCCCTGAATCGTCCCGTCCAGGCGGAACGGGTCGTCCTCGGCCTTCTCCGTCCCCAGGGTGCCGGAGATCGCGTAGCCGAGCCAGGCCGGCCCGCGCCCGTAGACGTTGAGCAGCCCGGCGTGCCGCTGGAGCCGTGACGGCGCGTAGTAGCCGTTGCCGGGATCCTCGTCGAAGCCGCTCGAGGAGTAGAGGTAGCCGGCCTCGGCGGTGAACGGCGCGCGCCGTACGAACGAACGGCTGGCGATCAGGTTGCCGCCCTGCGCGCGATTGCCGTCCGAGTAGCTCCCGAAGAAGTAGTCCCCGTGCAGGAGCCAGTCGTCGGTCGGCCGATAGTCCGCGCCGACCTGCGTCAGCACGCGCGAGATGTCGCGCTCGACGGCGAGGGGCAGGTAGTTGAGGAACTGCCGGCCCACGCTCGCGTCGAGCCGCAGCTTCGACGTCGGCAGGAGCGTGATGCCGCCCAATCCGATCAGGTCCACGGTGTCGTCGTCGCCGACGTTCGTGCCGATCTCGCCTCGGAGGGCCACCACCGGTGAGGCCTGCAGCGTGGAGCCGAACACGCCCTCGCGCCCGCGACGCCGGTCCGTGCTCGGGATCTGCGATGCGATGAAGGCCCCGCGCAGGTAGCTGCGCAGGCGCGGGACTGCCGAGAAGTAGAACGTGGACGTGAGCGGGGCGATCCGCAGGTCGTCGGAGTCCTCGGACGGGTTGAACCCCACCACCAGCACGGGGCGCAGCTGCTGCATGGTGAGGTTCCACAGTTGCTGGACGTCCGCGTCGTCCGCGCGCCGGACGCCCGGGATCTGGAGCTCGCGTTTCGCGAGGTCGCTGCGTCCGAGCGCGAGCTGGGTACTGGCCATGGCCACGCGGACGTCGCGATCGTCGGGGTAGGCCTCGCGCAGCGGCTTCAGGATCTTCTCGGCCTCGCGGGCGCGCCCGGACCACTGGAGGGCCTGCCCTTTGCCGAGCAGCACGTCACGGTCACCGGGGTACTCGCGCTCGAGCGCGGTGAACAGCTCGATCGCGCGATCGAGATCGCCCTTCCAGGCCGTCACGCGGGCCTGCTCGACACGTGCGTCGCGGTTCTCGGGCTGGGCTTCGATGACGGCGCGGTATCCGTCGAGCGCGGCGTCGTACTGGCGGTCCCAGCTCAGGATCCTCGCCCGGGAGAGCCGCGCCCCCTGATCCCCGGGGTCCTGCGCGAGCACGTCATCGTAGAGGGCAACGGCCTGCGCGTACTCGCGCATCCCGGTGAGCACCTGGGCGAGTTCCTTGCGAACCGCGGGATCGGGCGCCTGCGCGAGCAGCGCCCGGTAGTGTTCCACGGCTTCCCTGGGCTGCCGGGTCGTCGCAAGGGCCCGCGCGAGCGCGAGCTGGATGCCCGGATCGCGCGGCTGGAGCCGGTCGGCGTCGCGGTAGTACGTCAACGCCTGCGCGTGCTGACCCTTGCGCATGTGGAGGTCACCGAGCGTGCGCAGGGTCTGAGGATCGCCTGGCGCCCGGCTCAACGCCTCCTCGGCCTGCCGGATCAGGGTATCGACGTCCGGCGGCGGTTCGGTGCGCTTCCGCTCCATCTCGCGGAGGTCGGCGAAGAGCGAGGCGATCTCCCGATCCCCGGCGAACTGCTCCTCGAGACGCGCGAACAGCGCCAGCGACTCCGCGTGCTGGCCGGTCCAGTACAACGCCTGCGCCTTGCCGATCAGGGCCTCGCGCTGCGCAGGGCGCCTGGCGAGCACCGCCTCGTACTGCTCGAGCGCCGGGGCGTATCGTCCCTGCCAGGCGTCCACCTGGGCCAGTCCGACCTGGCTCTCGATGTTGTCCGGGTCCTCCCGCAGGACCCGCTGGTACTCGCGCGTGGCTTCCTCGAACTGACGCGACCAGCTGAGCACCCGGG
>CAYLZN010000003.1:0-15919 GCA_964387935.1 uncultured Vicinamibacteraceae bacterium | reverse complement strand
CGCTGGTACTCGCGCGTGGCTTCCTCGAACTGACGCGACCAGCTGAGCACCCGGGCGCGGTCCACGCGTGCGGCGCGGTCGCCCGGCCGCGCCGCGAGGTAGGTCGCGAGCGCAGCGGTGGCGTCCTCGAACCTCCGGGCCCTGACGAGGGCCGCGGCACGCTCGCGCTGCAGGTCCGGCTGCGAGGGGTAGGTCGTGGCCAGGTCGGTCAGCAGGTCGAGGGCCTCGTCGGTTTTCCCGGTGAACAGCATCGCCTGGGCCAGCCGCCGCCGGAGCACGACGACGTCGGGCGCTGTCGCGAGCGCCGCGCGCGTGAGGGCCTCGGCCGTGGCCCCGTCCCCCTGTCTCAGGGCGCCGTCGATCTGCGCCACGGCGCGCTCGATCGCCGTGGGGCCGCCAGCTTCATCCGTGGCGCCCGGCGCCGCGCCAGGCGCTTCGGCGGCTGCGCGTTCGAGTCGGGCCAGCTCCCGGAGCGCCCCGCGCACCTCCTGGTCGGAAGCTTCGCGTCGCGCCACGCGCTCGAAGAGCGGCTTGGCCGCCTCCGATTGGCCGCTCCACAGCAGCGCGAACGCCTTGCCCTTCTGGGCGTCGATGTTCGCCGCCTGCTCCCTGAGCACGTCGTCGTAGCGACGAAGGCTGTCGGCGTAGTCGCCCTTCCAGGCGAGCACCTGCGCGATGCCGAGTCTGGCGGGCGTGTTGCGCGGCTCGATGGCCAGCACGCGCTCGAATTGCGCGATGGCCTCGGGGTATCGCTTCGCCCACCCCTGGATGCGGGCCACCGCCAGGCGGGCGGGGACGTCCCGTGGGCGGCGCTCGAGAAAGGCCAGGTACCACGTTTCGGCCTGCGCATACGCCTGCGCAGACTCGGCCAGGTGTCCGAGCTGATACCAGTGTTCCGGATGCTGGGGGTGTTGCCTGGCCAGGTCTGCGAGCAGTTTCGAGCCGCGCTGCCACTGTCCAAGGCGCGCGTAGGCCTGCGCCGCCTCCACCTTGAGGTCTTCCTTGCCGTCGAGTTCCCACGACCGGGTCCAGGACTCGATGGCTTTCGCCAGGTCGGGCTGACGACCTCGGAAGTACGACCACCCGAGCGCGCGGTTGAGCTCCGGATCGGACTTGTACGCCTCGGCGATCTTCAGGTATGCGTCGCGGGCCTCATCGTACCGTCCTTCGTCGAACAACCGGTCCGCCTGCCATCGCAGTTCCTCGCCGGTAACCACGCGGGGCGCCTGTGCCGCTGCCTGCGCCGAAGCCGCGGCCGGTGGCGCCCACGCCAGGACCAGGGCCACGACAGACACGGCCACCGCGCAACGCTCGATCCCCACCTGCATCACCAGTCCCGGGCATGCCGCGGGCCGTGGCGGCTCCGCGCGCGGAGCCACCGACCCCCACGGACATGAAAGTGCCAACGCACCTAGCGTAACCTAGATTGGCCCCTCATGCTGGGAACGAGATTCTGGCGCCTCGCCACCAACCGGGTTATCGTCGGGATGGCGGTGTTCTTCGTGCTGGTGGGACTCTGGCAGTTCCGCTGGAAGCCGCAGTACCGGCCGCTCTACGAGGTGGGCATCAGCCACTACCGGGCCGGCCGGTTCCCGGAGGCGCTGGCGCAGTTCCAGCAGGCGTACGCCATTGCGCCCAACTCGCTGGACGTGATCCTGATGCTCGGGTGGGCGCACTTCAAGGTGAACCACTTCGAGGACGCCCGGTTCTTCTTCGATCGCGCGCTGCGCATCGACGCGAGGACCGAGGAGGCGCGACTCGGCGCTGCGTTCGTCGCGCTCGAAACCGGCCGCGGCCAGCTCGACGTCGATCTGATCCGGGACTACCTGGGGAACCGGGGCGGCGATCCCGGTGTGCGGACGCTGAGTGCCGGCGCCCTGGCCAAGGACGGGCGGTGGTTCGAAGCGGCGGCCATCTACCGCGGCCTGATCGGCGACAAGGACTACGGCGAGGCGGCCGGGCTCGCGCTCGAGGCGATCTTCGGCCTGAAGGGCACGACCGATACCGCCCCGGAGGCCTTCCCCGGCTATGCCAGGCCCGCCACGCTGGACGTGAACTTCTGGGCTGGCGACAAGGCCCTGTGGCGATTCGACGGCACGCAGTGGCGCAAGTTCTACGTGGCCGGGGTGAACTTCGGCGCGGCCACGCCCGGGTTCTTCCCGAGTCGCCCGCCGAACGACGCCGCTGAGTACACGGCGTGGCTCGGGCAGGCCGCCGCGCTCGACGCCAACGTGATTCGGGTCTTCACGCTGCTGCCTCCCTCGTTCTATCGCGCCTACTTCAAACACGCAGGCACCGGGGGCCCGCTGACGCTCTTCCAGCAGATCGGGTTCGACGACCCGCCGAACCGGGATCTGTTCGACTCGGCGTTCGTGGAACGCACGCGCGCCCGCATCCGCCACGTCATCGATGCGCTGCACGGGCGCGGCGAGGTGCCCCCCGACGCCGGCATGGGCGGCGGCATCTACGACCTGGACGTCTCGGCGCACGTCGGCGCCATCCTCTTCGGCCGCGGCCTGGAACCCTCGGTGGTCGCCCAGACCAACGTGCTCAACGCCGGAGAGCGCAGCTACCGCGGGCGCTACGTCCAGGTCGGCGAGGGCACGCCGACCGAGGTCTGGGTGGCCCGGATGCTCGACTACATCGTCCAGTACGAAACGGACACGTACAACCGCCAGCACCCGGTGGCGTTCGCGAACTGGCCGCCCCTCGATGCCCTGACGCATCCCACCGAGGCACCCGTGCTGCAGGAGCTGCGCTACCGCCTGGTCCGGGGAGAGCAGGACCTCGAGTTCCCGACGGGCCCCCAGGACGACGATGACGTCGTCAGCATCGACGAGGGCAAGCTCAGCGCCACGCCGGCGTTCACGGCGGGCCTGTTCGCGTCGTACTCGGTCTACCCTCACTGGCCGGACTTCATGCTGCACGAGCCGGGTCTGCTCGAGGCGCGCGACAGCGCCGGGCCGAATCCCGTGTTCGGGTACGTGACGCAACTCGCCGCGCGTCTCCCCCATCCGCTCGTGATTTCGGAGTACGGCGTGTCCTCCTCCAACGGGATCTCGCACGTGCATCCCCTCGGCTGGCACCAGGGGGGCCTCAACGAGCGCGAGCAGGCGTCGCTCCTGGCACGTCTCGCCCGGAGCATCCAGGAGGCGGGAACAGCCGGCGGCCTGGTCTTCTCCCTGCACGACGAGTGGTACAAGGGCAACTGGCTCGTCCAGCGTTTCGAACAGCCCCCCGAACGCGGGACGCTGTGGCTCAACGACCTCAATCCGGACGAGCGGCTCGGCCTGATCGGGTTCCGTCCCGGCAAGTGGAAGCTCTTCACCCGGGACGCTGCCGCGTGGCAGAAGGAGACCACGGTGTACGGCAGCACCGTGCGGACGACGCCTTCGCCGGATCCGTTCGACGGCGCGCGCAGGCTCCGCAGTCTGCAGGCGGCATCCGACGAGGGGTACCTCTACCTGCGCCTGGCGGTGGACTGCCTCGCGTGCCCGTCGCGTGACGACAAGGGAACGGGGCAGCCGCGATTCGACAAGGCCTCGTACGCGATCGCGCTCAACACGAGCCCCGGCGCGTTCGGCGTGCGACAGCTCCCGTTCGGCGCGCCGCCCATGCCTGCCGGCGCCACGTTCGTGCTGTGGCTGACGGACCCGGCCTCTTCACGGCTCCTCGTCGCGAACAACTACAACCCGTACGAGATCGTGCCCACGCCGGGCGTGGACACCGACACGGATCTCCGTCTGCGGGACTCGATGAACGCTGCCCTCGCGCAGGATGGCGGCTTCGGGGAGCTGATCGTCGAGCCGAACCGACGACGGTTCACGCGCGACGGCCGCCTCCTGCCGCCGCAGCGGGTCAGCCGCGGCACGCTGCGCTACGGCATCGACGACCCGACCGGGGCCGACGCGGATTCGATTGGCGAGTGGTACGCGGACGTCGCCACGAACGCGATTCTCGTCCGCATCCCCTGGGGCAAGCTCCTCGTGCTCGATCCCTCGCGTCAGGCGATCCTCGCGGGGTTCGACGAGCAGCGGGCCGCGCGCGCGCTGCTCTCGAGCGGGATCGAGGTCGCCGCGTTCGCGCTCGTGCCGCCGGCCGATCCGGCCCGCCGGGACCTCGCCGCCTGGACGGTGACGAGTTCGCTGCCCGTGACGAGGAACGGCACCCTGACCGACCTCGCGCGCATCGGCTGGACCGGATGGAACGCCGTGAAGCCCGTCCCGTTCGCCAAGGCCTCCTTCGGCGCCCTGCAAGAGGTATTCAGGGCACAAACGTCGGCGCCCGCCGTCGCCGGCGCCGGGCCGAGGCCGTAGGACGCGCGGTCACTGGGGGGCGCGGGTGAGTTCCGCGAAGAGTGACGCCAGGCCGGCGTAGGCCGGCTTGAACACCTGCCGCACCTCCACGTCGTCCCAGGTCGGCCAGGCGAACACCGGCGGGTCCGCCGTGAGCGACGTCCCTGAGAGTGCGGGCAGCGACGCGAGCACGCGGCGCGGCCGTTCTTCGCCCGCGGTGACCATCAGGACCGCCACGCTGACGCCCGGACTGTCCACGGCGATCGGGATCGATTCGGCATCGGTCCCACCGAGAACCTTTCTGCTCGACGGATCGGTGACGAAGATCATGCCCCACGGAATGCGCAGCTCGATCAGCCCGCGCGCCGCGTCGACGTGGTAGCCGGCGTGGCTCGTGGAGGACGGGTCCGATCGGTCCGCGGTGCCGTGCACGAGCGGGCTGCGGTTGAAGTCCTGGGCCGGAAACAGCGTGCCGTCGCGCCCGAAGCGCCGGCCGTTGGCTTCGACGACGATGTCGACGAACGGTGATACCTCGGCGATGCCGGGCGCGAGGTGCTTCTTGCGGTCGATGCGCAGGAGGTCCGGCACGCCGGGCATGGGCACCCTGTGGAACGGCCCGTAGTTGTCGGCTACGAGCACTCTCGCCTCGCTCGGCCCCGTCATCTGCACCAGGAAGTTCGCACCCGTGGGCACACGGAGGGTCGTCTCCGGCAGCGCCCGCGACCCGGCCGTGCCGGGCAGGGTGTTGAGCGCGAGCCAGAGCTGCTGCCGGTCCCAGTCGAGGCTTCCCGGTGTGACGTCCACGCGCAGGTAGAGATAGGCGTAGTCGGACAGCGCGGAGAGCGAACGGATCGGCGAGTCCGCGCCGGCCGCGCGGGAGAGCACCTGTGCGCGCGCCCACTCCTCGTCACGTCCGCTGAGCAGGGGGACGGCCTCGGCGGGCTCGTACGCGATCACGCCGAAGGCCTCTTCGGGGTCGAGCACGTTGAACCAGAGCGGATCGCGCTCGCGCGGGATCTCGAAGGGGGCCGTGAAGTTGTCCGCGACCTTCTTCCACCACTCGTCCTTCCACGCGAAGACGATGCTGCCGGCGGCGCGCGCCTGGTGGTGATTGCGGGTGAAGCGGATCAGCGCAGCGGTCTGGTCCCGTTCGGTGAAACCCCCGTTGTGCCACCCGTCGGGGTGCACGTGCGCCACGCCGACGCTCGTCGCGACTCCGTACTCGCCGATGAGCAGCGGCATGTTCGCGTGCGCGCGCTTGAGGGCGAGCAGGTATCCGAGGTAGCGGTTCGGCCCCTCCTCGTCTCGCGCCCGGGCGAACGCCGGCTCGTTGAACATGAAGTCCGGCCAGTGCTGGTACACGTGGTAGAGGGCGAAGAGCCCGGCCGTGAAGGCGGGACCGGTGCGGAAGCGGGTGATGTCGACGGAGGCCACGTCCGCGTCGTTGCCGAACTCCGGAAGCACGAACGTGTCCAGCGACACCGGCTCCCCGCGGCGCTGCCGCAGGGCGATTTCCTCGACGAAGGTGGCCTCGGTGGGATGCGTGAGCGGATCGAGCGGTGGCCAGTTCACGACGGTCAGGGGCCGCTGCGTGCCGTACTGGCGCAATTCGTACTCGACGGCCAGATCGCACATGCGGGCAAACCAGGCCTCCGTCGGGTTGCCGCGCTCCAGGCGGACGTGCCGCCCGTCGAACGACGTGCGCTCGCGGTGGCGCGCGTTGGTGCGCTGCACGACGTGCGGCTCGACCTCGCGGCCCACCGCCAGCCCGATGACCCATCGCGAGACGTCGGCGGTGTAGAGCCCAAACGGCTGTCCCTTGCGGAACGGCACGTCGCCCTGGCCGTGCAGCAGGTCGATCACGCGCTGGATGTCGGTGGCGAACTCACCCTCGACCGCCGGATCGTAGAGATCCTCGGCGTGGTCCGTGATCCACACTTCCTGGATCAGCCAGAGCGGCTGCGCCGCGGCGCGGTTGTGGGCCTCGAGCGCCTTGTAGAAGGCCGGCGGCAGGATCGTGTAGACGCGCACGCTGTTGGCGTGCATGGCCGACATCTCCTGCAGCCAGCGCGCGTAGGTCTCGAACCTGCGCGAGACGGTGGACGGGAATTCCCCGGGCTGTGCCGGCCCGAGGTTGGCGCCCACCAGGTACACGTTCTTCCACGTCGTCCCGTCGAACACCTGCAGGAAATCGCCGCGCGCACGGAACCACGACGCGGGTCCCGACTGGCGCGGCGTGGCCGGCGGGGCGGCCCGGGCGGCCTCGTCGCTCGGCTCGCCGGTCAGGGACAGGAGTTCGTTCAGGGCCGTTGCGTTGGACGGGTCGCGCTCGAGCATGCCGCGATACACCTCCGCGGCCCGCTGGTTGCGCCCGGCCAGCACGTAGGCCGTCGCGAGGCGGAGGCGGACGTCACTGTCGTCCGGCAGGGCCTTTGCCACGCTTTCGAGCAGCGGCAGCGCGGTGGCCACGTCGTCCTGGGCCAGGCTGGAGAACGCGAGTCCCATCTGGGCATCGACCGTGGCCCGGTCGCGCTCGAGCGCGCGTTCGAAGTGATACCGCGCCTGCTGCACGTCCCCGAGCCGCCAGTGGCTCCAGCCGAGGAGCGTGTTGACGCCGACATCGCCCGCGTCGAGCGCGTAGGCGCGCCCCAGGTACCCCTGCGCCTCCTGCAGGTTGCCGGCCCTGTAGGCTTCGAGGCCGCGTTCGTAGAGCGCGGCCACGCTGGCCGGGGCGCTGTGCTCCTGCCACGCGCGCAGCGCGGCCAGCGCGCCGATCACGAGCAGGACCAGGAGGAGCCGATAACGCCAGGCTGCCAGGGTGTCCGTCCAGGTACTGCGACCGGGTCGCATCAGGGCCTCGTCCGGTACTTCTCGAACCACGCGAGGATGTAGTTCACCTTCGCGATGAGCAGGCTCGGGCGGACGATGATCGCGTGCGGCGCGTTCGGCACGCGGACGAGCGCCGTGTCCACCTTGCGGATCTTCAGCGCCTGGTAGAACTGCTCCGACTCCGACATCGGCGTCCGGTAGTCCTCCTCCCCCGTCAGCAGCATCGTCGGCGTCTTCACCTGGCCGACGAGCGAGAGCGGCGAGCGCTTGAGGTACTCGTCGGGCCGCTCCCAGGGCGGCGCCGGGAACCAGTACTTGTAGAAGAACGGCGCGCCGTCCGCGGTGAGGACGAAGCTGTGCCAGTTGATGACCGGCTTGGCCGACACCGCGGCCCGGAAGCGCGTGGTCTTGCCGACGATCCACGCGGTGAGCACACCGCCGCCGCTGCCGCCGGTGACGAAAAGGTTGTCGGGATCGACATACCCGCGCGCGATCGTCGCGTCCACGACCGACATGAGGTCGTCGTAGTCGTGACCCGGGTAGGCGTGATGAATCAGGTTGCCGAACTCCTCGCCGTAGCTCGTGCTGCCACGCGGGTTGGCATAGAGCACCACGTAGCCCGCTGACGCGTAGAGCTGGACCTCGGCCCCGAAGCGGTCGCCGTAGTTGGCGAAGGGCCCGCCGTGAATCTCGAGGATGAGCGGGTACTTCTTCTTCGGGTCGAACCCCGGCGGCCTGGCGATCCACGCCTGGATCTGCCGGCCGTCGTGCGAGGAGGGCACCGTGATGGCCTCGACGCCGGCGAGCGTCCGATGCCCGAAGAGCCCGTCGTTGAGCGACGTGAGCCTGGTGGGGGTCGCCGCGCGCGAGCTGACGATGGCGACATCGGCGGGGACGTCCGGACGGCTCATCGTGTACGCGAGCCGGCCGCCCGACGACACCGAGAACGTCCCACCCTCGTAAGGGCGCCCGAGATCGCCGCCGCCGAGATCGCTGGCGACGACGTCGACCCGCCCGTCGAGCGTGACGAAGGCCACCTTGCCGTTGCCGCGGTCCGCCGTGGAAAAGTACAGGCCCCGGCCGTCCCGACTCCACGTGGGCGCCTCGACGTCGCGATCGTAGGCCGCGGTCACCAGCCTCGACCCGCTGCCGTCGCGATTCATCACGTACAGGCGCGTCACCTGGTAGCCCTGATAGCGATCGTCGAAACCGGTGTAGGCGATCTGCGTGCCGTCGGGTGACACGGCCGGCGAGTGATCCGGGCCCCGGCGGTCGGTCAGGGCGCGCATGGTGCCGTCTGCCACCGACACCTCGTAGATTTCCGTGTCCATCGGCTCGTACTCGGCGTCCTCGCGCCGATTGGCCGAGACGAGCAGGCTCTTCCCGTCGGGCATCCAGGTCGGGCGACCGCCATGGTCGAAGGCCCCCTGGGTGAGCTGGCGAGGCGCGCCGCCGTCGGCCGACACGACGAAGATGTGTGTGTGGCCGGGATCCAGATAGCCCTCGCCATCGGCGCGGTAGACCAGCTTCTGGATGACGCGCGGCGGGTCCGCCCACTTCGCGCCCTCGGGCTTGTCCGGCATCGAGGCGAATGGCGCCGGCTTCTCGGGCACGAACATGGTGAAGGCCAGCGTGCGGCCGTCCGGCGACCACGCGATGCCGCGCGGGGCGTGCACCAGGCTCGTCACCTGCGCGGTCTGTCCCGTGTCCATCCACCGGATGAAGATCTGTGCGTGCCCATTTTCGTCGGCCGACACGTAGGCCAGGCGCCTGCCGTCCGGCGACCACCGGGGGCTGCCGTCGTTCCGGTGGCCCGTGGTGAGCGGCCGGTGATCCGTCCCGTCCGTGGAGACGACCCACAGCGTCGATCGCATCCGGTCGTTGACGATGTCCATCGCGTGGCGCTCGTAGGCGACGAGGCTGCCATCGGGCGACACCTGCGGGTCGCTGGCCCACTGCAGGTCGAAGACTTGGGCGGCCTCGAAGCGCAGGGGCCCGGAGGCCGGGGCCGGTTGGGCAACGGCGCGAGCGGCGAGAAGCACCGCAAGCAGGGCGGCCGGCGAGATCGATCGAAATGACATGTGTGGCTGAGAGTATAGCGAAGGAGCCGGGCCTGCAGCGATGGCGGCCGGAGCCGGCGCGCGGGCCTTCCAGGAAGGCCAACGAGGCCGTGCTGCTGGTCCGCGGGGCAGGAAGGCGGACGCGCGACAATCGGGGGGTGTCGTCGCTCGCCCGAGCCCGGGGTCTAGCGTACGAAGATCGTCGTGGCGTCAGCCGACAGCGGCTGGAACGCGCTCGGGTCGAACTCTGCGCAGGTGGCAGGCGCGGTCGATTCGAGCCGGAGCGCGCCCCTCGCGCGATCGATCGTCGCCGCCGTGAACGGCACCAGCCGGCGCGCCTGAGCCGGATTGGTCGAGTCAACGACGAGGTACTGCAGGCGATGGCGGGCGAGATCGATGACGAGTCCCGCGAGCTCACCCATCCGCGTACGGTCGCGTGTCTCCACGGGGAGCCTTGCGAACTCGACGAGCGTTGCCTCGACGGCGGACGCGGGGACGTAGGTCAGGGCCGCGACGGCCGGGTTGCTGGTAGCCATGATGTACTTGTCGGTGCAAGGAGCAAGCCGGCCCTGAAAGGACCGGCGCTCCGAGGGTCCGGCCCTGAAGGGGCCGGCGCTCCGAGGGTCCGGCCCTGAAGGGGCCGGCGCTCCGAGGGCCCCGTCCCTGAAAGGGCCGGCGCTGCGAGGGCCCGGCCCTGAAAGGATCGGCGCTCCGGGACCCGGCGGGCGGCCAAGCCGTTGGCCTCCACGGGGCAGCCTTCGGCCCTGTGGCGCCGGACCCGGGCGACCCCAGGTCCTGGCTCAGGAGGTCTGACGGTCCCGCGCGGGCTCCAGCGCGAGCCGGTCGAGCCCGACGACGTGCTCGAAGTGCCCGTCGAAGGTGAGCAGCGTGCCTCCGCAATCGAGGGTGGTCGCCGCGATCCACACGTCGTTGAGGGGGATCGGCGTACCGCGACGCTTCAAGCCCGCAAAGACGCGCCCGTAGTGTCTGGCGACCGACGGGGTGACGAGGAGGAGATCGACGAACGACTCCGCCAGGAACTCGTCGAGCGAGCGACGGTTCTCGCGCGCGCGGTCGCCCAACTCGAACGCCGCTTCGAGTTCTCCTATGACAATGGCGGGAACGAGGACGCGCTCGGCCCTGGCGAGCGTGTGGAGCACGGCGGGATGCCCGCGCCGGAAGTGCGAATACGCGGACGTATCGAGCACGAGCCGGGCGACCCGCTCAGCGCCAGGCGGCATCATCGATGACCCGCTGCGCGGCGACGTGCTCGTCGAAGCCGTCCGCGTCGCGGTCGGTCCACGTCACGTAGCGCTCGAGGCGCGCTCGGCGCGCATCGACGCCCACGCTGTCGGCGAGGATGGACACGACGAGCGAGTTCAGACTCTCACCGCGCTCGTGGCTCAGCCGGTCGAGGCGCCTGCCGACCTCGTCGGGCACGTTGCGAATCGTCAACTGACGCGACACGCCTACATGATAGCACAGTAATGCAGGCATGATGTCACCGCCCTGAGAGGCCGGGCGTGTGCCAGGCGTCAGGACCATCCGGTGGTCCGGGCGGGCGCTATACTGGGATTGCCCCCACCGAACTGCGGAGTGGAGATCCCTCGACGTGAAGGGAGGGAACCATGGCGACCCCACACACCGGTCATCTCGTCACCCTCACCTGGCAGGCCTGGGCGCTCATCGTCGTCGTCCTCAGCCTGGTGCTGATGACGGTGGTCGGAATCGGATTCTGACGGCAGGCGGCACTCGACTCGGGGCCGTACGCCGTACGCCTATCTCTTGATCATCCTGATCTCCGTGCCCCCCTTGCCATAGCGCACCTCGTCCATCAACTGGTTGATCAGGTAGATGCCGCGGCCGTGGTGGGAGAAGACGTTCTGGCCGACCAGGGGATTGGCGACCGCGTTGGGGTCGAACCCGGGTCCGGGATCGCGAACGATGATGAGCATCCCGCTCTCGGAATCGCACGCCACCACGCACCGGATCGCCTTGCCCGGATCGTGCTGGCACCCGTAGCGGATGGCGTTGGCCAGCGCCTCCCGCAGGGCGGTCTCGATCTCGAATTCCTTGCCCTCGGCACACTTCATCTCCCGGGCCACCGACAGGACTTGCTCGACGACGGGGTCGATCGACCTGGCGTCGCCGGGGAGCTTGACGTCGACGTGAATGTTGAGGGCCTGGCAGTCGAAGTCGATGTGCAGGGGGTCGTGGTCGGAAGACCCGTGGTTGGGGCGCTCGTCCATCGCGAGAGCTTTCGGCGGAAGTGTTTCAGAATATTAGCACGCCACGGTCGGGCTTTGGATCGCAATCCGACAATGGGCCTGCGGCTGACGGCCGACCGCCGCCCGCCGTTCTGGTGGCATCGCGTCGCAGCACGCGACCGGCGCGCTCCTCGGTCTGTTTGCCGTCGCTGACGGCGGGACGCCCGTTGACGAACACGTGCACCATGCCCTCGGCGAGCCGGTGCGGGTCGGTGTACGTGGCCGTGTCGCGCACACGTCCGAGGTCGAAAACGATGACATCCGCGTGGGTGCCTGGTCGCAGCTCGCCTCGGTCGGGCATCCGGAACACGCGGGCCGGAAGCGACGTCATGCTGCGGATCGCGTGCTCCAGCGTCACGACGGGCTCATCGAGCACGTAGCGGCGGATCTTGCGAGGGAACGTCCCGTAGGTCCGTGGGTGCGGCACGCCCTCGCCGAAGGGCACGAGGTCCCCGTCCGAGGCGGTCATGGTCCAGGCCGGCCGCATGAGCGCCCTGACGTCGTCGTCGTGCATGGCGTGCGAGACGATGCTGACGTTGCCCTTCTCGAGAAGCTCGAGGGCAACGTCGATCGCGTCCTGGCCGCGGGCGCGGGCGACCTCGGCGAGGGTCTTGCCCTCGAGGGAGGGATCCTGGACGACGCGGCGGAACTGGATGCGGTCCGCGCCCGCGCGACGTACGAGGTTGTCGGCCATTTCTGCGCGGATCTTCGCGCGGGTCGCTGGGTCGGCGAATCGCTTCTGCTGCTCCTCGCGGCCGCCCGCCTGGGCCCAGCGCGGCAGCAGCGCGGCGGCCAGGCTCGTGGCGCCGGCCGCGTATGGGTAGTGATCGGCCCACACCTCGAGACCGTCGGCACGCGCCCGCTCGATGCGCATGACGATGGCGGCCCCGAACCCCCACGTGCTCGGCCCCAGCGCTTTCGCGTGCGTGACGATCCCGGGGAGCTTCGCCTCGCGCGCCACGGCGATCACTTCGTCGACCGCGGCCAGGACGCCGATCGTGTAGTCGGACTCGTCGCGGATGTGGCTCTGGTAGACGCCCCCGAATTCGGCGGCGACCTTCGCGAGCTCCACCAGTTCCCGGGTGTCGGAGTAGCTGCCGGGCGCGTAGAACGGGCCGCTCGACAGGCCCCACGCGCCCTCCTGGAGGCCGCGGCGAACCAGGTCGCGCATCTGCGCCAGCTCCGCGTCGGTCGTGATCCGCGCCTGCATGCCGAGCACGGCTTCCCGCACGGACCCGTGCGGCACCAGCTGTCCGACGTTGATGCCCAGGCCAACTTTGGCGAGCGCGGCGCGCTGCGCCACGAGGTCCACGGGACCGCCGCCGTCCGGGTTCACGAGCACCGTCGTGATGCCCTGCGCCAGCAGCGGGGCGGCGGGGCTGAGCGCCGCTGTCGCGAGTCCAGGGCCGGCGTGCGAGTGCGTGTCGATGAACCCGGGCGCGACGTAGAGGGACGTGGCGTCGATCGTCCGCGCAGCCGTCGCGCCGGCCAGCCGCCCGACCGCCGCGATGCGGTCGCCCGCGATGGCCACGTCGGCCCGAATCCAGGAGTTGCCGCTCCCGTCGAGCACGCGGCCGTTGCGGATCAGGACGTCGTAGGTGGCGGGCGCCTGGGCGGAGATCACGGCAGCCGCACAGAAGGAGATCAGGGTTCGAATCGCGATCCGGGTCATGGAGTGCTCCGTGCAGCAGCCACCTGGGGCGGCGAGGCCCAGGGGGGCGGCCCCGGCAGTGTATACGACGGGCCGTATCCTCGGGCCGGACTCTCTGCTACCGTCTTGATCATGCTCAGCCAACCGCCCAATCGCGATCGCCGTGAGTTCCTTAGGGCCGGCGCCGGCGCCCTCGGCGCGGCGCTGGTCGCGAGCACCACCGAGGCGCGCGCGCAGTCCGTGCCCGCCGCAGCCGCCGCCGGGCCACGCGAGGCCCGCTTCACCGCGCCGCCCATGGAGGTCGTCCGCGTCGGATTCGTGGGCATCGGCGGCATGGGCTCGGTCCACGTGCGGAACCTCCTCCGCATCCCCGGCGTGCGCATCACCGCCGTCTGCGACATCGCCGAGGATCGCGTCGCGTGGGCCAGGAAGGCCATCACCGAGGCCGGTCAGCCGGAACCCACCGGCTACACACGCGGGCCGCGCGACTTCGAGCGCCTCTGCCGCGAGGAGGACCTCGATCTCGTCTTCACCGCCACTCCCTGGGAATGGCACGTGCCGATCTGCGTGGAGGCGATGCGCCATGGCAAGCACGCCGCGACGGAGGTTCCGGCCGCCTACACGCTCGAGGACTGCTGGAAGCTGGTGGAGCACGCAGAACAGGCGCGTCGCCACTGCGTGATGATGGAGAACTGCAACTACGACCGCATGGAGTTGATGGTCCTGCACCTCGTGCGCAGGGGCCTGCTCGGTGAGGTCCTGCACGGCGAGTGCGGCTACCTCCACGACCTGCGCGAGGTCAAGTTCAGCGACAAGGGCGAGGGGCTGTGGCGGCGCGCGCACGCCACGACCCGCAACGGCAACCTCTACCCGACCCACGGGCTGGGCCCCGTCGCCCAGTGCATGGACATCAATCGCGGCGACCGGTTCGACTATCTCGTGTCGATGAGCGGACCGTCACGCGGCCTGCAGCTCTGGGCCCAGGAACACTTCCCGCCCGACGCACCCCAGCGCCGCGAACGCTTCGTCCTGGGCGACGTGAACGTCAGCCTGATCAAGACGGCCAACGGTCGCACGATCTACGTGAGCCACGACACCAACCTGCCGCGGCCGTACAGCCGCATTCACCTGCTCCAGGGGACCCGGGGGCTCTTCCAGGGTTACCCGAGCCGGCTCTACCTCGAGGGACGCGGCCAGTCTCACCGCTGGGAAGACGCCACCATCGCGGTGCAGGAGTTCGAGCACCCGCTCTGGGCGGCACTCGGTGGCTCCTCGGAGAACATCGGACACGGCGGGATGGACTACATCGAGGACTATCGTCTCATCCACTGTCTGCGCCACGGGCTGCCCATGGACATGGATGTCTACGACGCCGCGGCCCTCTCCGCCGTGTGCGCACTGACCGAGCACTCCGTGGCGAAGCGCAGTGCCCCGGTCGAGTTCCCGGACTTCACGCGCGGCCGCTGGCAGCGCTGGGAGCCCATGGGGATCGTCACGAACGAGATCGCCGCGGCCGGGTAATGGGCCCGTCGCGTTCCGGGCCCTGGGCGGTGTCGTCCCCGAGGGTGCGGCCGGCCCTCAATGGGCCGGCCCTCCGAATGTCTACTGCCGCGGCCGTGGGGGCTCGACGATGGTGTAGCCCGAAGGCACCTGGAACAGTTCGGCCGCGGGGTCGCCGGGTGTGATTCCGGTCAGGCGGAACACGGTGCTGCCCATGCGCGGGTCGGAGTGCTGCGAGAGAATCACCATCTGCAGCGCAGGCGAGTACCACCGCTCCGTCACGCTCTCGATTGGTCTCTCGTTGCCAATCGCCCCCGCCGGGATCGTGACCGTCACCCGCCTGCCCTCCGCCTCGATTCCCTCAATCGACTTGATGCCGAGCGCCTCGGTCACCGGCTTCGAGCGAAGAGGTCCCAGTCCCGGACCTGCAGCGACGTCCAGGGGGGGCGGCGGAGGCGGCGGTGGAGGGGGCGGCGGGAGGGCGCCGCCGGCCAGTTCCACCTCCTCGGGTTGCGCCATCCGGACCTTGGGCACACCGGCACCTGGAGCGTCGAACGGCAGTTTCCGCGCGGTCTTGGTCATCGGGTCGAGCGACCAGGAGACCTTCGCCACCGGGTCGCGGATGACGATGACCCTGGGCGGTTCGCCTTCGGAGACCAGCGCCGCCGGCCCTGCAAGTGTCTGTTCCCGCCGGGTCCGTCCCGCTCGGTCCCTTGCCAGATCCACGACGATCTTCCGCGTGATCCTGTTGCCGTCGGAAAGAGCCTGGACGATTTCGGTGACCGACTGCGCACTGAACGGCGCGTCGGTGACGACCTGGGGTCCGAACTCGGGTGCCGGCCCGCGCACAGCCATGGGAGGCATGCCCGGGACCGGTCCGGGACCGCCGGGCCGTGGTCCGGGAGCGCCGGGCCGCGGTTCCTGGGCGACGGGACCGACGCCCGCCATCAGAGCCATCGCGACGGCGCTCGCGATGCGCCGCACCGCCTGCTTTCGATGCCACATGTCCATCACACTGCTCCTTCCGGACGCTCCACGTCACTGCCGCGTCGTTCCTGCCCGGGGGACTGCTGGAACGTCGAGCTCTCCTCCGTGTCGACGATCCTGATCGCGCGCGCGAATCCGTCCTCGCCAATGATCACGTCAGCCTCGAAGAGGCCCCCGGGATCTCCGCTTCCTGCGTCCACGACCCCCAGGGCTGCAAGCGCCGCCTGCGAGACACGGATGCGCACCATCGGTGCCGTATCGATCTCCGACGCCGACACGATGCCGACGCCTTCTGCATCGCCCATCGTTGGCCAGGGCACCCAGTGGAAG
>CAYLZN010000002.1:28976-71451 GCA_964387935.1 uncultured Vicinamibacteraceae bacterium | reverse complement strand
CTGGTCGACAGCAATGTGCTCCTCGACCTCGTCACCGAGGATCCCGACTGGTTCGACTGGTCGGCGACGATGATCGCCCACGAGGCCGAGCGCTCGCGGCTGGTCATCAATCCCCTGATCTACGCCGAGGTGTCACTGGGTTTCAACCGAATCGAGGACCTCGACGCGGCCGTGCCCACCGAGTACTTCAGCCGTGAGGCGCTTCCCTGGGAGGCGGCGTTCCTCGCCGCGCGCGCGTTCGCGACCTACCGGCGCCGGGGCGGTGCCAGGCGGCATCCGCTCCCGGACTTCTACATTGGCGCGCACGCCGCAGTCGCCGGCTACACGCTCCTGACGCGCGACGCCCGGCGGTACCGCACGTACTTCCCCAAGCTGCGGGTCGTGGCCCCGTAGCCTTGATCGGACAGAACGGCGGGCGGCGATCGGCGGGCGACCAGCGGCCTGACGGGCTGAATCGTTGTCTGGGTCGCGAACCGTCACCTCGCGGCATCCACCGGCACACCGAGGCGCAGGTTCTCGGCACGCGTGGCGACCACGAAGTCCGCGTGCGAGCCGCTGCGTCGGGCGACGTCGAACGCGAGGAAGACCTGCGACAGGCCGAACGACGCGACCTTGCGCGGTTCGGCATCGACGAGCACGAGACCGCCCCGTACCTGCCCGACGAACCTCGGGAAGCGGTTCAGGCCGTGCGAAGCGATGCCGTCGAGGCTGGCCTCCGCAAACAGGCGCGCGCACGTCGCGGCCCGCGCAGGCGCAAATCGGAGCCCTGCCAGCACGCGCTCCAGTTCGAGGGTGACCGCGTCGAAAGGAAGGCGCACGACCATGAGGCTCCAATGATACGGAGTCCTTGACGCGCAGGCCGGCGTCACGGAACATCCGTGAACCGCCGCGCGGCGTCGAGTACTGGCCCGCGGGACCAGGTCCGCCGCTCGCTCTGTCGATCGTCGCCGCAAGCTCCATGCCACAACGACGGACATGGATTGACGCAATCGGCCTGCGTGCGTTTCCGCGCGAGCCTCGGGTCGAGAGCGAGCTGTCTCTGGCGGATGACAGCGGGAAGGACACGAAGCCTTGTGCCTTGTGCCCTGTGCCTCATCGTGTCTGACGGATCAGGATGAGATCGGGGGTAGGATCCTCTCGATGAAGAGACTCGCCCTCGGGTTCACCGCCGTCGTCGCCGTCGTCGCGCTCGTCGCCTCGTGCGGCCAAGCACGTGCTGCCGACCGCCCCCCCAACATCATCTTCATCCTGGCCGACGACCTTGGCTACGGCGAGGTCGGCGCGTACGGGCAAACCAGGATCTCGACGCCCCACATCGACCGGATGGCTGCCGAAGGCATGCGGTTCACGCAGTTCTACTCGGGAAGCCCGGTGTGCGCGCCGTCGCGCGCGGCATTCCTCACCGGCCTGCACACGGGCCACGGATACGTGCGCGACAACAAGGAATTCGGCGGATGGCGAGACGACGACGAGCGAGGCCAGCTTCCGCTGAAGCCCGGCACGCTCACCGTGGGCCGGTTCCTCCAGCAGGCGGGCTACCGGACGGCGCTCGTCGGCAAGTGGGGGCTCGGCGGCCCCGGGACAACTGGGCTGCCCAACGATCAGGGATTCGACTTCTTCTTCGGCTACCTCACCGCACCAGACGCTCGCGGGCGACCCGTCGAACCCGGCCTCGTACGCCGGCTTCTCAGGTCTCGACTATGCGCCGGACGTCATGCTCGACCAGGCGCTGCAGTTCGTGCGCGAGCACCGCGAGCGGCCGTTCTTCCTGTACTTCGCGCCGCCGATCCCGCACCTGGCGCTTCAGGTGCCGGACGATTCGCTTGCTGAGTACGCGGGTCGCTTCGACGACCGGCCCTACCTGGGTGACGCGGGGTACCTGCCACATCCGAAGCCGCGCGCCGCGTATGCCGCGATGATCACGCGGCTCGACGAGCACGTCAGCCGCCTGCTGTCGCTGCTGCGTGAGCTGGGCCTGGATCAGCAGACGATCGTGATGTTCTCGTCGGACAACGGGGCGACGTACACGGGCGGCGTGGACGCCGCGTACTTCAACAGCGTCGGGCCCCTGCGCGGACTCAAGGGATCCGTCTACGAGGGCGGCATCCGTGTGCCGTTCATCGCGCGCTGGCCGGGGCGTGTCGCGGCTGGCGCGACGTCCGCGCACGTCGGAGCGTTCTGGGATCTTCTGCCGACGGTCGCCGAGCTCACGGGCCGACCAGCGCCGGGTGGGCTGGACGGTCTCTCGATCGTGCCCACGCTGCTGGGGCGCGAGGGCCAGCACCTGCACGACTTCCTCTACTGGGAATACCACGGACTGGCGAAGGGCCTGCAGGTGGTGCGGATGGGGTCGTGGAAAGGCGTACGCGTCGGCGCGCACGAGCGTCCAGACGGCCCCATCGAACTCTACAACCTCGACACGGATATCGGCGAGCGGACCGATGTCGCCGCGCGTTACCCGGACATCGTCGCGCTTGAAGACTCGCGCCGGATACTGGCCGCGCGCCGTGCGCCGCAGGCCGCAAGCCGATTGTCGGATTGAGGCCAAGTGTTCCGGCAGGTGTGCGCCGGCTACTTGATCGAAACGATGATCATGTCGCCCGGTATCTTGCCGGCCTTCGCCTCGTGGGCGACGCCGCGCCCGATCAGACGCACGTCCCCTCGCTTCCAGGAGGACGTCGTCTTGCCGTCCATGGTGAGTGCGATGTCGCCAGCGCCGAGCGGCACGACCACCTGATCGTAGGGGTGCGTGCTGCCGGCCGCCTCGTGGAACGACGCATCCGCCGACACACGATAGGCTTCGACGCGGGCGTCCTGCAGCACGCGCGTCATCTTCATGCCGGGACGCGCCGCCGGGATGGTGGCCGTCCCGGGTGCGCCCTTCATCTCGATGACGATCACCTCGACGGGCGCCTTGCCGCGGTTGGTCGTGGTATGGGCGCCCGCAGGGACCAGGATCACCTCGTCGGCCTTCACGTCGATGTCCTGGGTCTTGCCGTCGCCGAGCGCCAGGCGCAGGCTGCCCGCCGTGAGCGCGACCCCGACGTGCGCCGGGTGCACGTGCATCGCGGTCGTGGCGCCGGGCGCGACCGTCGCGCGCAGCACGCGGACCCGCTCGTTCTCGGCCTCGAGCTTGTACTGCGTGGGTGCGACCTTGAGCGGGTCCTGGGCGGAGACCGGGGCGGCGAAGACGAGGGCGGTCAGCAGGCAGGCGGGGGACACGAGTCTCATGGGGGCTCCTTGCGCGACACGTGCAGCGCTCGCGCGGGCGGATGGGCACAACCAGGCTGTCGGATGGCGCGGAGTCTATGCGCGGACGGGGCCGGCGTCAAACGGCGGCCCGTGACGGTCCCTTCCGGTTACAAGTGGACACTTCAGATGACCAGTCGTATCATGAGACCATGAAGCAGATTGCGGCCGCCAAGTTCAAGGAGCACTGCCTGGCCCTCCTCGACCAGGTCGATGCCGACGGCCTCATCATCACGAAGCGTGGCCGGCCGGTCGCCAAGCTGATTCCCATCGCCGCGGAGTCGGCAAGCCTCATCGGGTCGTTGAAGGGGAAGCTGGAGATCAAGGGCAAGATCCTGTCGACGGGGCTCGACTGGCATGCTGAATCTTTACACGCACCTGCTGCTGCACGCGGTGGCGGGCGCCCTGCGACCGCACGAAACGCGGCTGCTGAGCAGCGACCGCTGGAGCATTTCGGCCATCGTCCTGTGGGAGATCGCCAACCTGGCACAGTTGGGCCGGATCGCGATGGACCTCGACGACCCGGAGGTGGTCCGCGTGCTGTCCCGGATTCAGGTGTGGCCCATCACGCGCGAGATCGCGAGGATGAGCACGCGCCTCGACGTCAAGGGTGACCCGGCCGATGAACTGATCGCCGCCACCAGCGTCGTGCACCATGTGCCGCTCGTCACGCGGGACCGTGCCCTCCTCGGATCCAGGGTCGTGCCGCTGGCCCGTTGAGCGGGCCGTATTGCACTCAAGCGAACGCGATTGGCGTCGCGCCGTTGGCGATGGCCTCAACGATCGTCGCGGCACCGACGATGGTCGCCCCGGGGACGGTGTGCTCGTCGGTGATGCCCCGCGGCTTCGTGCACGCCCCGCAGAGCCAGATCTTGCCGCCGTTCTCGCGGAACTCCTCGAGCAGCTTCGGCAGCGCGGGCAGGCCCTCTTCCACCAGGTCGCCCGCGTCGAAGACGTGCGTGGCGCCCTGTGGCGTCGCGGCAGCGGTCGGCCGGAATCCCGTGCAGAGGAGGTCCAGGGTGGCGAACCGGCCGTCCTCGACGTCGCCACACAGTTGCTGTTCGATCACGAACGGCTGCCCGTTCTTCTTCAGTGTCGCGCGAAACTGCAGCCGCATCCGATCGACGACGCGCTCGACGCGGCGATCGACGAGTTCGACGTCCGTCTTGTCACCGAACCACCGCCTGAAACAGGCTGCCGCGTCGATCGAGGCGCCGCTGATCGGCGACGGCTGAATCCGATGCCGTCAGTCCTCCTCGCTCAGTCGGGAAGCAGGAGGGATTCTACCCTCAAGCCGTCAGAATCCTGCGCCTGCCGGTGCTGGGGTGCCAGGTGCCGGGGTGTGACGAATGCCCGGGCGCGATCAGATCAGGGCGAGGCGGAGATGATCTGCAGCGTGTCACCGGTCGCCCCGCGCACGGCCTGGAGCGGGATGTCGCGATCGAACGTCGCCAGGCAGCCGTTCTTCTTCGTTGCCAGTCCGAGCAGGTACACGTCCGTGATCTGACCATGCCCACGCATGTACTGAGCCGCAAACAGGGCTGTGTCCTGGAGCGAGACGGTGTCTTGCCAGGAGCGGTGACCGGCGCTCGCGCAGAACCGCCGGAGATGGGCGAGGACATCCGCCACGCGGAGCAGGCCATCGGCCGACGGTTGCTGACACGCGATGCGGATGAACCCGTTTTCCGTGATGGGGCAGGTCGCCCATCCGTGACGGCGGTGCTCTGCGAACCAGTCGTGGGCCAGCTCGTGGTGCACGTGGTCCGGAAAGAACAGGGCCACCAGCACGTTCACGTCGAGCAGGGCGACCTTCGGCACGGCGCGGCCCCTACTCGTCGCGCAACCGGTTGACCGCCGCCATGGTCAGGGGAGGCGAACCGGCCTGTCGGACCAGCAGCGGGACGCCGTTCCGGACGCGGGCCGCCGGCGGCGCGGTCAGGGCCTTGCGCAGCAGGTCGGAGACGACCTGCCCCGCAGACGTCCCCCGCGCCGACGCGATCTCCTTGGCGGCCAGCAGCACGTCCAAGTCGATGTCGAGCGTCGTCCTCACGCATCAAGCATCACGCATCACGCATCAGCGGTCAAGCCGGGCCGCCGATCGTCGCACCGCTAGCGCGCCCCGGCCAGGCTGACCAGGACGTCCCACTGCAGGCGCACGAACTTGTGCAGCGCGTCCTCGCGAATGCGTTCCTGGTCGCTGTGGGCGCCGAACCCGCGTGGCCCATCCTCGGTGTCGGCCATCGGCCCGATGCCGTAGCACTGCACACCGCGGGCGCGCAATTGCGCCATGTCCGTTCCGCCGGTCAGTAACGTCGGTACCGTGGGGATGTCGTAGACGCGCCGGTGCGCCCCTTCGAGGATCGTGAAGGCCTCGGTGTCCAGTCGTGATGGCGGGGCGCCGGGTCGCGTCGCGCCCGTCGGTCCCCTGACGACCTCGACCGCCGGGTCGTCGATGACCGCGCGGAGTTGCTCGAGGAAGGCCGGAACGTCCTCGTCTGGCAGGGCGCGGATGTCGAGCGTGGCCTCGGCCTCGGACGGGATCACGTTGCGCAGGTACCCGCCCCTGACGATGTTCGGCGAGATCGAGGTCCGCAGCATCGAGTGAAGGTGCGGCGCGTGGACGGCGAGATACTCCTGCACGGCCTCGGTCTCCGTCCCGCGAAGGAGCGCCTGGTACCGCGCGGCTTCCTCCGGCGCACTGAGCTGGGCCATCCGCTCGAAGTAGGCCCGAGTGGTCGCGTTCAGCCGCATTGGTGTCTGCCAGGCCGCCACTTTCGTGATGGCCTGCGCCAGGTGGGCGATGGCGTTGCTGCGAAGCGGCACGGATCCATGTCCGGCTACCCCACGCGCGACCAGCCGTGTCGTGTTGGAGATCTTCTCCGTCGTGGCCACCGTCGCGAACCGGATGGCGTTGCCGGTACGCACGACGCCCCCCCCCTCGGCGAGGCAGTACTCCGCGTCGATTTCCGGCCAGTGCCGCTCCACCATGAAGTTGATGCCGTGGGGTCCGCCGCCCTCCTCGCTCGCCTCCGCGAGGAAGATCACGTCGCGATCGAGCGGGACGTTCAACCGCTTCAGGAGCAGCACGGTCATCAGGCCGGTCGCCACGTTGTCCTTGTCATCCAGGGCGCCGCGCCCGTACACGTAGCCTCCGTCGCGCGTGGCCGAGAACGGGGGATGGGTCCACTTGGACGGATCGACGGTGACGACGTCGGTGTGCGCCATGAGCAGCAGCGGTCGCTTCCGGCCACTGCCGCGAAGGCGCGCGACCAGGTTGGGCCGCTGGGGATCGAGCGCGAACGTGCGGACCTCGATGCCTTCACGCTCGAGCACGCCCTTCAGGTACTCGACGACCAGGTGCTCGTTCCCGGGCGGATTGCTGGTGTCCAGCCGCAGGATCGCCTGAAAATGGCGGATCGTCTCGTCTTCGACGGCCGCCCAGTCGGGCTGCTGGGCGTGGGCGCGGCCGGCGCCGGCCCACAGGACCGTGGCTACCAGAAGAAGTCGAGCGCAGGACGTGTGCACGATCAGGCCCAGCCGAGCGCCCGCAGCGACAACCCCGCGTTCCAGATCTTCGTCATGTGTCGAATGCGGCCGCCTTCGAACTCCATCACGTACACGTAGTCCGCGGCCACGCGCTTGCCGGTGGGCGGGCAGGGGCCGCCCTCACCCGTGTGGGTCCCGTGGAAGACCGCGAATGCGGTTACGTGCTTCCGCTCCTCGTCCACGGCGAACGACTTCAGTTCGTACCGGCCGTCGGGAATCGGCGTGAAAAGGCCCTTCATCCAGTCTGTGTATCCCTGCAGGGTGTGAACGTCCGCCAGAGGCTCGGCCTGCGCCGAAAACGTGGCGCCCTGGGTGCAGTACTGTTGGCAGTGGTCCCACCCCTTGCCCGTCTCGCACGCGTCGAAGAAACCTCGAGCGACTTCTGTCATTGACGCCATCATTCGCCTCCCCTTCCAGTTGCCGGACCTGTGTGTGGAACGGCGGGCAGTATACGCCGAACCCGGCGCCCCGCGGTGGCGGCCATCACCTCGTCTCGACATCGACCGACTGCGCCTGGATCTCGAGGCGGCGCGTCGGCGGCATGAGCAGGCTGCCCACCTGCACGAGAAAGTAGTCCTTGACCGCCGGCCAGTCTGACGGTCCCTCTCCCGGCAGCCGTGCCTCCCGCTCCGCATCGTCGAAGTACGTGAGGGCCCGCAACATCAGCGCATCGTTGATCTGGCCCCCGTACACCGTGCGAATCGCGGTCAGCACGGCCGCGATACCCAGGGCGTGCTGCTGGAGCAGGACGTAGAGGTCGAAGAAGTCCCGGCGCAGGCCTCGATCAAGAATCGCGTGTAGCTTCGTGGCGAGCAGGCCGGTGACGTCCAGGTGGCGGTCCTCGACAAAGGGCACGAGGAACGGGACCACGAAGGCCGAGACCTTGATGCCGTTCCAGCGCAGGTGCACCGTGTCGCCGCCGCGCTCCAGGATCTCGACCTCACCGGCCCTGGCGAGCTGGTCGAGCAGGTCGTGCAGGTTGGCTGGAGAGTCGATGCCGAAGTCCACGTCGCGGCTCGGTCGGTACGGCGCGAAACAGCGCACGGCCTGCCCGCCGATCACGAACCAGTAGGGAATGGGCTCGACCGCTGACGCGAGGTTCTGCGGCATGACCTGTTGTGGGCGGTACGGTGCAGCCATCATCGTCCGCGCGCGCGCAGCACCGCCGTGAGAAGCCCGCGGCTGCGCGGCCGCCAGCCGCGCAGCCGTCGCGCCTGGTGGAGATCCAGCCACGCCAAGCCGGCCGCGAAGCTCATCGCCGCCAGGCCGCCGTAATTCAGACAGTAGAACGCCAGTTGCGGCCCAGGCACGGGCCCCTGGCGCGGGAGGTTGTAAAGGCATTCGACGACCGTCGAAGGGAGCGTCGAGATCTCGTAGCTGTGACCGTCCATCGAATCGAATGCCGCGTACAGGCTCGCGCGGCTCGGCGGCCGGATCCCCTCCCTGGCGCACAGGCTCGCGATGCTGCGTTGGACGACTGCCATGGACGGGCGGTCCATTCCCATAGCGAAGGCACGGAGCTCAGCCAGGACTGGCGCCGGGAGCCTGGAGCGGCCGGCGTCAGAACGCCGCCCCCGGCCGACGGGGCGGCTCAGGTGCGTCGCCGCTCGGCGCTGGGCATTCACAAGATCGAACATTGTTGACGTTAATTCTAGACAGTCTAAGTTTTATTCTCAAACACTTCTAGACGATGCGGTTGACCGAGCGACGTGCGCGGTCGGCGGCCACAGACCGCGCGGTGGTAGGCTAGCGTCGCTTTTCCCTCAGGAGGACCTGCCTGTGACCTCGACCCTGCCTCGCCGGGAATTCGTCCGCGCCCTCGCAGCGGCCGCCTTCGCGGCCCCGGCCGTGGCGCAGTCCGTCCACACGCCGCCCCGTGACGCCCTGATCATCGATGCCATGGGCGAGCTGCGCGAGAACTACGAGCCGGCGCTCGTGCGCGACATGCTCGCAAGCGGCCTCGACGCCATCACGGTCACGCTCTGCGACCCCAAGCCGGAGGGCGCCGAAGCGCTCGAGCTGGCCCTCGACTCGCTGCTGCAGCACGACGCGTTCCTCTCGGCGCACCAGGAGTTCTACGTCAAGGCAACATCGGTGGCCGACATCGATCGCGCGAAGCGCAACGGCAGGCTGGCGGTCTTCTACCTCTACCAGAACACCGTGCAGTTCGGCCGCGACCTCAAGCGGCTCGACCTGTTCCACCGCCTCGGCCTGCGCTCCTGCCAGCTCACCTACAACACCGCGAACCTGGTGGGCGTCGGCTGCTGGGAGCAGGGCGGACTGACCTCGTTCGGGCGCGATCTCATCGCCGCCATGAACGATCGACGCATGCTGATCGACCTCTCCCATGCGAACGCGCAGACGATGCGCGAGGCACTGGTGACGTCGAAGGCCCCGGTCATCATCTCCCACACTGCCTGCATGGCCGTGCACCCCCACAAGCGCAACACGCCGGACGACATCCTGCGGACGCTCGCAGACAAAGGCGGCGTGGTCGGCCTGTGCCAGATGCGGCCCTTCCTCACGACGAAGAAGGCCGACAACCTGCACGCCTACTTCGACCACCTCCTGCACGCCATCAAGGTGGCGGGCATCGAGCACGTGGGCATCGGCAGCGACCGCGACCACCGGGTGATCGCGTTGACGCCGGAGTACGTCGCCGAACTGAAGAAGGAGGAAGGCAGCCAGGTCCAGGACACCGACCTGCCCTACTTCATCGATGCGCTGAACGGCCCGCGGCGGATGGAGGTGGTGTGGGACGGCCTGGTCTCGCGGGGGTTGACCGCCCGGGATGTCGAGCGCGTGATGGGCGGGAACGTGTACCGGTTGTACCGAGACGTGATCGGGTGAGACGAGGGGCGCGGGGTCGAGCGCGTCGCCGCGCGCGACCCCGCCCTCCCCGACTTACTGATCCTGCGAGGTCCTCGTCGAGGCGGCACGCTCGACCAGCGCGACCACCTGGCTGATCGTCCGCCGCTCCGACGTGCTGTACTCGAGACCGTTGCTGACGTAGGGACATGACCCGCGCGGTGCTCCAGTGCACCAGGTTCGGGGTCGTGGCGAACAGTTCCTGGTAGAACTTCTTGCTGGTGGTCGTCACGAAGGCCTGGTACGCTTCGCCCTGGCCGGGCAGGACCTTGAAGTAGGTCAGGACGACATCGGGGAGCCCATGGAATCTCGCACGGTCGACCTCGCGGGGCCCGTGCACTACGTGGACTACGGCGGCAACGGCTCTCCGATGCTGCTGGTCCACGGGCTGGGCGGCTCGCATCTGAACTGGGCCGCCGTCGGTCCTGGCCTCGCCCAACGCCACCGCGTCGTCGCGCTGGATCTTGCGGGGTTCGGCCGCACGCCGCTCGGTCCGCGGCGGGCGACGCTTGCCGCCAATGCCGCCCTGATCTCGCGCTTCATCGACGCCGTGCTCGGCGCCAAGGTCACGCTCGTCGGCAACTCGATGGGTGGACTCCTCGCCCTGATGGTGGCCGCCGCGGGACCGCAGCGCGTGCGCGCGCTCGTGCTCGTGGACGCCGTGCACGCTCCCACCCTGGGCGTCCGGCCGGATCCACGCGTGGCCGCCCTGTTCACGCTGTACCTCGTGCCGTGGCTCGGGTATCGACTCACGCGGGCCCGGGTGGCCCGGATGGGGCCCGACCGGCTGGTGCGCGACATCCTGCGCCTGTGCTGCGCGCGCCCCGAGCGCCTCGATCCCGGCCTGGTGGACGCGCACGTCGCACTCGAGCGCGATCGCCGCGCGATGCCCTGGTCGCACGACGCCTTCGTGGCCGCGGCCCGGTCGGTCATGTACCTGCTGGCGAGGCCAGGACACCTGCGCCGGATCGCCGGCCACGTCGCCGCGCCGACCCTCGTCATCCACGGCGATCGAGACCGCCTGGCGCCGCTCGGCATGGCTCGCGCCGCCGCCACCCGGCACGGCTGGGATCTGGAGGTTCTCGAGGGCGTCGGACACGTGCCCCAGCTCGAAGTGCCCGAGCGCTTCACCGCGATGGTCGAGGCCTGGCTCGGGCGCCTGGTCGAGGCCGTCCCCTGAACCAGGCCCGCGTTCAGATCAAATAGCGGAATCGCTTCCGCGCGACGTCGTACTCCGCTCTGGCGCGCTGCACTTCTGGACGGCTCGACACCTCGGCGACGGCGACGTCCCACCACGTCTCGTAACCCGGCGACCGCGCCTCGCGATCCACCGGCACCACGATGACGTTGACGCCGCCTGCGGCACGCGCCGCGTCCAGTGCCTGGTGCAGCGCCTCCGCGGTGCTGGCCACGACGCTCGTCGCGCCGAGCGACGCCGCGTTGGTGGCGAAATCGACGTCGATCGCCTCGCCGTCGAGCAGGCCGGACGGCCCACGGCGCCGGTACTCGGTGCCGAAGCCGCCGCAGCCCACGGCCCCCGACAGTCCGCCGATGCTCCCGAATCCGCGGTTGTCGAAGAGGACGATCGTGAGCCGGATGCCCTCCTGCACGGCCGTGACGATCTCCTGCGCCATCATCAGGTACGACCCGTCACCGACCAGCACGTACACGTCGTTGTCGGGGTCTGCCAGCTTCACGCCGAGCCCGCCGGCGATCTCGTAGCCCATGCACGAGTACCCGTACTCGAGGTGATACGCGTTCGGCTGGCGCGTCCGCCAGTAGCGGTGAAGGTCTCCCGGCAGACTGCCCGCGGCACACACGACGACATCGCCGGGGTCGAGGACGCGGTTCAGGAGGCCGAGCACCTCCTGCTGCGCGAGGACCGGTCCTCCGCGCGGCGCCACGATGCGATCGACCTCCGCGTCCCATTCCCTCCGCAGGACGGCGACCTGGTCGCAGTATTCAGCGGGAGCCCGGTAGCCCCCGAGATGTTGGCGCAGCTCCTCGAGCGTGGCGCGCGCATCGCCGACGAGCGGCAACGCGCCCGCCTTGTACGCGTCGAGTTCGGTCACGTTGATGGACACGATCCGCAGCGCGGGATTCTGGAAGGCCGTGCGGGACGCGGTCGTGAAATCGCTGAGCCGCGTGCCGATGGCGAGGATGACGTCGGCGTCGCGCGCGATCCGGTTGGCGGCCAGTCCGCCGGTCGCACCGATGGCCCCGATGTTCTGCGGGTGATCCCACGGGAGGCATCCCTTGCCGGCCTGGGTCTCCGAGACGGCAATGCCCGTGGCGCCCGCAAACTGCGCGAGCGTCGCCGTGGCGCCGCTATAGAGGACCCCCCCGCCTGCGATGACGAGCGGCTGGCGCGCCCGCCCGATGACCGCCGCGGCTTCCGCCAGCAGCCCGGTGTCCGGGCGCACGCGCGCGACCGTCCAGACGCGCTTCTCGAACAGCTCGGCCGGGTAGTCGAACGCCTCGGCCTGCACGTCCTGCGGCAGCGCCAGCGTAACCGCCCCGGTCTCGGCAGGCGAGGTGAGCACCCGCATCGCCTCGACCAGAGCGACGACGAGCTGATCCGGCCGGTTGATCCGATCCCAGTACCGGGAGACGGGTCGGAGGCAGTCGTTGACCGAGACGTCCTGCGACGAACACGACTCGAGCTGCTGGAGCACGGTGCCGGGCCGCCGGTTGGCGAAGATGTCGCCGGGAAGCAACAGGACAGGGAGGCGGTTGACCGTGGCGGTCGCCGCACCGGTGGTCATGTTGGTCGCGCCGGGGCCAATCGAGGTCGTGCACACCCACGCCCCGAGCCGGTTCAGGCGCTTCGCGTACGCGGCCGCCGTGTGCACCATCGCCTGCTCGTTGCGCACCAGGACGTAGCGCAGGCGATCGCGTGTGGCGAGCAGGCCCTCGCCGAGGCCGGCGACGTTGCCGTGACCGAAGATGCCCAGCACGCCTGCGAAGAAGCGTCGCTCGGCGCCGTCGCGCACGACGTACTGCTGCACCAGGAACTCGACGATGGCCTGCCCCATGGTCAGGCGCCTGGTCTTCATGATGAGCCCTCCGGTGGCCCGGCCGCTATCGGGCCGCCCGCGGCGGGGGCGCCACGATCGGAACGCGCGGGTCGGGCGGCGGCCAGGCGGCGCGGATCCGTGCGTAGCGCGGATCGTCGGCGGCCGCCATCGAACGCCGCGACCCGGCAAGGACGTTGAGGTAGTACGCGTCGTACCCGAACGCGGTGACGAAGGGGTGGTATCCCTCGTGAATGAGCAGCAGGTCGCCGTCGGTCACCGTGAACGTGCGATCGAAGCTCCCGTCCGCGGTGTAGAGCCGCTGGAACGCGTAGCCGTCCGGATCGCGCAACCGGAAGTAGTACACCTCGTCGAGATCCACCTCGGCCGGCGGGTTGTCGACGTCGTGTTTGTGCGGCGGATAGCTGGACCAGTTGCCGGCCGGCGTGAACACCTCGCACACGAGCAGCCGATCGGCCGGGAACGCCGGCGGGAGGATGTCCACGATCTGGCGCGTGGCGTTCCCGCCGCCCCTGATCTCGAGGCCGCACGAGTCCGGCGGAACGATCTGCGGCGCCATCGAGGCGCTCGAAGGCGACCGGCAGTCTGCCAGCTCGGTCCGGTGCTGGGCGACGACCTCGACACGCGTGCCCGCCGCACAATACGCGGCGTGCGGATACGCGTCGAAGACGCTGGCCCGGGGGCCGAGCTCGTACCACTCGCGCCCGTCCCACCGCACGCGGCAGTGGCCGGCGAGCAGCACGAGGCAGACCTCGTGGCGGCCGGTGTGCAGCTCCCAGCTCGTGCCGGCAGCGAGTTGCCGGACGGTGAAGTGGATCAGCGGCCAGCCCGCCTGCTCGGGGGCGATGTCGAGCAGCACACCTGACGCATCGGGCGGCAGGCGCCGGGAATGATGCAGCAGTTGGACTTCGGGTATCATGCGCGCGCGAGCAGCATAGCATGGTGCCACTCGGGTGAGCGGTCGAGTTCGTCGCCGTACGGCGGCGGCGTCAGCGGGCTGGCAGGACGGAAAGGACGGATCGGATGCGCATTGCGAATGCCCCGTGTTCGTGGGGCGTCCTCGAGTTCGATGGCATGGAGAAGTCCGCGCCGTGCGCCCAGGTGCTGGACGAGATCGCCTCGACCGGGTACGCCGGCACCGAGCTCGGCGACTGGGGCTTCATGCCCACCGAGCCGGCGCGACTCTCGGACGAGCTGTCGAAGCGCACACTCGCCATGCTCGGCGCGTTCGTGCCCGTGCGGCTGGCCGACGCCGGCACGCACCGCGACGGGATCGCAACCGCCGTGCGCACGGCCCGCCTGCTCGCGGCCACTGGCGAGGCCCCGGTCATCGTCCTGGCCGACGACTGCGGCAAGGACCGCATGCGCGTCGCGCGCGCGGGACGCATCATCCGCGAGGACGGCCTCACGGCCGAGCAGTGGGCGACGTTTGCGCGCGGCAGTCACGACATCGCGCGAGCCGTGCGCGACGAGACCGGCCTGCGCACCGTCTTCCACCCGCACTGCGCCGGGTTCGTCGAGACACCGTGGGAGGTGGACGAGCTGATGCAACGGACGGACCCCACGCTCGTCGGGCTCTGCATCGACACCGGGCACCTGAGCCTGGCCGGCGGCGATCCCATCGAGATCTACCGGCGCTATGCGGCCCGCGTCTGGCACGTGCACTTCAAGGACTTCGAACCGAACGTGCTCAACCGGGCCCGCGGCGCCTCGTGGGACTACTTCGAAACGATGAGGCGCGGGGTGTTCTGCGAGCTGGGGCGCGGCAGCGTGGACTTCCCCGCCATGCTCCGCGAGCTGTGGGCCCACGGGTACGACGACTGGATCGTCGTCGAGCAGGACGTGCTGCCCGGCATGGGCGCCCCGGCCGAGAGCGCGCGACGCAACCGCGAGTACCTGCGAGGCCTCGGCCTCTGACGGACGCCGCGTGCCCCCCGACGCCATCTCCGCGCTCCCCACCCCACCTGCGCTGCGGATGACCGGAATCCGCAAAGCCTTTCCCGGCGTCGTCGCCCTCGACGGCGTGGACCTGGAGGTACGGCGCGGCGAGGTGCACGCGCTGCTCGGCGAGAACGGCGCAGGCAAGTCCACGCTGATGAAGATCCTGAGCGGCGCGCTGCAGAAGGACGCGGGCGACATCCAGATGGACGGTCGCCCGGTGCGGATCGGCAGCCCCCGCGAGGCGCAACAGCTCGGCATCCGGACGATCTACCAGGAGCTAACGCTGGTTCCGTACCTGTCGTCGGCCGAGAACATCTTCCTCGGCCGGGAGCCTCGCCGTGTCCCGGGCGTCATCGACTCGCACCGCATGCAGGCCGACACCGAGCGGCTCTTCGAGCGGCTCGGCCTGCGCGTCGCCCCCTGGCGGCCCGTGCGCGAGCTCGGCATCGCGCAGCAGCAGATGGTGGAGGTCGCCAAGGCCCTGGACGACCACGTGCGCGTCCTGATCATGGACGAGCCGACGTCGGCGCTCACCGAGACGGAGATCGCCGAACTGTTTGCCACGATCGAGCGCCTCACAGCGCGCGGGACCGCGATCATCTACATCTCGCATCGTCTCGAGGAGGTGGCCCGCGTCGGGCACATGGTGACCGTGCTGCGGGACGGCCGCCGTGTCGCGACGCACGGCGTCGGCGAGGTGCCCCTGTCGCACCTCATCCGGCTCATGGCCGATCGCGAGCTCGCCGAGCACTTTCCGAAGCGGCGCGCCACGCGGGGCGACGAACTGCTGCGCGTCGAGGGCATGCGCCGGCAGGGCGTGCTGCACGACGTCAGCCTGCGCGTGCATCGCGGCGAGGTCGTCGGCCTCGCGGGCCTGCTGGGCGCGGGCCGGACCGAGCTCGCGCGCGCGATCGTCGGCGCGGACCCGCGGGATGCCGGCACGGTGTGCATCAAGGGCGAGCCCGTGGACGTCCGGCACCCCTCGGAGGCGATTCGACGCGGCGTCGGTTTCCTGCCGGAAGATCGAAAGACTCAGGGCCTGGTCCTGGGCCTCCCGGTGGGCGCCAACATCGCGCTCCCGTCGCTCTCGCGCCTCTCGCGGGCGGGGGTCGTGCGCGGCGCCGAGGAACGGCGCGTCGCGCAACGCTACGTGCACGAGCTCCGGATCAAGACTCCGGGGCTCGGGCAGCTCGCCCAGCAGCTCAGCGGGGGCAATCAGCAGAAGGTCGTCCTCGCGAAGTGGCTCGCGGCGCATGCCGACGTGCTGATCATGGACGAGCCGACGCGCGGGATCGACGTCGGCGCCAAGGTCGAGATCTACGAGCTGATGAACCAGCTGACGGCGCGCGGCGCAGCCATCCTGATGATCTCGTCGGAGCTCCCGGAAATCGTCAGCATGAGCGACCGCATCCTGGTCATGCGCCTCGGGCGCATCGTCGCCGAGTTCGACGCCGTCGAGGCCACCCAGGAGCGGGTGCTCGGGGCCGCGCTCGGGCACGTGGCTGCGTGAGGACCCGATGAGCAGCTCGCTCGGACGACGCCAACTTGGAACGCTGGCCGGCCTGGTCGGCCTCTGCGCGCTGCTGACCGCGCTCACGCCCCACTTCCTGACCGTGTCGAACCTGCTCAACATCACCGAGCAGACCACGATCAACGCCGTCATCGCCGTAGGGATGACGTACGTGATCCTCTCGGCCGGGATCGACCTCTCCGTCGGCTCGATCGTGGCGCTCGCCGGCGTCGTGCTGGCCAGCGCGCTGCAGCAGCGACTGCCCCTGCCGGCGGCCCTGCTGCTCTGCCTGGCGACCGGCGCGGCCTGCGGGCTCGTCAACGGCCTGCTCATCACCAAGGGGCGCCTGCCGCCCTTCATCGCGACGCTCGGCATGATGAGCATTGCGCGTGGCGCTGCGCTGCTCTACACCGATGGTCGGCCGATCTCCGGCTTCGATGCGGCGTTTCGCGCCATCTCCACCAGCCGGCCCCTGATGATCCCGTCGCCGGTGATCCTGATGATTGCGGTGTACCTGGCGGCGCACTTCGTCCTGACGCGCACGATCTTCGGTCGCTACGTGTACGCGATGGGCGGCAACGAGGAGGCCACGCGGCTGTCCGGCGTGCGTGTCGGCTTCTACAAGACGATGGTCTACGTGCTGTCCGGGGTGACGAGCGCGATCGCCGCCGTGACGCTGACCGCGCGGCTCAACTCGGCGCAGCCGATCGCCGGCATCATGTACGAGCTCGACGCCATCGCGGCCACGGTCATCGGCGGCACGAGCCTGATGGGCGGTTCGGGCACGCTCGTGGGCACGCTCATCGGCGCGCTGATCATGGGCGTGCTGCGCAACGGCCTCAACCTGATCGGCATCTCGTCGTTCCTGCAGCAGGTGGTGATCGGCGCGGTGATCATCGCGGCGGTGCTGCTCGATTCCGTGCTGAACGCGCGAGCCAGCGCCGCGCGCGCGCGGAAGACCGCGTCGGCCTCGGCCTGACGCCCCGGGGACCTTGGCCCAGTGGAGGACTTCCGGATGGGCTCTGCCGCCCGATGCGCGCTCGTCGCCGTTGCCGTCGCCAGCCTGGTGGGCTGCGGACGCAGCATCGATCACGACCGCCCGCGCGTCGCCCTGGTCCTGAAGACCCTCAACAGCCCGTTCTTCATCGACCTGCAGAAGGGGGCCGAGGCCGCGGCGGCACGGCTCGGCGTCACGCTCATCGTTCAGGCCGCCGAGCGCGAGATCGACGTCGAGAAGCAGATGCAGATCGTCGAGAACCTGGTACAGACCGGCGTCGATGTCCTGTGCGTCGCGCCCTCCGGATCCAAGGAGATCGTCCCGGCGATCGGCAAGGCCCAGCGCGCGGGGATCCCCGTCGTGATCGTCGACGAACGCATGAACGCGGCCGCCGCCGACGAGGCCGGCGTCCACCCCGCGACGTTCGTCGGGTCCGACAACGTCGATGGCGGGAGGCTGGCGGGCCGTCATCTCGTCGCCGCCACTGGCGGGCGCGCCAACGTTGCTGTGCTCGAGGGAATTCCGGGGCACGAGTCCGGAGACGAGCGGCTGCGCGGGTTCCGGGAGGCCCTCGGGGACGTCCCGGGAATCATCGTCGTCGCGTCGCAGACCGCGAACTGGGAGCGCGATCAGGGATTCAACGTCCTCCAGAACATGCTGCAGGCCCACCCCGAGATCGACGCGGTGTTCGCGTGCAACGATGTCATGGCACTCGGGGCGATCGAAGCCATTGCCGCCGCAGGGAGGACCGGCACGATCCGCGTGATCGGTTTCGATGCGGTGGACGACGCGCGCCGGGCAATCGCTGCGGGAACGATGGACGCGTCGGTGGCGCAGTTCCCGGCCGACATGGGCCGTATCGCCATCGAGAGCGCGGTGAAGCTCCTGCGCGGCGAGAGCCTGCCCGCCGAGCAGCCGACCAGGGTCGGCCTCGTGACGCGCGCCAACGTGGGTGCACCGCGGTAGACTGACGGCCCTGGAGAGACGACATGGCGCACTCCCTCGATGCCTCGCTCGTACGACAGGTAGACGACTACATCGAGCGGTTGTTCGTCCGTCGCGACGAAGCGCTCGAGCGGACGCGGGCGTCGGCCGAGGCGGCCGGCCTCCCGGCCATCCACGTCTCGCCCAACCTGGGCAAGCTGCTGTACCTGGTCGCGCGGATAGTGCGCGCGGCTCGAATTCTCGAGATCGGCACGCTCGCCGGCTACAGCACCCTGTGGCTGGCGCGGGCGCTGCCACCGGACGGCCGACTCGTCACGCTCGAGATCGACGAACGGCATGCCGCGCTGGCGCGCGAAAACCTCGCCCACGCCGGCGCCGACGATCGCGTCGAGGTCCGGGTGGGCCCCGCAGGCGAGTCGTTGCGCGCAATGATCGCTGCGGGCCAGGCGCCATTCGACCTGGTGTTCATCGACGCCGACAAGGAACGCTACCTCGAGTACCTGGAACTGTCACTGCAGCTCGTGCGCCCAGGTTCCGTGGTCGTCGCCGACAATCTGATCCGGAACGGGCGCGTGCTCGAGGACGTGCCCCCGGATCCGCAGGTGCGCGCCATCAGGGCGTTCAACGAGGCGCTCTCCGTAGACCCGCGTCTCGAGTCGCTGATCCTCCCGATCATGCGCGAGAAGCTGGACGGGATCTCGATTTCGGTCGTGCGGTGACCGGCGTCGGACTTCACGCGGTGTCGGGATTCGGGATCATCACGTCGCGGACCAGCGCCGAGAGATCCGCACAGGCCGCGATGAACTGCCGCAGCGTCCGCCGCGTCGAGCCGAAGCTGTCGAACTCGTCCACGGTGAGGCCGTCCTCCGCATAGGCCCGGCGGAAGTCCGGGAAGTACCTGAGCAGCGCGCTGACCACCGCGGGATCCACCGGCGTGTCGATCCGGGACACGATCGAGATGTCGCTCGCGTTGTACCGCTTCTGCCAGGCGTACGGCGGCGAGATCACGACGTCACCGCCGATGAACTCGCTCCAGTGCATATGGTTGCGGAAGGCCGCCGAGAGCAGGCGGACCCGGAACCCGCGCTCGCGGAACAGCGCGTAGGTCTTCTTGAACACGGCGACGCCGGCCCACTCGAGGTACCCCGGATCGACCGAAAGCTGCTGCCTCTCGAGCAGGACTTTCAGCCAGTCGTCGAGCCGTCCGACCATGATCGTGCAGACCGGCCCCATGGTCGAGATGTCCTTGCCCTCGGCCTCGCGCCGACGCAGGCCGCGCTCGACCGCCTCCGCGACCGCGAGGCTTTGCGGCACCGTGAAGGACACCGTCGCGTTGATGCTCACCCCTCGGTACGTGGCTTCTTCGATGGCAGGAATCCCCGCGCGCGTCACGGGAATCTTGACGATCATGTTCGGCGCGAGCGCGCTGAACCGGACCGCCTGGTTCACGATGGCCTGCGTGTCGCGGTAGAACCGGGGGTCGGTCTGGATCGAGAGCCGGCCGTTCCGACCGCCGTGCGCGTGGAAGATCGGCTCGAGCAGCGCCGCGGCTCCGGCCGACATCTCCTCGATGACCCGCCAGCCGACCTGGTCCTCTGTCGCGGTCGACATCTCCTTCACGAGGTCGGCGATGCGCAGCTTCCACCGGCTCATCTCGGCCTTCAGCACCGCAAGCGCGATGACGGGGTTGCACGTCGCGCCGACGGCGCCGTCCTCGATCGACGCAGCCAACTCGGCCAATGACGCCGAGTCGTTCCACAGACACGTGGGCGTCGTCTGCGTCATCTGGTGGAGCTTGCTCTTGAACGGCACGGGCGGCTCGACGTGTGGCATGGCGAACTCATGCTCGCATGGCGCGCGCGATGGATTCAATCCACCTCGCGTCGCCGATCGCCTCGTCCACGCCCGGGTCCGCGGGACGCGCGGCGAGGATCGACTCCCGGAACGCGTACAGCTCGGCGCGAAACGCCTCTTCGTACCCCACGGTGTGACGTTCGACGACGTGCGATTCGCCGTCCATGCGCTCGATGGCGAGCGCGGTCGGCGCGTGCCGGAGGTAGGGAGAGGGGAACGTCAGGGTGATCCGGCGCTCGGGGCCGATGAAGCGCACCGTCTCCTCGTAGTTGGCGAGGCCGGGCAGCGAAATCCAGTTCATGACGACGCGGATGTCGCCGGGGAATCGCGTGACCGACGTCTGCGCCATGCCGCCCCGCCACGTGTGCGCGGACAGCACCTCCTCCGGCTCGCCGAGCACGCCGCGGATCAGATTGATGTCGTGGATCAGGCTGGTCAGCAGCACGAGGAGCGCCAGACGCACGGCGGCCGGGGCGTCGGCACCGACGGTCGCATCGAGGAGCGGACGCATGTCGTCTCCGCCCGCCTCGCGAGCGGCGAGGGCGTCCATCTCCTCCTCGGTGAGCGTCGAGGGCGTCCGAACGGGCATCAGGGCGTGATGCTTGCGGTACGGGTCCTCGTCCGGGTGAAGGACGGTGGCCTCGACGAAGCGGAGCCCGCGCATGCGTCGCACCTCCTCGCGGGCCTTCTGGTACGCCGGATCGCAACGTTTGTGGTACCCGACCTGGACGATGCGGCCGCTGCCGCGGGCCGCGTGGGCGAGTTCCTCGGTCTCGGCGAGGCTGAAGCCGAGCGGCTTCTCGACGAAGAGATGCTTGCCGGCGGCGAGGGCCGGGAGGACGAACTGCCGGTGCCCGCCCGAGGCGAGCACGAGCACCGCGTCCACGTCCGGCTGCGTGACGAGCTCGCGATGGTCGGTGGTGCGCCGCTCGACGTGATACCGCGCGCCGACGGCGTCGAGCGTGGCGCGATCGATCTCGGCCAGGCCGGCGATGGTGAAGAGGTCCGGTCGCTCGGCCAGGGTCGGCAGGTGCATCATCTGGGCGATACCGCCGCACCCGACGACGGCGACGCGAAGAGGTGGCGTCAAGGGAGATTCGGGCTCAGGGCGCAGGGCCAAGGCCCGGGGCCAGCCCGAGCCCCGGGCCTTGCGCCCTGCGCCTGTTCTTAGAACGTGAATCGCGCCGACAACTGCATCGTGCGCGGATCGCCGGCCAGGCTCGAGATCGTTCCGAACACGGCCGCATCGGCGATGTTGCGGTTCGGGATCCCGAAGTTGGTCGTGTTGAACACGTTGAAGATGTCCCACCGCAGCGACAGCGCCATGCGATCGGTGAACGCGATGCGCCGCTGGATGGCCATCGAAAAATCCTTCCAGTCTGGGCCCCGCATGCCGTTCCGCGGCACGTTGCCGAAGGTGCCGGAGGTCACGGCCTGGAACGCCGCCGTGTTGAACCACTTCTCCACCGTCTCCGGACCTTTCGTGTCGTCGCTGATCTGGTTGGGCAGCCCCGTCATGCTCGTCCCGACGTTGTTGTTGCCCTGAAGCACCATGTAGGGCCGGCCAGAACGCCACGTGTAGATGCCCGACACGGTCCAGTCGCGGCCGATCCAGCTGTCGCCCAGGGGAGGCTCGACGACGAAGTTGAGGGCGAGGCGATGGCGCACGTCGTAGTCGCTGGGACCGTACCAGTCGTCCAGGTTGCGCGAGTTCTGGGGGAACGAGGCAGAGCCCTGCGTGCTCAGGTGCTCCGAGGTGTTGTCCTTCGAATCGCCCAGGGTGTACGACATGCCGAAGCCGTAGCCGTTCGCGAACCGGCGCTCGAGCCCCAGGTCGATGCCCTTGTACTCCGATTCCCCGTTCTGCTGGCGCCATTCGATGAAGGGCCCAAACAGGGGATAGGGCGTCGCGCCGCGCGCGTCGGCGGCCCCGGCCGCGCTCGGGAATGGCTGGTTCAGGTTGACGAGCGACGCCAGATTGTCGCCCCACGTCCACACGCCATCGGCGGTCACGACCATGTTGTAGAACAGCTCACGCTGGAAGCCGATGCTCGCCTGGGTGAAGGTGCTCTTGGGCGCGTCCACGGTGACGGCACGCAGGCGCACGGTGCGCAGTTGCCCCGCGTTCGGATCGAGGTTGGGCGGGGTCAGGTTCGACGGGAGGCCGTTCTTCAGCAGGAACACCGGCCCGGTGGTGGTGTTGGCGGTGGGATACACCTTGTTGACCAGGCCCGGCAGGTTCAGCGCGAGCTGGTCCTCGCTGCCGACCCGGTCGAACAGGTTGTAGAACTTGCCGTACCCGCCGCGCAACACCGTCTTGGCATCCAGCTGGTACACGACACCAACGCGCGGCGCCCAGTTGTTCGTGTCCGCCTTCACCAGCCCCCGATCTTCGAGCGATCCGCCGGTGGCGAACACGAGGCTCCCCGCACCCTCCGGGTTGAAGTTCGTCTGGGCGTCGCTCGCCTCGAGCGCGGGCGTGATGAAATCGTACCGCAGCCCGAGGTTGACCGAGAGCTTGTCGGTGACCTTCCAGTCGTCCTGGATGAAGAACGAGGTCGCCCAGTGACGCTGATCCACCACCCACACGTTCGACAGCTGAAAGTCAGCCACGTAGCCGAGCAGGTAGTCGGCCATCGAGTTCCCCGTGAACGTGTTGCGGAACCGCATCGAGCCACGCATGGCCGGCACGTCCTGGTACTCGTTCTTCATCGGCGCGATGATGTCGGCGCCGAACTTGAACGCGTGGTTGCCGCGCAGCCATGACGTCGTGTTGATGAACTCGAGCTGATCCGTCCGCTGGAACTTCGGCAGGAAGTCGGGCGACCCGATGCGACCGAGACCCGACCCACCGAAGTACCCGTCGATCGTGATGCCGGGGAAGCCGCCGGCCACCAGCGGATCGGTGATCGTCCCCGGAATGGTCGCCTCCGGGGGCGGCGCGATGCCGAACGCCTGGTGGACCGCCGTCGAGTTCGCATGCGACCACGACAACCGGAACTCGTTGACGATGGTGGACGAGAAGATGCGGGTCCACCCGCCGACGAACGCATTGGTCTTCATCTCCTGATTGCCGAACGCCGACGTGCCGGTGCCGTCGACCACGCCCCCGAAGGCGCCCGGGATCTCCCGGGTGCGGTTCGAATACATGTACCGCCCGAAGATGCTGTCGGTCGTGTTCGGCCGCCAGTCCACGCGGCCCAGCAGACGATCGGCATCGTCCACGAGGTCGGCGTTGCGGAAGAAGTTGTTCGCCCCGGCCTGGGTCGGCAGCGGCACGAGCGCGATGATGTTCTTCGCGTAGGGGTCGATGCGATTCGCCGGAATCGTGTTGTCCGGGAAGGGCAGCCCCGTCAGCGGGTCCCGGATCGTCGAGGTGAAGATGCCCGCCCGCTCGTTGGCGGTCGGCACCCGCGTCAGCCTCGAGACGCCGCGCGCGATGCGCGTGCCCTCGTAGTCCACGAAGAAGAACGCGTTGTTCTTGAGGATCGGCCCGCCCAGGTTGCCGCCGAACTGGTTCTGGCTGTTGTCCGGCTTCGGCGAGCCCGCGCGCTTCGAGAAGAAGTCGATGGTGTCCATCGACTCGTTGCGGAAGTACTCGTACACGGTCCCGCGGAAGTTGTTCGTGCCGGACTTGGTCGAGACGCTGACGGCCGCGCCCGGCGATCTGCCATACTCCGCCGAGTACGGGCTGGTCACGACCTTGAATTCCTGAATGGCATCCACCGACGGCCGCGACACCTGCGTCGTCAGTTCCTGCACGTTGGTGGAGATGCTGTTGTTGTCCACGCCGTCGAGCAGGAAGTTGTTCTGCAGCGACCGCGTGCCGTGCACGTTGACGCCGCCCGTCCGCCCGAACGAGGTGCCGCCGCCCTGCTCGGTGTAACGGTCGCCCTGCACGCCGGGCACGAGGGCGAGCAGGTCGTCCCAGTTGCGGATGGCCAGCGGCAGGTTCGCCACCTGCGCCTGCGGGATGACCGCGCCCAGCGTGGCGTCGCTCGTGTTCAGGATCTGCGTCGTCTCCGCGACGGTCACGCTCTCCTCGAACGAGCCGATCTCCAGCGTCACGTCGATGCGGCCCCGCTGGGCCACCTCGAGCGTGAGCGGCTGCGTGCTCTTCTTGAACCCCGCCAGTTCCAGGTCGAGCTGGTACCGACCGGGGATGAGGTTCACCACGAGGTAGGAGCCACTCTCCGTGGTCTGCTGGGTCGTCGCGACATTGGTCGCAAGGTTGGTCACCGTCACCGTCACGCCCGGCAGCACGGCGCCACCCGCGTCTCTCACGATGCCGCTCAGCGTGGCCCGGTCGACCTGCGCAAGAGCCGGACTGCAGGCTGCGAACAGGAGCAGTGCAGCCAGGAAGAGCTGAACTCGTCTCATGGGATCCCTCCCGGCCACCCGGCCGAAGGATGTTCGTTCGCTGAACGTCTTGCTCGAGATCGGGCGAAACGCTACCCCCTCCGATGCGGCCTGTCAATGGCGTTGCGCGAATCGCCTCCGGGCGCTCAGTGGACCCGCGTCCCGGACTCGCCCTCGAAGTACAACGCCCTCCCGGACTCCACGGAGAACCACACCGGCTGCCCGGGCTGGAAGACGGCGTCCCCGCCGGCACGGGCCACGACCCGAATGTCTCCGCTCGTCATGATCACGATCGTGTCGTTGCCAATCGGCTCGACGATGAGCACCCGAGCTTCGGCCCAGCCGGCCGACGCTGCCGGGCTGAGCCGGATGTGCTCGGGCCTGACGCCCACGCTGAACCCGGGCACGCCGGCGAGGCTTGCCTGTTGTGCCGGAGTCAACGCAATCCGCGCGCCCGCGGCGTCCACATCACCTCCGTTCACCAGCCGGCCGGGCCACAGGTTGATCGCCGGGCTGCCGAGGAACTCCGCGACGAAGCGGTTGGCCGGTGTACGGTAGAGCTCGAGCGGCGGCCCGGCCTGCTCGATACGCCCCTGGCGCAGGATCACGACCCGGCGCCCCAGCGTCATCGCCTCCTCCTGGTCGTGCGTCACGTAGATCGTCGTCGTGCCGAGGTCCTGCTGGAGGCGCTTGAGTTCCGATCGGGTTTGGACGCGAAGCTGGGCGTCCAGGTTCGATAGCGGCTCGTCCATGAGGTAGACGGCCGGACTCCGGACGATGGCCCGTGCCAGCGCGACCCGCTGCTGCTGGCCGCCAGAGAGCTGGCCCGGCCGACGGTCGAGGCAGGTCGTGAGCTCGAGCCGCTCGGCGGCCTGCTGCACGCGTCGACGGGTCTCGGTCGCGTCCACGCGGCGCGCGACGAGCGGAAACGCGATGTTCTCGAACACCGTGAGGTTCGGATACAGCGCGTAGTTCTGGAACACCATCGCGACGTCGCGCTCAGCCGGCGGGATGTTGTTGACGACGCGGTTGCCGATGAGGATGCGGCCCGTGTCGGCCGATTCGAGGCCCGCGACCAGCCGGAGCAGCGTCGTCTTGCCGCAGCCGGACGGCCCGAGGAGCACGAGGCACTCGCCCGCGAGCACCTCCAGATCGACCTCGCGCAGCGCCAGGTGCGACCCGAAGCGTTTCGTGACACGCTCGAAGCAGACACGCATGCGTGACCGGAGACGCCAGTCTATACTGCATCACGTCCTCATGACACAACGACAACGACTGGCACCCGTGTTCGTCGTGCTGGGCGCGCTCCTGCCCGGCCACGGCCAGGCGACCCCCGGGCGGGCGGTGGCCGGACCCACTCCGCTCGCGACCGCGCGGGTCACGCTGTCGGCGCCCGCTGAGATCGTGCTGGTGCTGGAGGTCCAGTGCAGCCGGTGCTCGTGGGCACGTCGCGGAGAGGAAGGGGCCGTGCTGCGGGTCGAACTCAACGGGCGCTACTCGCAGCACCTGGTCGTCCCGCACGGCCCGACCTTCACCTCGCGCATCGGGCTCGGTGCGCCCGGTCCTGGCACGCACGAGGTGTCCGTCTCTCTCGACGAGAAGACGCCGGCCCCGCTGGTCGGGGCGGTGGCCGTCACGCGGGTCGAAGCCCAGGTCGTCGGGCCGGACTCTCCGGAGTTCGCCGCGCTCTCGCACAGCCCGATCATTCACGCCCGGCCGGACTCGCTCGAACGGTTCAGCGACCTGCCGATGGTCGTGTGGTCCAGCACCGAACCCTCGCCGCGCGGCACGTGGATCCACTACTCGGTGATCTTCTCCAACGAGGACGGCGGCACGCCACCGGATCGGCTCATGGCCACGTGGGGACGGCTGACGGACATCGAATACGTGTACGGCGTCGAGATCGACGCAACCGGACGAGTGCTCGCCGAGGAATACCAGGGCCCGGATCACAAGTACCTGCCCTTTGAAGGCGCGCACGAGGGCGGGCACCCGGTGCTGCACGTCGTCACGGAGAACAACATGGTGAGCGACCGGGGAGGCGCGCCGTACCGCTTTGCGCTGGCGCCAACGGGGTTCCAGATCGCGAACGCGTCGCGCGAGGTGGTCATGGACGCCTCTCCGTGGCTCTATCGCGTGAGCAGCGAGGAACTCGAGCGCGAGGGACGCGTGGATCCCGCAGCCCGGCCCGGCTCGGGTAAGGTGCCGGATCCCCGCCGGTTCGTGTACGTCGAGGCGTGCGGCGTGACGGAGGCTGCGGTCATCGCTCTCGACGTCGGGTTCGCGGCAGAGGACGGCAGCCTGGCCTGGTCCCCCTCGGACGGCCTGCTCCCGGAGTTCCGCGTCCCGCTGGGCGGTGGCCGACAGAAGGTCGAACGGCCGTACGGCTGCTTCCGGACGGCCGTCGCCGGGCCCATCGGGGTCAGTCGCCCACGTGCGCTGCGGTGGCGGGCGTACACGCAGCCGCCCCGCAAAGAGGATCCTCCGCTGCCGCCAGGATCGGGCCGTGCGCACCTGACCAGGATCAACCGCGTGTTCCAGTTGGGCGACGACTACCTCCCGGGGCCCAACCAGTTCGAGTGGACAGGCGAACTCGCCATCCCCGCAGACGGCGCGCCCGTCTCGATGACGACAGGACGCTGACCTCAGAGCACGAGCGCATCCAGCCCGGGGATTCGCGCGAAACTGCGGCGGTCGCGCGTCACCACGCGATAGCCCGCGCCGATGGCCGTCGCGGCGATGAGGAGATCGTGAGCACCGACGAGGGTGCCCTTTGCGGCCAGCCCTGCCCAGAGGGACGCGTGAATCCGTGCGGTGACGAGGTCGAACGGGAGCACGGGCAACACGGCCAGCACGCGTTCGACGAAGGTCTCGCGCCGGTGTCGCTGCGCCGCCGTCCTGGCCCGATGAACCCCGTGCAGGAGTTCGGACGCTGTGATGGCCGCGATGCCGACCGGCTCGTCGGCATACGGAAGCAGGGCCTCTCCAAGAACGAGTTGCTCCTTCTCTGCAGCCACCAGAACCGAGGAGTCGATCAGCGTTCCCATGGTGAGCGGGGCAGACGACGCGGGGCGCGCGCCGCACGTTGCACGGCGGAGGCGAAGGCCGCGTCCGGCTTCGGCAGCGCCTGCAGCACGGAGACGAGTTCCGCCAGGGTGAGGCGCATCGCCGGCGCGGCAGGCACCATGCGACAGATGGTCTCGCCGTTGCGCTCAACGACGAACTCCTCGCCCCGGTAGCGGATCCGGTTCAGGAGATCCGAGAACGTCCTTGCCGCCTCGGTCGCGGACACGGAGGTTGTCATAAAATCAGATTATCATGATACCTGCGCGCGCGCCCGACGCCTGCCCCTGCCCGCGAAGCAGGAGCGTCTCGATCCGGTGGGCGCCAACCGTCACCTCGGCGCCCGTCTCAGTCAGCGCGCACGCTCGGACCCCATGCTCCGCGAGGTCCACGCGCCACGCGGCGTCCAGCCTGTCCGCGGACGTGACCGCGATCGTCTGCGGCCGATCGCCCGCGTTGAACACCCGCAGCACGATGCCCTCACCCGCATCCGCGCGCTTGCACGCGCTCAGGACCAGGTCCGCGTCAGGGTCCGCCGAGACGCGCAGGAACGATCCCGACGGCGGAAGCTCGCCGCTCCCGCCGCACGGTGAGAACACCCGGGGTGGCGAGACGACCGAGCGCGCGACCGCGTACAGGTCCTTCGGCGCCGGAGGCAGCCCCCGCGGCGCGAACGCCACACGGAACGCGTGTGCGCCGAGGCACTGCGCCCCCGGGGTCGCCAGTCCGGGGCCTGCGTGACCGCGCCGCGTGGACAGGTCGTCGCGCGAGAGGTCGCCAACCGCACGCAGGAGCGTCACCTCGATTGCCGCGCCATCGTCCCGAGGCACCACTTCGTACTCGACCAGCCCGTCGGTGATCACCGTGGCCCCCCGTGTCGCGTCGCCCGCGTCGACGAACGACTGCATCGGTGCGGCCGCGACCGGCGTTTCGACCAGTTCCCCGGCGGGTACGACGGGCGCCGTGGGCCGCTCGACGACCCCGAAGGCGCTGTCGGCCCGATGTGAGGCCACCGCCGCCGTCCCCGTCGGGAAGAGGACCCGCAGCCGGTGATCGCGGGCGCGGTTCTCGAGCCGGATGCGGCCTTCGACGATGGGCGCTCCCGCGCTCAGGCGGATCTCCAGGACCACCGGCATCTCGACACGCGCGAGGGCGCGGGCGCAACGGTCGGCCGTGGCGGCCGCCGGAATCGACATCACGAACTCGACCGCCAGCGCGGCCCGAAGCGGCCCGTGCTCCAGGCTGCACACGCGCACGGCCCGTGCCGCGGCACTCGTCACGCGAAGATCGTCCCCGGGCGGCGCGTAGGTGTACTCATCGCCGACATCCCCGCCATCGTCCAGGCCGAACACCCCTGAGTACCGGGTCGCTGTTCGCCTGTCCAGGACGTCGACCGCCCCATCGTCCCGGACCTCGACGCGGAGCAGGTCGTTTTCGAGTGCCCGCCCGTCGCACCACGCCCGGGCCCCGGGCACGACGGTTTTCCCGCGATCGGCTCCCACGTGGACGTCCACCGCCGCATACCCGAGCGCGGGCACGTGCCGCACGTCGGCCAGCAGTCGCACGCGGCGCACGCGGATGGCGGCCGGCGGAAGATACCGCGCCATCCGGTGGCTGATGGACTCCTGCTCGTCCAGGACCTGGAACCGGAGCGGCTGCCCGTGCGCGTCAGTCACGGCCGCAGCCGATGCCGTCGGCCCGAAGAAGACGAGCGGCTCCTCGAGTTGGGCGGGATCGACCTCCCGCTCCTGCCGGGCGGGTTCCAGGGGAAGCTCGACGACCGTCTCGAGAACGCCGGACCACGCGTGCGTGTCGGTGTTGAGCGCGACGCAGCGGACCCTGCCGGCCGGCGCCGGACCGAGCCGGCGGGCGATCTCCCGTGCCCCGCGACTCGTCACGACCTCGGCCGCCTGCTGCGCCCGCGCGAAGCGCGTGACGTTTTCGTCGTGGACCGCGTCGATGCTGCACCCGCAGATGCTGTCGTGCGGGTGGTTCTGGAGCAGCGTCTTCCAGGCGTAGCCGAGGAGTCCCGGCACCGGGTCTGCGCCGCACAGCGATGCGAACACCGACAGCGGCTCGGCCCAGTGCTCAAGTTCGCGCTGTGTGCGCGCATTGGCCTGCTTCAGGTACGTGCGCGCCGACCACACCCCCGGGAGCAGGAACGCGTAGTCGTGACCGACTCGCAGCTCGCCGCGAATCACCTCGAGCGGCCCGCCATCGGCCACGGAGGCCGTTTGCGTCGCTTCGACGTACGCGGGCAGCGTGGACAGCCGCGCGGCAGTCCCGGGCAACGCATCGATGACCCGCACGAGCTCGAGCAGCGCCGGATGCGGCTCGACGTGATCGACACCCACCATGAGGAGGACCTGGCCGCGCGACGACCGCACGGCCTCGCGCGCCACCACCGCCGCTGCCTCCGTCCGCATGCGGTCCGGCGGCAGCACCGGCAGACCGAGGCCGTTGCAGTAGCCCTCGCGCGGCAGGTGCAGCAGCAGCGCGCGGCTGCCGTCCGGCGCCTCCCAGTGGTACTCGGACCTCGGGCCACCGAACCCCCGCCACAGGATGGCGCCCTCGAGACCGACTCCCGCCAGCACCTGTGGCATCTGCGCGAGGTGACCGAAGGGGTCGGGCATGTAGCCGATGCGCATCGCACGGCCGAAGTCGTGCGCGATCCGCAGGCCGAGCGCGAGGTTGCGCACGATCGACTCGCCGCTCACCAGGAACATGTCCGGCATCACGTACCATGGCCCGACGAGCAGGCGTCCGCTGCGCACGAGCGCACGCAGCGCCGCCTCCCGCTCCGGTCGCACTTCGAGATAGTCCTCGAGCACCACGGTCTGGCCGTCGAGGTGGAAGGTCGAGAACTCGGGGTCCGACGCCATCCGATCGACGACGCGGTCGATCAGGTCGACCAGCCTGGCGCGGTACTGCTCGCGTGTGAGGTACCACTCGCGGTCCCAGTGCGTGTGCGCAATCACGTGGACGGTGGTCACCACTCACCCTTTCGTCGTGCCGGACGTGAGGCCGGCCACGAAGAAGCGCTGCAGCGCGACGAACGCCGCCATCACCGGCAACAGGCCGATGAAGCTTGCGGCCGCGACGAGGTGCCACTCCGTCTCGTAGCCGCTCTGGAAGCTGAACAGCCCGATCGGAACGGTGAACCGCTGCTGGGAGTCGAGCAGGACGAGCGCGAGGCCGAACTCGGACCAGTACGCCGCCAGGTTGAAGATCGCCACCGAGGCCAGCCCGGGCCCGACGAGCGGCAGGGCGAGCCGTCGCAACACGACGAACCGCGAGGCGCCGTCGAGCCGGGCAGCCTCGAAGATCGACGCGGGCAGCGCGTCGAAGAAGTTCTTCAGGACGACGATGGTGAACGGCAACTGGACCGCGGCGTACACGAGCACCAGACCCGTGTGGCTGTCGAGCAGCCCGAGGCTCGCCACCAGCCCGTACAGCGGCACGAGCAGGACGATGGGCGACACCATCTGGGCGAGCAGCAGCCCGTTCAGCACGCGGTCGCGCTGTCCGAAGCGCTCGCGGGAGAGCACGTAGGCCGCTGGTGCGCCGACGAGCATGGTGAGGAGCGTGGCGAGCGCCGCGACGCGCCCGCTGTTCCACAGGTACCACGGCACCTGCGTGTGGGTGAACACGAACCCGTAGTTGGCCAGCGAGCTGTCGGGTGAGAGGAGCCGGGGCGGGTACTCGTAGACGCCGGCGCGGGTCTTCAGCGAGAGCGAGAGCAGCCAGAGTTGCGGCACCAGGAACACGGCGGCCGAGACGACCAGCAGCCCCGCGAGCAGCGCTCTGCGGCCGGACCGCCCGGTCATGCCACGCTCCTGCGGCGGACGAGCCGCGCGGCGGCGACGGCGAGGGCGAGGTTCAGCAGGAGCATCACCAGGGCGACGGCCGCGGCTCGCCCCGCTTCCAGGCTGAAGAACGCCGACCGGTACATGTAGAGCGACACGACCTCGGTCCACCGCGCGGGTCCGCCGCCCGTCAGAGGCAGAACCAGATCGAACGTGTTCAGCGTGGCGATCGTGATGAGGGCGAGGTTCAGCCCGATGACGGGCGCGATCTGCGGCAGGATCACCAGCCGGAGCCGATGCCAGGCCCCGACGCCCTCCAGGTCGGCGGCCTCGTGCAGTTCCCGGGGGATGCGCTGCAGGCCGGCGTACTGCAGGATCATGCTGAACGCGCAGCCACGCCAGACGTTGGCCACGATGACCGAGGTGAGCGCCAGCGTCCCCGACGAGAGGAACGGTACGTTGGCCACGCCAGCGAACGAGAGCAGATAGCTCGCGATGCCGGCCCGGTTCTCCATCAGCATGATCCGCCACAGCACGCCGACGAGCACGCCAGGGATGACCCACGCGCTCACGACCGCGACCCGGGCCAGGGTGGTGCCCGCGGCGCCGCGGCGCTTCGCGCCATCGATGAGCAGCGCGAGCGCAAGCCCGATGCCCAGTTGCAGCGCCACCGACGCCGCCACGAAGATCAGCGTCACGACGACCATGCCCCTGAACTCGGGGTCGAACGCCAGGTTCGCCAGGGTCTGAAGCCCGTAGCTGTACTGCGCGTCGTGCGTCCGGGCATTGGTGAACGCGAGTCGAACCAGGTCGAGGACCGGATACACGAGGAAGGCCGCGATGAGGCCGACGGCGGGCATGAGCCAGAGCGCGACCTGCCAGTGGCGGCGCCAGACGCTCCCCGCGACCGCTGCGACGAGAAGAGCCGCCAGCGCGGGCGGCAGCAGCTTCACGGGGTCGGCCGTGCGCGGGGTCTGCGCGGCGCGGCTCCGGTGACGCGCCGCCGCCACCTGCACCGCCGCCCACGCGTCGTCGGCTGCGGCGTCCGGCGACTTCGTGCCGGCCACCGTGTGCCCGACGGCCAGCTGCAGCTGCTCGGAGATCGCCGGGTACAGCGGCACGGCCGGGCGCGCTCGCGCGTGCCCGAGCATCTCGCCGAATGCCGCGTACCAGCGATTCTCGCGAAAGGTGGCGACGTCGCGATACACGCTACGGCGGACGGGGAGCTGCCGCATCGGGATGCTGATGCGCGCCACGTTGGCGGGCGACTCGACGAAGCGCATGAACTCGGTGGCCACACGCCGCTTCACGGGATCGGCCGAGAAGGTGACCCAGACCCACCCGCCAGTCCCGGTCGCCCTCTGCCCGGCGGCAGCCTGCGGGATGTCGGTCAGCGCCCACTTCGCGAATTCCTCGGGCGGCAGGGCCCGTTCGAGGTCGCGCAGCTGCCAGCTGCCGCCGAGGAACATCGCCACGTCGCCAGCCGCGGCCGCCGACGAGATCTGCTGGTAGTCGTTGTTGGCGAGGACCGACCGGGGCGAAGCGCCCGTCTCGATCGTCGCCCGCAGGAACCTCATCAGGCGCACCATGTACTCGCGGTTCGGCGGCAGTCCGAAGACCGGCTCGCCGGCGGCATCGACCAGCTCGCCGCCCTGTCCCCAGAACATCGGCAGGTGATCGAAGACGGCCGCCTCCCAGCGGCCGGCGTTGTAGACGTAGCCGGCGATCCCGCGCTCGCTCGAGATGCGGCTGGCGATGGTCAGCAGCTCGTCCCACGTTCGCGGTGGCTCCGGCACGAGGTCCGTCCGGTAGTAGAGCACGCGGCAGTCGGTCCCGTGCCACAGGCCGTAGACGTGGCCCTGCGCGTCGGTCAGCGTGTCGATCGTGAACGGCAGGAAGTCCGCACGCTCCTCGGCGGGCCAGTAGGGATCGAGGGGTTTGACGTGGCCGCCCTCGAGGAACAGCGGCATCCAGAAGCTGTCGACCGACGCCACGTCCGGCAGCCGATTGGCCGCGGCCGACAGCAGCAGCTTGGCCTTGTGCAGCTCGAGGGCCGGCATGACCGACACCTCGAACTGCACATCCGGGTTGGCGCGGGCCCATTGCAGGAAGATGTCCCGGAAGATCGCGGCCACGTCCGGGCGGGCCGCCAGGTGCGAGTACTCCTGCTGCGCCCAGAGCGTCACCTTGAGCGCCGCGTCCAGGCGCCCGATGCGAACGGGCGTCAGCAGGTCGGCGTCACAGTCCCGCCCGGCAAGGCACGGCGCCTCGGCGCCGGACACCGCTCGCGGCAGCGCCGCGACGAGACACAGCAGGACGACGGCAACCCACGCCCGGGGGCCCCTCGGCATGGTGCTACGCCGTCACGCTCGCGACCTTCACCGGCTGCCCGGACTTCTGTGCCGCCGTCGCCGCCAGCGCCACCCGCAGCGCCTCGGTCCCGTCTCCGATCGTGACCGGGGGTTCGCGATCGTTCAGCACGTTCTGCGCGAAGTTCTGGAGCTGCCGCGTGTAAGCGCGCTCGAACCGCTCCATGAAATACGGCACGGTGTCGTGCGCGACGCTGTTCTTCGTCATCAGCAGGATCGGCGTCTCTCGCAAGTAGCCGATCCGCAGCGTGCCCTGCGTGCCCAGCAGCTCGGTCGTGATGTCGTACCCGTAGAACCCGTTCCGCGTGAGGTCGATCACGCCGAGGTTCCCGCTCGCGAACACCATCGTCGTAATGGCGTTGTCGATGTCGCCGACGGTGGCGAGCTCGGGATACGCCAGCGTGCCCCCGATGGCCGAGACCCTGTCCACCTCGCCCATGAACCACCGCGCGAGGTCGAAGTCGTGGATGCCCATGTCCACGAGGATCCCGCCGCTGCTTGCGGGGTTCGCGTACTCGAGGCTCGGACGATACGGGTCGCGTGACGTGGCCTTGAACACGACGGGATCCCCGATGCGTCCCTCCGCGATCTGCTGCTTCGCGGCGGCATAGCCGGGGTCGAAGCGGCGCTGGAATCCCATCTGGAAGAACGTGCCGTGCCGGTCCACCGCCTGCTGGACCGCGTCGCACTCGGCCAGCCCGAGGGCGATGGGCTTCTCGCAGAAGGTGGGCTTCTTCCGCTCCATCGCCGCCACGATGAGGTCCTTGTGCGTGTGGGTCGGTGTCACGATGACGATGGCATCGACTGCGGGGTCGGCGATGAGTTGGAGGGGATCGGTGCACGAGCGCGGGACGTCGAACTCGGCCGCGACGTCGGTGGCGGCCTGAGCGTTGAGGTCGGCCACCGCGGTGAGGCGCGTCTCGGGAATGCGTCCCGAGAGATCGCGGGCGTACACGCGACCGAGCCGGCCGAGACCGATCAGGCCGATGTTCAGGCGGGCACGAGCGTTCGTGGCAGTCATGGTTGTGCGTTCTCCCTGGTGACGAGGCCGATCCGTACCACGACCTCCGGCGGGACCGCCTCGCCCTTGAGTACTTTCACCGCCGTTTCGACCGCGACGCGCCCCATCTCGTCCGGGTACTGCGCGACGGTCGCGTCCATGGTTCCGGCCAGGAGGGCCTTCCGTGCGTCCTGGACGGCGTCGAATCCCAGGACCCGGATCCGGCCCGTCCGGCCGGCGGCCGCAATGGCCTCGATGGCGCCGAGCGCCATCATGTCGTTGCAGGCGAACACCGTGTCGAGGTCGGGGTGCGCCTGCAGGATGTTCTGAAAGACGGTGAAGCCCTGCTCGCGTTCCCAGTTTGCGGTCTGGGAGGCGACGATGCTCACGCCAGGGCTGTCCTTGATCGCGTCCCGGAAGCCGCGGATGCGCGAGTCGCCGGTCTCGTGCCCCGGGATGCCCTCGAGCACGGCGACCTTCGACCGGCCGCCTGACGTCTTCACGAGGTGCTCGCCGATCAATTGGCCACCGCGGTAGTTGTCGGAGCCCACGAAGGTCGAGATGCGGACGGCCGCCTCGGACGCTGCGGGTCCGTCGAGCCTGGTATCGACGATCACCACCGGGATCCCGGCCGCATTCGCCTTCGAGACGGCCGGCACCGCCTCACGCGAGCCCGCTGGCGTCAACGCGAGCGCGCTGACCCGCGTCTGGATCAGGTTCTCGACGATCTGCATCTGTCGCTCGACGTCGACCTCACGCTCGGCCGCCTGCACGACGAGATCGATGTCGAGCCGCCTGGCCGCGTCCTCGGCTCCGCGCTGCATCTCGATGAAGAACGGGCTGTTCAGGGTCTTCAGCACGAGGGCCACGCGGGGGCGGTCCTCCGGTCGTGCGGCCGGAGCCCGGTTGCAGGAGACGGCACAGCCTGCCCCGGCGAGCATCAGGATCAGGAGCGCAAGGTAGCGTCGGGTCATGGGCGATTCCTCCCGCGTGCGGCAGCGCGCGCGGCTCAGGGTCCGGAGATCTCGACGAAGATCGGGTTGGTGATCACCAGCGGCGTGCCGTCGGAGCGCCAGCGAACGGGCCCTCCTCATTCGTGCGCCCCCTCGAGCCGCCCGAGCATGTCCAGGGCCAGCCCGGACCACGAGAAATCGCGGGCACCGAACCCTGTGCCGCTCGTCGGGTCGTAGTACTCGCGGAACCCCTCCTTCTCGATGAGCGAGGCCGATGCGTCCTCGATCCGTCCCGCCAGCGCGGCGTGCCCGTGCCTCCGGAGCCCGCGCGACAGGTACCAATTGGTGTTCATCCACGTCGGGCCGCGGTACACGAGGATGCTGTCCGTCGTTGGCGTCAGAAAGCCCGGCTCGTTCATGGCGACGCTGGGCACGGGGTAGCGCGCCGCGTACTCGGCCGGGTTGCCGAGGTGCCCCACGAGCGCGGCCACGATCTCCGCCGGCAGGCCGGGCAGCAGGATCGGCATGAGCGCACTCACGGTGCTGGTGCGCAGCGGTGCCTCCCGGGCGCCTGCCAGGTCGAAGAACAGCCCGGCTGTCTGGTCGTAGCACTTGTCGACGAGGGCGGCCGTGGTCGTGCCCGCCCGCGCTTCCCACGCCGCGGCGCCCAGGGCGTCACCGGATCGCCGAAGCAGGTCGGCGAGCACGCGCTGGTTCTCGGCATAGATCGTGTTGACCAGGACGTCCTCGACGATGAACCGGTCGAGGGCGAACATGGCAGCCGGATCGCGATGCACGTCGGCGTAGGGACCGGCCACCCGCTCCCAGGCGGCCGTGAAGTCCACGAGCCTGGTGCCTGTGATGCCGAGATAGCGATCGTACTTCGGTGTGTGATCGAGGCCTGACTCATCCGGCTGCAGCGTCGCGATGAGGCCGTCACGATCCGGATCGCGGACCTCACGCAGCCACTCGTAGTACCGCTCGACGCGCGGCAGGACCTCGTTCAGGAACGCGTCCCCGCCCGGGCCCCTCGCGGCCGCCGCCGTGGCCTCGGCGAGCAGGGGCGGCTGGATGCAGTCACTCAGGTACGGCGTCCGGTAGGCGATCGAGTACGTCGACAGCAGCGCCTCGAACCGCTCGCGCTGCCAGAACGTGACGTGGGCGACGAAGCCGTCCGGCTGGGAGTTGGCCAGCAGGCTCCGGAGCTCGATCCGGGCCCGTTCGACGTCGAACCGGGACAGCACGACCGCATGGAAGCACGAGTCCCAGAACCACTGGAACGGGTACGTCCCCATCGAAGGGCAGACGAAATCGTACGCGAGACCGCACCACGGGGCCTCGCCCTGCTGGCGGTTGCGCTCGAACAGACCGCGTGCCGCCTCGGTCATCGCGCGCAACCGCGGAGAGGGTGACATGCGCAAGAGGAATACCATAGTTCGGGCTCAGGGCTGTTCATGATCTCCACGACGATCTTCGACACCGTCGATAACCTCGCCCACTCACTGGCCACCGACCTGCTGTCGCGGATGGCGAAGGCCGGGGCCGAGGGCCGGCGTTTTCTCCTGGGCTGTCCCGGCGGACGGTCGCCAAGGCCTGTCTACGACGCCATGGGTCGTGACCTCGCGGAGCGTCCCGCCAATCTGTCGCACCTGGTCATCGTGATGATGGACGACTACGTCCGCCAGGTCGCGACGGGCTTCGCTCCCGTCGATGAGCACGCCCACTACAGCTGCCAGCGCTTCGCGCGCGACGAACTGGTGGGCGTGCTGAACCAGGGTCTGCCGCCCGCGGCCCGGGTCCGGCCTTATCACGTGTGGTTCCCGAATCCCGGCGATTCCGAGGAGTACGAGGCCCGCCTCGAGGACGCCGGCGGCATCGACTGCTTCCTGCTGGCCTCGGGATCCTCTGACGGCCACGTCGCCTTCAACCCGCCCGGCAGCTCCCGATTGAGCCGCACACGCATCATCACGCTGGCGGAGACGACGCGGCGTGACAACATGGGGACGTTCCCCGCGTTCCAGAGCATCGACGAGGTCCCGCGCCACGGCGTGAGTGTCGGCATCGACACCATCGCCCGTCTCTCCCGATCCGCCGCGATGATCCTCTGGGGCGAGGGCAAGCGGCAGGCGTTCGGGCGCATCGCGTCCGCCGCCCGCTACGAGGCCGACTGGCCGGCGACGATTCTGGCCGAGTGCCGAGACGCGCGCCTCTTCGCGGACCGCGTGGCTGCCACGGCATCGTGATCGGCAGCGGGCTCGGCATCGCGTCCGGCGACTTCGAGCGTGTCCGGGATAAGATGCGGATGTACATCTTCGCGGACCGCTGTCGCGATCTGCCCGTGGGCCGCAGCGCGCTGGGACACGATGCCGGCAGCATCGGCACCGCTGCCCTGGCTCGACCATCGGCGCCTGGAGGGGTGAGAATGCCGTGCTCGTCAGGCCCGGGAGGCCGCGCGTCCTCATGGGCAATCGGGCTTCTGCTGGGCGCGTGCCTGCTGGGGCTGTCGCACGGCAGCGCGCGAGCCCAGGCCCTGTCGATCTACTCGGCCCAGGGCGACGAGATCTACGCGCCCATCCTGAAGAAGTTCGCCGAGAAGCACCCCGGCATCAAGGTCACCGTGATTGCCGGCACAGCCGGCGAGATGCTCCAGCGCGTCAGAGCCGAGGCAGGCCGACCTGGTGCCGACGTCCTGCTCGGCGGTCCCATCCAGAGCTACGACACGTTCGCGGAGCTGTTCGAGAGCTACCGGAGCCCCGAGGATGCCGCGGCGATCCTCACCGATCCCGACGGCAGATGGCACGCCTTCTCGATGTTGCGCAGCCGCTTCTCGTCAACACCAAGCTGGTGCCCCCGGCCCAGATGCCCACCAGGGTCACCGATCTGCTCGACCCGAAGTGGAGCAAGCTCGGTGGCATCGTGATCGCCGACCCCACCCAGTCCGGCACGGGCTACACGATGATCGGCGGTCTCGCCAACGGCCTCGGGTGGGACGTCACGAGCCGGATCATCAAGGCGGCGCGGGCCGTACCCGGTTCGAACGCCATGTTCAACGCGGTGCGCGACGGCGAGGCCGCCGTGGGCTGGATCAACGAGGACCTCGGCGTGCGGTGGGAGACCCAGGGCCTGCCCGTCCGTATGGTCTATCCGGCCGATGCTCTCACGGTGCAGGTCGACGCCAACGGCATCGTCAAGGGCGCTCCGCATCCTGACGCGGCGCGCAGGCTGATCGATTTCCTCGGGAGCCGGGACGCGCAGGTGCTCGTCACGACCGTGATCAAGCGCCGTTCCGCACGCAAGGACGTGCCGCCCCCTGCCACCTTGAAGAGCTTCGCCACTTTGAAGATCTTCCCGGCGAAAGAACCCAACGACGTCGTCACCGCCAAGTTCAGGAAGATCAAGAGTGGCGGCTGAGCGCGGACGCCGCGCGCGCGGTGTGGCGAGGATGGACCTGGGCCCGCCAATCAGGGTCGGGCCAGACCCGTGGCGGCTCTTCGCGCTCTTCTGCCTCGCCGGCAGCGTGCTACTCATCCTGCTCCCGCAGTTCTGGATCGTCGCCACGTCGCTCGTGCGGTCCGGGGGGGCCTTCACCGTGGAGGTCCAGGAGGGACGGCTGACTCCTGTCCTGGAGAACCTCGCCGAGTTCGTCATCGTGGAGGAGACGACGTCGCAACTCGTGCTGACGCGTCCGGACGGGTTGCGCGTCGTGCTGCACCCGATGGGCCCGGAGACCCTGGCCGTTCAGATCGCCATCGGGCAGTCACCAGAGGTCCGTCGCGTGGGCACGAACCGCGTGACCGTGGTGCTGCCGTCCATGCACCTCGACCTCACGCAGAAGCCCACCGTGGACATCTTCGACACGGCGGCGGCGCGCCCGCGGGGGCTCGACGTGCGGGCGGCGCCCGACGGGTTCGTCATCGAGCACGCCGCCAGCGGCTTCATCTCCTTCGCCGATGAGCGGCTCGTCTGGACGCTGGCGAACTTCACGACATTCCTGAGCGATCGGAGGTACCTCGGGGCCATCCGTAACAGCCTGGTGGTGACGTCAGCGTCGACCGGGCTGGCCGCGCTGATGGCCGTCCCGCTGGCATGGCTCGTGGCGCGATATCGGCTGCGGTTCCGGGCGCTGATCATCGCCCTGGTCACGATGGCGTCGGTGTCGCCACCGTTCCTGGGCGCCTACGCGTGGCGCATGCTCCTCGGTGCCGGCGGCATCGTCACCGGCGCCCTGGATCTCGACTGGACCATCGTCGGCCTGCATGGCATCGTCTGGGTCATCGTCTGGCTGGTGTTTCCCGTTATCTTCCTGATGTCGCTCGACGCCTTCTCCGCGATGGACCCGACGCTCAGGGAAGCCTCGCTCAGCCTCGGCGCCCCCCGGCTGCGCACGCTGCTGTCAGTGGAGATCCCGGTCTGCTTCCCGGGAGTGCTGACCGGGATGCTCATGGCGGCGCTCGCGGCGTTCTCTGACTTCGGCACACCCTACATCATCTCGCTCGACATCGAGATCCTCCCAAAGCTCGTCTACACCGAGTTCCTGAACGAGGTCGGCGGCAACGCGTCGATGGCCAGCACCGGCAGCGTGGTGATGGTCGCGCTCGCCAGCGCGTTCCTGGCCGTGCAGCGGACCGTCCTGGCGGCGCGCAGCTACGCGTCGGTCTCGGCGCGACGCCGCGAGCTGGAGACGCCAACGCCGGCCGGGCGCGGCCTGACATACGCCCTGGCGGCAGTGATGCTCGGCTTCGCGTTCCTGCCGCATGCGACCGTACTCGTGACGTCGTTTCTCGAGTGGCGGGTGGGGGTGGTGACCGCCACGCCGACGCTGCGCAACTACGTCGAGATGCTCGACACCCAGTGGTACTCGATCGTCGTCAGCCTGAGCACTGCGGCTGCCGCCACCCTGCTCTCGTTCGCGTTCGGTGTGGGCATCGCGTATGTCATCGTCCGCCGTCCCGACCGGATCATCAGCCCGCTCCTCAACGGACTGGTGATGGTGCCCTACGTCATCCCGGGAACGGTGTTCGCCATCGGTTTCATTCTCGTGTTCAACCAGGGTCCTCTCATCCTGACCGGCACGTGGACCATTCTCGTCCTGTCCTATTTCGTCCGGCTGCTGCCGCTGTCGGTCAAGACGGGCGAGGCGGCGCTCTACCAGATCCACCCCGCTCTCGAGGAAGCCGCGATCAGCCTCGGCGCCCGGCCGGCCCGTGTCTTCGCCGGGATTACCGTGCCGCTGATGCTCGCCGGGGCCATCACCGGCATGACGCTCGTCTTTCTGCACGCCGTGACGGAGCTCAGCTCGACCATCCTGCTGTATCGTCCCCCGTGGAAGCCGATTGCGGCGGTGGTCTTCGAGAACGCCGTCACCCCCGGCTCCAACTTCGGCGTGGCGGCCGCGCTCACCGTGGTGTTGATGGTCATCCTCTACGTTCCGCTCCATGCGCTCACCCGCCAGCGCTTGCCCATCGAGGCGAGCCCGCCATGAGCGCAGCGCCACGCGAGTCGGCCGTTCACGTGGATGACGTCACCGTGCGCTTCGGCGCCGTGGAGGCACTCCGCAAGGCCCAGATCCGGGTCGACACGGGCGAACTCTTCACCTTGCTCGGTCCCTCGGGCTGCGGCAAGACGACGCTGTTGCGCGCGGTGGCGGGCTTCAACGAGGTCGCGCAGGGCCGCATCCGCTTGAACGGCCGGGATGTGACCAGCACGCCGCCCTGGTCACGGGAGATCGGGTTCGTCTTCCAGAACTACGCGCTCTGGCCGACCAAGACGGTCTTCGAAAACGTCGCCTACGGGCTCCGGGTTCGAAAGGTCCCGATGCCCGAGATCCGCGAGCGGGTGGCCCGTGCGCTGGCGCTGGTCGAACTCGAGCGGACGGCGCAGCAGTACCCGGGCGAGCTGTCCGGGGGCATGCAGCAGCGGGCCGCGCTGGCCCGCGCCCTGGTGATCGACCCGCCCGTGCTGCTGCTGGACGAACCGCTGAGCAACCTGGACGCGAAGCTGCGAGTCAGCCTGCGGCGCCAGATCCGCCAGTTGCAGGGCCGGCTCGGGCTGACGACGATCTACGTCACCCACGATCAGGAGGAGGCACTCGACATCTCCGATCGGGTCGCGGTGATGAAGGACGGGGAAATCGTGCAGGTCGACACCCCTCGCGGGGTCTACGACCGCCCTCGAACGATGTTCGTGGCCGACTTCATCGGCAAGGCCAGCTTCCTTCGCGGCCGGGTCGTTGGCAACGGCCGCTTCCGGCTGTGGGACGGATGTGAGTTCGAGGTGCCGCTGGTCGGTGACGTGACGCTCGATCGCGCGGTGCACGCGTTCATTCGCCCCGAGGACGTCGCGGTCCTCGAGCCGGGACGGGGACATCTCGACGCCACCGTGACGGAGGTCTCGTACCTCGGCAACCTCAGTCGCGCGACGGCCCTGCTGGCCGACGATCAAACGCTCACCGTCGAGACCAGGGTGCCACTGCGCGTGGACACGCGGGTGGGGCTGCAGTTTCCCCGGCTGACGGTGTTCGATGCCGCACCACTCACGCGATGACTCAGAACTCCGAGCCCGCAGCATTCGACTACGCACCCGTGCTGGACGAGATGGTCGCCGTCGCGCAGGAAGCGGGACGACTGACGCAGCGGTATTTCGAGGAGCGCCACACACTCCAGGTCGGCGTCAAGGGGCCGGCGGACTTCGTGTCGCGCGCAGACGAGGAGGCCGAGACGCTGATCCGTGCCCGGCTGACCGCCGGCCACCCGGACTGGGGATTCGTCGGCGAAGAGCTGCCGAGTACCGCAGGACGGGATCCGGACCACGTCTGGCTCGTCGACCCGATCGATGGCACGACCAACTTCCTCTCGGGCCTGCCGTACACCATCTCGATCGCCCTTCGGCGATGCGATCAGACCGTCTGCGGTGCGCTGTACAACCCCGTGGCCCGCGAGATGTTCACGGCCATCCGCGGCGGGGGCGCCTTCCTGGACGGA
>CAYLZN010000002.1:0-28966 GCA_964387935.1 uncultured Vicinamibacteraceae bacterium | reverse complement strand
GTTCGTCGTCGGGACCGGCATCCCGACCAGGCGCCTCGAGTTCCACGAGGGCTACTTCCAGCGCCTCGAGGCCGTGCGTGAACCGATCGCGGCGGTGCGCATTCTCGGGAGCTGCGCCAACAGCCTGGCGCACGTCGCGTGCGGCAGGCTGGACGGCTACTTCGAAGGCCCAACGGGTCTCATCGATTTCGCGGTCGGCGTCCTGCTCGTGCAGGAGGCCGGCGGAGTCGTCAGCGATTTCTGGGGTGGCGGCGCCGATCAGTGGGAACGCAACGCGACGCTGGTGGCCGGCAGTGCCGCGGCGCACGCGTTTCTGCTGGAACACACCCGGACGACACCGCCGCGCGAGCGCCTCGGCTGACGGCTCGACTACAATCGTCCGGAAGGAGGCCCCATGGTCATCGCGGCCGAACTCGCCCAGCTCGCCATCGACTTGAGCAAGGCCACCTTCGACAACCTCTACTTCTCGGCCGACACGCTGCAGACGCTGGCGGAGCGCCGGGTGTCCGCGCTGGTGCACGCCGTCTGCCCCGCGGGCTGCGCGCTGCCCGGCCTCGTGGACGAGTGGACGGGCCTGCTGCAGCGGACCCGCACCGACCTCAAGCGGACGGTTGACCGCTGCGTGCAGCTGGTCGAGGTCGTTGACTGAGCGGGGCGGCCAGGTGGCCATGACCGACCGCATGCTCCCGAGGCGCCTCTCCGCGCTCGATGCGCTGTTTCTCGCCATCGAAACCGCCGAGGCGCCCATGCACATCGGCGGCCTCGACGTGCTCGATGGGGACGCACGTGCGGACGCCCTGGCCGCGCGTCTCACGGCCCGGCTTCATGAGGTTCCGCGCTACGCCCAGCGCGTCAGGCCCGCGCCTCTCGGCCTCGGTCACCCCGTCTGGGAGGACGATCCCGAGTTCGACGTGCGTCGCCACGTCTTCGAGACGAGGGTCGCGCGGCCTGGCGATGAACGCGCGCTCGAGGTCCTGGCCTCGCGGCTGTTTGCGATGCCGCTCGACCGTGAGCGTCCGCTCTGGGAGATGCACGTCATCCGGGGGCTCCGCGGCCGACGCGCGGCCCTGCTGTCGAAGATCCACCACTGCATGGTGGATGGCGTGTCTGGAGTCGAGTTGATGAACATCGTCTTCGACGCCACTCCTGAAGCCACACCGCCGACACCGTCCCCCGGTGTGCGCACCGCGAGGCCCGCGGGGACCGGAGCGCTGCTCCTGGAGGCTGCGCAGGAGACAGGCGCCACCCTGCTCGACACGGGCGGCGCCGTGCTCCATGGCATGACGTCGCTGCCGGCTGCGGTGCCGGCCGTGCTGACACGCACAGCGGCGCGCGTGGCGGCGCTCGCCGGCGCAGCGCTCACGCCGGTGGACCGGCTCCCGTTCAACCGGCCGCTGTCCGGCGAGCGGCGCCTCGCGTGGCTCGGATGGCCGCTCGATCGCGTGAGGGCCGTGGCCCGCGCACAGCAGGGCACGACCAACGACGTCGCGCTGGCGGTGCTGACCGACGGCATCGGGCGCATGCTCCGCGCAGGGGGTGAGCGACTCGACACCCGCTGGCTGCGCCTGCTGGTCCCCGTCAACGTGCGACGAGCGGACGCGTCCGGCCTGCTCGGCAACCGCGTCTCGATGATCCCGGTGGAAGTGCCGTTCGATGGCCCGCCGCTCGCGCGCCTGCAGGAGGCGATCCGGCGAACGCGCGCCATGAAGGAAACCGGGATTGCGGAGCTGGTCGACACGATCGCGCAGGCTGGCGCACTGCTGCCGGCGGCGTTCTACTCGCGGGCGCTGTCGCTGGCCGCCTCGACGAGCCTGCTCCGATGGTCCGCGCCGCTCCGATCGGTGCGGGTGCTGACGTCGAACCTGGTCTGCACGAACGTGCCCGGCCCCCCGGTGGCGCTCTACGGTCTCGGGCGTCTCGTGCTCGCGCACTACCCGCTCGTGCCGCTCGGGTTCGAGACCGGGCTGAACTGCGCGCTGCTCACGTACAATCAGGTCCTGCACGTGGGTCTCGTGGCCGACGCCGCGGCCATCGACGACCTCGCGCCGCTCGAGGCGCACCTGCAGGACGCGTTCGACGAGTTGTGCGAGGCCGCCGGTCTCGCCGAGGACCGCCATGCCCGGACCCGCGCCAGCACCCGCGCCCGTCACGCCCGTCCCCGCCCGCGCCCCTGATTGCCAGTGTCAGTATTGCGAGGCCGAGCTGGTGCGGCACGCGGGCCTCTTGGGGTGGCGACGTCAAGACGCCGTCGAGCTCGTGGATTACCTGTGCCGGGTCGCCCATCGTCAGGAGATTCACTTCCTGTGGCGTCCAGCACTCACCGACCCGAACGACGAGTTCGTGTTGGAGCTGGCAGTCGCAGCCGGGTGTGATGCGCTCGTCACCCACAACGTGCGGGATTTCGGAGGCGCGTCCAGGTTCGCTCCGCGCGTCCTCACACCGTTCGAGTTCTCGAAGGTCCTCGAGGAACAGTCATGAGCGTGTTGAGTCTCCGGCTCCCCGATTCGTTGCATCGTAAGATCCGGGAACTGGCCGAACGCGACGACGTGTCGATCAACCAGTTCCTGGCGACGGCCGCTGCCGAGAAGGCCGCCGCGCTGCTCGCGATGGAGTATCTCGAGGAACGGGCAGCGCAAGGCGACGTGACGTTGTTCGATCGCCTCCTGGCACGAGTGCCGGATGTTCCGCCGGTTCCCGGCGATGAACTGGCGCTTCCGGCACGGCAGGCTGACGAGGCGCTGCCGCCGACGAGGCGCCGGCAGGTGAAGGCTCGGGCGCGAAAACGCTCCAGGGCGCCTCGCGGCTGAGCACCGCAACGTTGGATCTCTCGAATGACGCCAGCACCCGTGCCCGTCTCGCCCGTCCCCGCACGCGCCGGCCTGCTCCGCGACACCCACGCCGCCCGTGAACTGCCCATCTGGCGCGAAGGCCTCGCCGGCTACGATTGGCTGCTGCTGCACACGTCCGCCGTCTACTACGGGCTCGGCGTGCCCCGCGGCGATCGACAGGCGGTGATCACCATCCCGGGCTTCCTGGGCACCGACACGTACCTGCTCGAGATGCACGGCTGGCTGTGGCGCATCGGCCACCGGCCGTTCCGCTCCGGGATCGGCCGCAACGCGGACTGCCCCAACACCCTGGTCGGGCGGTTGTTGGAACGCATCGCGCACGCGCACCGCGTCACCGGCCGGCGCGTGCACCTGATCGGGCACAGCCTCGGCGGGGTGCTGGCGCGCTCGGCCGCCGCGCAGCACCCCGACCTCGTGGCGTCGGTCGTGACGCTCGCGGCGCCGTTCAGGGGCATCCGTTCCCACCCGATCGTGCTGAAGACGAGCGATGTCGTCCGCCGTGCCGTGTCCGGCCGCAGCCAGTTCCTGCCGATCGGGTGCTACACCGGCCACTGCACCTGCTCGTTCGTCGAAGCGCTGGACGTGCGGTTCCCGCGCGACGTACGCCAGCTCGCCATCTACTCGCGCCGCGACGGGATCGTGGACTGGCGGATGTGCGTGACCGGAGACGAGCGCCTCGATCGCGAGGTCCTGGGCACCCACGTGGGCCTGGCGCACAACCCGTTCGTGTACCGGCTCGTGGCGGACTTCCTGGCGCAGGCGACGTGAGTAGGGAACGCTGCTCCTGAGCCGCTCGAGTACGTCGATCTGGCCACGTCGCTCGACGATCTCAAGGTGCCGCCGGGCAATCGCCTGCACGCGCTCAAGGGCGGGAGCGACGAGTCATGAGCATTCCCAATACCCGACGAATGAGGCGGCGGCCTACGCACCCCGGTGAGATGCTGCGCGAGGACTTCATGCCGGACTTCGCCCTGACGGTCTCCGGGCTCGCGGAGGCGCTCGGCGTGTCGCGGCAGTCGATCAATGAGTTGCTGCGCGAGCGGCGTGCGCTCAGTCCCGAAATGGCGTTGCGCCTGTCACGGTTGTTTGGCAACTCCCCTGAGTTCTGGCTCAACGCGCAGCGCAGCGTGGATTCGTGGGAGGCCGGACAGGCGATCAAGGACGATGTGGCCCGTATCAAGCCCCTGCGCGTCGCATAACAGACGGTTGCACCAGTCAGCCGAGTCGTCGCGCCTGGGATCCGCGCCTGGAACGCGAGGTGGCCGACGCGATCTCCTGGTGGGCGCGCCCGGTGAGCGACTCGCCGTGTGGGAATGGACACCTGAAGGTGACGGCGTCTACGTGGTCAGGGCCCGCGACCTGCGGTGACCTGGCCTCGCAGCCGGCTGCCCGTATAATCTCGGACACCTTCATGCCAGCTCCTGGTACACGCCTCGGCGTCTACGAGATCCTGTCCCGCCTCGGCGAAGGCGGCATGGGCGAGGTGTTCCGCGCGCGCGATACGAAGCTCGGACGCGAGGTCGCCATCAAGGTGCTCCCGGCCGAGTTCGCGCAGGACCCGGCGCGCCTGGTGCGCTTCGAGCGCGAGGCCCGGACGCTGGCCGCACTGAACCATCCCAACATCGCGCACGTGTACGGCTTCGAGCGCGCCGCACTGCCGGACGGCTCACCTGCGCACTTCCTGGCCATGGAGATGGTCGACGGCGAGGACCTGGCCGAGCGACTGACGGGAGGGGCCATCCCGGTCGACGAGGCGATCACGATCGCCAGACAGATTGCGGAGGGACTCGAGGAGGCCCACGAGAAGGGCATCATTCACCGCGACCTCAAGCCGGCCAACGTCAAGCTCACGCCCGACGGCAAGGTGAAGGTCCTCGACTTCGGTCTCGCGAAGGCGATCGACGGCGAGAACAACACGACGTCCGACCCCTCGCACTCGCCCACGATGTCGCGCCACGCGACCGAAGCGGGCCTGATTCTCGGCACCGCAGCCTACATGAGTCCCGAGCAGGCCCGCGGGAAGGCCGTGGACAAGCGTGCCGACATCTGGGCGTTCGGTGTCGTGCTCTTCGAAATGCTGTCCGGAGCGCGCCTGTTCACGGGCGAGACCGTGAGCGACATCCTCGCGGGTGTCCTCAAGAACGAGGTCAGTCTGAAGGCACTCCCGCCGTCGACCCCGTCGCACGTCGTCGCCCTCCTCGAACGCTGCCTCGCGCGCGACCCCAAGGCGCGGCTCCGTGACATCGGTGAAGCGCGACTGTCGCTCACAGACGCGCGCAGTGACCGGCCGCGTGGCGAGGAGAGGACGAGACCACCTACGGCCGCGCCAGGGGCGCGACGGTGGGTGTGGGCGACGGTGGCCGCGGCCGCTGTCGGCGGTATCGTGCTGGGCGCGCTGGTTGGTCGCGCGTTGATCAAGACCCCGGCCGCGTCGGGCCCCGAGGTCCGACTTTCGATCCTTCCTCCGCCTTCCGGTTTCCGCGGAGCCGTCGATCCTGCCGTCTCACCCGACGGCCGCGTGATCGCCTTCGTCGCGCCTGGTGCGTCGGGCACTCCCCAGTTGTGGGTGCGCGCCCTGGACTCGACCGAGGCGCGCCCGCTGGCAGATACGGAGGCGGCCCGGCTGCCGTTCTGGTCTCCCGACGGCAAGTGGATTGGGTTCTTCGCCGCCGGGAAGCTCAGGAAAGTGCCGGTCGATGGCGGGGTCCCCGAAGTCCTCGCGGACGCCGCGAGCGGTCGAGGCGCCACCTGGAACCAGCGCGGCGACATCCTCTTCACACCCGCGTCCTTCCTGCCGATCCACAGGACCACCGCGGCCGGCGTACCGGCGCGCCCGCTCGTCCTTCGGGGAGAAGCGGCGGGACCGATCACTGAGCGTCGCTCCGATCCCTGGTTCCTGCCCGACGGCCGACGCTATCTGTTCAGCCGTGGCAGCACGATCGCGGTGGGCGACCTCGAGTCGCCAGAGGTGAAGGAGATCCTGCCCATCCCGTCCAAGGCGGCGTACGCGCGCGGGCACCTGTACTTCGTGCGGGATGGCAATCTCTACGCCCAGCCGTTCACTCCGAACACGCTGGCCCTGGGCGGCGAGGCGGTGAAGATCGCGGATCGGATTGGCTGGAGCGGCGACACGCCCACGGGCTTCTCCTTCAGCGTGGCGCCCACCGGTCTCGTGGTCTACGCGGACAGAAGCGCGACTCCGTCCACGCAACTGACGTGGGTCGATCGCACCGGGCGCGTCCTCTCGACGCTCGGCGAACCCGGCGAGCACCTGGGACTGGCCCTGTCTCCCGACGGAGAGCGTGTGGCCGTCGAGATGCACGAGCCGGGCGGGGGCGTGGTCTCCGTCTGGCTGGTCGACGGGCGGACGGGCACCCGATCGCGATTCACCGACAGCACGAACTGGACGGGCACGCCATTGTGGTCAGCGGACTCGCGGCGCCTCCTCGCGACCGGCTTCACGGACGTCTGGGACATCCATCCGATCGGCGGTGGCCAGGCACGGGAGATCCCCGTCGGGGCCGGCATCAAGTGGCCGTCCAGTTGGTCGCCCACCGGTCGCTACGTGCTCTTCACGGAGAGCGGAGAGGGTTTCGACCTGGGCCTCGTCGACCTGGACGCGTCTCCTCCGGCGAAGTCCAGCTATCTCAGGACGCAATTCGAGGAAGTGGAACCCCGGATCTCCCCGGACGGCCGGTGGGTGGCCTACGAATCCACCGAGAGTGGAACCCGCGAGGTGTACGTCCAGTCCTTTCCCGTGCCCGGCGCCAAGGTGAGAGTCTCCACCAGCGGAGGGGGGAAACCCCTCTGGAGACCGGATGGTCGCGCCGTGTTCTTCCGCGGGTCCGATGGCGGCCTCTTCGAGACGGATCTGACCTTCGGATCCGGCGCCGTCGGGGTGGCGACCGCTGCGACCCGCCGGCTCTTCACCGTGCCTGGCGAGCTGTTCGCGACGGGCCATCGTCGCAACTACGACGTCTCCGCGGACGGGCAGCGGTTCCTGTTCAACCTGGTCGTGCCGGACCCGCTGCCACGCGGGCTCACCGTCATCATGGGCGGCTCCTCCTTCGCTCCGTCCGTCCTGAATGTTGACCATTATTATTGACCATGTTAGTCTTCTGGCCATGGACGCCATGCCCATCTCGAAGTTCAAGGCGCAGTGCCTGTCGGTGATGGACCGTGTGCGCCGCACCGGTCGGCCCGTGCGTGTCACGCGCTACGGCCGGCCCGTTGCCGATGTGGTGCCCGCTGCCCCTGCGGCACGTGAGAAGCGTGCGCTGGGCTTTCTGAAGGACGCCACCACGATCTCGGGGGATCTCATCGCGCCCGTGGCCGACGTCCGCGATTGGGACGCGCTCGCGTAGCGATGCGCCTGCTGCTCGACACCCACATCATCGTGTGGGCGGCGTCCGGGGTCGAGGCGTTGGAGCCTCGGGTGGCCGCACTCTTGAGCGACACCCGCCACGAACTCTGGATGTCCGCGGTGAGCGCGTGGGAGCTGGCCATGCTGGCGGAACAGGGCCGCCTCGAGCTGCGGCCCGATCCCGAGCGCTGGATCGACGCAGCGGCCGCAGGCCTCGGCCTGCGCGAGGCGCCCCTGACCTCGGCGATCGCCCTCGAGAGCCGCCGCCTGTCCTTGCCGACCAGAGACCCGGCCGATCGATTCATCGCCGCCACCGCCGTCGTGCACGAATGCTCTCTCGTCACCGCCGACAAGGCACTCAGACGCGTGCGCGGCGTCCGCGTCGTCCTCTGCCGGCCGCCCAAGCACCCGCGGTGACTTCTCCGGTGCGCGTATAATCCGGCGACTCCCCGATGTCCCTGCAGCCTGGCATGCGCGTGTGCCGAGCTGAGAATCGGGGGGCTATGCTCGAGACAACTGTGCTGGCAGCAAGGTCAGGCCGACCAAGCGCTGCCGCCCGAGGAAGGACCCGTTCGCGCTGAATGAGCCTGACGCGGGACTTCGCCCTACTTCAGCATCACGTGCTGGTAGACGGAGTATCGCCCGAAGGTCTCGAAGAACGGCTTGAACGGGATGCCGTCGATGACGAAGCGCAACGTGGCGGGATCGCCTGTCACCGACCTCGCGAGGTCGGTTGCGTCGAGCGCGATGGGACGCCAGTCGCTCCTGGGCGCCGACTCCTCGGCGGCCAGCAGCACGGGACCGTAGAAGAGGCTGGCGACGTTGGGCTGATCCATCACCGGCTCCAGGGTGAAGGAGAACGGCATCCGCACGTCGATCGTGTCGTTGGTGCGCCAGGTTCTGCGCAGCGTCAGGTACGTGCCTGGTTCGGCGTTCGCGGCCTGGTCCCGGCCGTTGATCCGGACGAAGACGCCCTTCGTGGCCCAGCGCGGCACGCGGATCCGCAGGTCGAACGCGCCCTCGCCCTCGATCGTGAGCTGCGTGGCGTCCGAGTAGGGAAAGTCCGTGCGCTGCGTGACCACGATCCCGCGCTCGCGCCAGTCGAGCGTGGAAGGGACGAAGAGGTTGACGTACAGCGTCCGATCGTCGGTGCTCCTGAAGTAGATCGAGTCCTGCAGCTTCGTGTGGCTCTCGAGCGCCGTACCGTTGCAGCACGTGAACCCCTGCATGTCGGCGTTGCCGAACCGCTTCTGCGCGCCGGGGGTGAGCGGCACGTGATACGTGTTGCCCGCGTCGTGCTCGGCGACCGACGCCAGGATGTGGTTGTAGAGCCCGCGTTCGTAGTGGTCCATGTACTTCCCGTCCTGGTCGAACATGAACAACTGGCGATCGAGCTTCAGCAGGTTGTAGGTGGCGCAGGTCTCGTTCTGCCCGCCGCTGGCGAAGCCGTGCGCCCAGAGTGAGTCGGGTTCCGCGGTGAAGCACTCCGCGTTGTTCGGCGTGCGCGCACCGGCCACGCCGCCGATGGCGTACATGTAGCCGCTGGTCGTGAGGTTCCAGAAGTTGTCGGCGACCCGATAGTAGGGTGGCTCCCCGGTGCTGCGGAAGGTCTCGAGCGCGCCGGTGATCTGCGGGATGTGCTGGTTGGCGTGCCGGCCGCGGATCGTGTCGACGTTGGCCGCCAGGCCGTGCGCGCGGTCGGCGTTGCCGAAGAAGAAGTTCACGTTGTCGAAGAGCCTCGCGCACTCCAGGAACTGCCGGTCGTTCGTGAGGCGATACAGCCGCGCCATCACCTCGTTCATGCCGCCGTACTCGCCGGCGATGTAGCGGCTCCACATGGCGCTGCGCAGATCGGCCGGCAGCGCGTGCAGCCGCGCGTACACCCACGCGCCCATGCGCTGGGCGATCTCCAGGGCCTTGCGGTTGCCGCCCACCTCGTAGCAGTCGAGCAGGCCCGCGAGGATCTTGTGCAGCGTGTAGTAGGGGGCCCAGATCTGGCTGTCCTGCGTGCCGTAGGTGGCGCCCTGCTCCAGCATGATGAACTGGTCGGGCGGATAGGCGCTGATGAACCCTCTGCCCCAGTTCCACGAGTCGGTGCGGATCGCGCCGGCCCGCAGGTTCGAATCGTAGCCGGCGCGGCCTGGGCCTGGCGGCACCTGCGTCGGATCGGCGTTGAACGGGCCCCCAGACGTCGCTGGACGCCCCGACTTCTGCGCGAGATCGAACAGCGTGTCGATCAGGTAGTTCATCCTCTGCAGGAAGCCGGCTCGCACCGACTCGTCGTACGTCGCGCCCGCATACGCCTGGGCGATCGCCGACAGGTAATGGCCGGTCGCATGTCCTCGCAGTCTCGTCGTCTGGCTGTCCCAGCCGCCGAGCGGCGTCGCGCCCGGTGGTTGCGGCTGCCCGAAGGCATCGCGGAAGTTGTAGAGGAAGCTGTCGGGATTCGTCGCGGCCAGTGCCTTGATGAACGTGTCGCGATTCCTGATGAACGGCGTGTCGCGGCCGCGCGTGTCCCGTTCGAGCACCACGCGACCGAGGGGGAAGGCCTCGACCGAACGTGCTGGCGCCGGCGCCGGCGACGCCGCGCCGACTGGCCTCACCGTCACCGTCGCCCTCGGCTCGAACGCGGTCCCGGGAATCCTGCCTGTCACGGTGTACGTGCCCGGCGCCATCACCTGGCTGTTGTCCCGTGGGGCCGGCCAGATCACGCGGACCTTGGGACCCGTGGCCTGATCGCGATACACCGCCGGGATCTCGCGCGGCAGGCGCGGGAGGATCCCCACGGTCGTTTCAACCTGGATGTCAGGGACGCGTCCGAGCCGACGCGCCAGCGGCGATTCCCCGGAAATCGCCGCCGTCGAAATCGCGGGTGCGGGATCCGTGCCGCGGCCGGTACCACCCTGGCGAGTCGACGCGGCCTTGTGAATGGCCGCGACCTGCGCGGCGGTCAGCGCCACGCGGTACAGGCGGACGTCGCGCAGCTTCCCGTGGAGCGTCTCGCCGCCGTCACCCTGTGAGCGCCCCACGAAGAGACGCGTCGCGCCTGCCTGGTTCTGGCCGATCACCCGCAGCGCGCTGACACCAACGTCGGTCGCCTGGGCCGCCACGACCCCATCGACATACGTCGTCAGCCGACGTTCGGCGGGATCGAGCACGACCGCGAGGTGGACCCACTGGTTCACGGGCACCGCCTTCGGCGCTGTTGCGCTTTGCGACCCGCCCGCGGCGAAGCCGGCGCGGAACCCCTCGGCGGCGCTCACGGTGGCGACGATCCTGCTCGAGGCGCTCCGCCCGAAGTCGAAGAACGGTCCGGAGGCACCCGTGGGCAGGTAGAGCCAGCCGGTGACGCTGAGGCTGTCCTCCCCGGTGAGGGTCTGCCCCGGCAACTGCACGTGGCCGCCGCTGCCCGTCAACTCCAGCACACGGCCGAAGCGCGCGTCCTCCACGAACACCGTCCCTTGGCCGCGAAGCGTGGCGTGAAGGTGGTTTCTCGAGGAATCCTCGGCGCTGCCATTGAACACGTAGCGTGCGATCAGTGCCGTTTCGCCAATCCCGTCGAGAAACTGGTCGCCTCCTTGTGCGCGAAGGCCGACGACGGCCGATGCGAGGAGGACGACCGCCATCACACTGAAGGCACTGTGCGCGATGACGGCGTGACGAACGCAGCTGAGCACCGGGGCTGGTGGCCTCATGGCGGGCCATCTTAGCAGCCTCAGCCGGCCACCTCGGACTGACGCTTGACGCTCTCCCCTCCGGGTGCTAGGGTCAACCGAGAACCGCTCGCAGCCCCCGGTGTTCTTCTCATCTCGTCAACTGTCCGCAGGCCGGCGGACAGACCGCCCCCGGCTTCTCAACGAACTGTCGATCGCGCCCGAGTGCGGCACGCCGGGCTCGAATCGACGCTCCTGACCGCGTCCTCCGCGGCCAGTGCAGTCCGTGAATTCGTTGCAAGGAAGGTGCGTATGGGCGCGTTCCGCAGGTGGTCACTCGTCTGTGCAGGCCTGGCCCTATTGCTCGGGTTCGCCCTCAGCCGCGGCACGCTCCGGGCGTTCGACTGCTGGATGCAGCCGGACGGTCCGGACTGCGCGTGCTTCGACAACACCGGCGCATGGAATCCGGTGAGCGCGATCATCCAGGACACCGCGATCCCGACGGTCGGAACGAGGGAATCGTGCAATCCGCCGATCGACAATGGCGGCAAGCCCTATTACCAGATGGTGCTCGGCTGCACGAGCGTCGATTGCGCCAGCGCGATCGAGTTCATGTACACGTTCGGCGGCGTGTACCCCGCCCGCGAGGAGTGGTGCACGGAGACGGTTGCCTTCTGGCACCGGCAGACTGGCATTCCGTACGCTGGCGGGTACCGGAACGCGTGGTGGCACAGCTGGCAGTTGTACGACCAGGGGATCATCACCGACTGGTACGAGACCGAGGAGGCCCTCGCCGACGGGCGGGGTCGATGGCTGGACGCCGAGGATCTCTCCTACAACCCCCTGGCCCTCGGCGTGACCCTGCCAGTGCCGGGCGCCTACGTCGCGATCCGCAACTACGACAGCGCGACCAACACCTGGGTCTCCACCACGGCGACGACCAACAGCGGAAAACACAGCCTGATGGTGAACGAGATGTGGATTCACCGCCGCCCCGGCGGGCGCGTCGTGCGTGTGGACGTGTCCCTGCTCGAAGGCAACAGCGGTGAGCAGGTCGAGGACGTCGGCTACTGGGACAACATCCTGACGCTCACCCCGCAAGGCAGCGGCACGATCGGCGCGAGCAAGAAGATCAAAGGGTTCGGGATTGACTTGAATCGCACGCGACGACCGGTGTACGACCGGGCTCGCGTCCACTACGTCGATGCAGGTCCTTATGCGGCAGCACCTGTCGTCACGCCCGTCCAGCCCGGGGACGGCGAGGAGCAGGAACACGAGGAGTTCATGGCGCGGCTGCTGGCCTACGCGACACTCGCCCGCGAGCGCGGCGGCCCGACGGTCTCGTCGCCCGAAGCGCCAGGTCTTTCACGGATGCCAGACGGCGAGTGGGTGAAGTGGGTCTTCCCCAAGGGCTCACAGCAGGACGTGCACGTCCTCATCGACCTGCTCGACGTCCACCCGATGCCCATCGCGGGCATCTTCCTGACGTGGGCGCCGGGATTCGTGCCGCCGATGACACGCGTGGAGTTCTCGCTGGACGGCCAGACGTACGCTGACGCGATCGTGCCGAACCTCGCGAACCTCTCGCCGCCGACGGGTGCACCGGCCATCGTGCCGGCCGCCTTCACGGACACTGGCGACGGCGTGCCCGTGCGCTACGTGCGCCTCACCTTTCCGAAGGGGGTGTTCCAGCAGGACGCCACGCTCCGGGAGATCTCCTTTCAGTACCGGCGCGGCCCGTCGGACGATGCCCCGGAGATCCACGAGACGCGGACGGTCGACATCGACATCCTGCCGCAGCGCTGCCCGAACGAGTGGAACGTCAAGACGGGCGGCGATCTGCTCGTCGCGGTGCTGGGTCGGCCTGACCTCGACGTTCGTCGCATCCAGGCAGCGTCCGTGCGGGTGATGGGCGTCGCACCACGTTCCTGGAAGTACGGCGACATCGGCGCGCCCGTGCTGAGCGACCAGACGCCGGGGAGCTGCGCGTGCTCGTCTCCCAGCCTCGACGGCGTGACGGATCTCGTGCTGCGCTTCGACCGGGCCCGCATCAACGCCGCGCTCGGGCCGATCGCCGACGAGGAGGTACGCACGCTGACGCTGAAGAGCGATTTCGGCGCCTACCCGTCGGACCACATCGAGGGACACGACTGCCTCATCGCGCGGGTCCCGGGACACCCGGGGTGCCCGTAACGGCTCGCGGCATGCGGCTGGCGGCGTGCGGCCCGACAGCGTCGACATGTGGGGGCAGGCGTCAACGCTGAAGTGTCCGGCATTCGGCCGGCACGGGCTCGCCGGCGAAACGCGCGCGGGTCCAGCGCACGAGATCGTCGGTCAGCGGCGAGTCCTGGGCGACGAGGCTGACGTGATCGCGCCCCTCGTACGTCCGGTACTCGAGCGCTTGTCCGGCCGCACAGCGCTCTTCGACGAACCGGTCCTGGATGGCCGGGAGCACGAGGTCGTCGGATCGGCCCTGCGCAATGAGGAGCGGCGCCTCCACGAAGCCGTGAGGCGTGTTCGCCTGCAGCCGCGCTCCAAGAGCGCCGCGGGCTGGCGACGCGATGAACACGGGGCGCTCGAGCGTTGCCGCCACGGCGACCGAGAGCAGCGCGCCGGGACCTGAGAGGCAGCGATTCGCCATGCCCCGAGCCCGTCGTGTCGGCCCCACGTACTCGTCGACCCGCACGTCGCCGTAGACCTGGCTGTAGGACGTCGTGACGTACGACGCCATCATCTTGCCGACGGGCGAGCCTTGTGCCGCCTCGACGAGCGCAGGAAGGTCGGTGGCTGGGGCGAGCGCCGCGACGCCGGCGATGCGGACGTCCGGCGCATAACTCGGCGCGAGCGCTCCGGTCCACAGGGCCGCGTGTCCGCCCTGCGAATGCCCCCACACGACGGTCTCGTCGGCGAGCGCGAGCCCTTCGATCTGCCTCGCCGCCCTGATGGCGTCGAGCGCCGAACGGGCCTCGCCCTGGCCGACCAGGTATGGATGGGGCCCGTGCGTGCCGAGCCCGACGTAGTCGGTGCCGACGAGCACCCAGCCCTCGGTGATCAGTTGAGGCACCGCAGGTACCGTCTGATCGAACGGGAAGGGCAGGGGCAGGACCGACGGCGCGCACCCCGTGGCGATGCCGGTCGTGCCGTGGGTCCAGGCCACCACGGGACTCGGGCCTGCGGGCAGCGATGCGGGCGCCAGGACGATGGCACTCGCGACGGCGCCCACCTGCTCGTCACGCGTCGTGGTGTACAGGATCCGCCAGGCCCTGGCCCCCGGGGGAACAGCTCGCGCGAAGTCCTCCTGGCGCACGAGCCTCCCTGGGGATGGAGGCAGGTTTCCTGGCGGCTCGTAGAACGCGTCAGGCGTCGGAGGAGCCGAGCGCCACCAGAGCAGTCCGAGTCCAGCGCAGAGAAGCGCCCCGGACACCGCCAGCACCCAGGAAATCGCCGACAGCGCCATGCGACGGCCGTCACCGACGCGCCAATGGCGCCGGGCCCATGCCGTCAGGCCGCCGGCCAGTCCTGCCAGGATGACGACCCAGATCCCGGTGAGGAGTCCCAGGGCAACCAGGCCGACGGCGAGGACTGAGAGCACTGTCGTCATGGCCTCTCGCATTCTAGCCGCTCCAAGGGGGAGGAGTCGGCCCGTGCGTGGCGTGCACGCGGACGATGCGGGTAGCGACACCCTCGACACCCGGCGAAACCGGGATCTCGTACTCCACGAGCGTGGGCAGCCCGCACGGGTCGAAGAACGGGCGCCCGCCGTCTGCCAGGATGACGCGTGACCGGCGGCGCCACGACGCGACGGCGGATCGAAGGGCAGCACGCTGGTCCGCCTCGTAGACCAGGTCCGCGCCAACGATCACGCCGGCGTCGCCCACGGCGGACGGATCGGCGAGAGCGTCGGTCGTGCGCCAGGCGATCGTGGTGCCGTTGCGCCGAGCGAGTTCCCCCGCTGCTGGCCCGGCGAGCGGGTCCAGATCCAGGGCGAGCGCCGACTCCGCGCCGGCGTGCATGGCGGCCGCACTGACCAGCCCCGAGCCCGCCCCGACCTCTGCGACTCGCTGTCCTCGCACGTCGATGACCCCTTGCACGATCGCGACGGCGAGGGCCTGGGCTGCCGGCCACGGCACGCAGAAGAACGGCGGCGGCAGCCGACGGCCCACCGCCGCCTCGAGCGCCTGCCAGAGCGGCAGTTCGCTGTCTGCCTGCCAGGCGGACAGTGTGGGAACCGGCCCGACGGGGCGCCAGGGCGCGTGCGCGTCGAGCAACTCGAACAGGCGGGACTCGGCGAGCAGGTCGCTCATCCACCCATCCCCCGGCGCCTCGAACCACGCGTGTTTCATTTCCTCACCGGCGCGAGCCGGTTCAGCTCTGCGAACCAGTTGAGCACCACGTTGATTCTTGCCGATTCCTCGCGCGCGGCATTGGCCTTGGCGTCTGTCTCGGGCAGTACCACGACCAGGCGTTTGCCGTCGGGCATTACGTCATAGTTGCGCTGCTGCATTGGATGAACCGTGCCCGCGATCGGCAGCGGCACGGGCGTGCCGAACGTCAGACTCTGTTCTGCGTGCATGTCGGCCATGTACAACTGATTGGTGGCGTTGCTGTGAAAGAACAGCCGCCTGCCGTCGCGCGACCATGCGGGCGTTCGCGTCCCTTCCAGGGTCGATGCCTGGTACTTGGCCCCGGTCGGCGGAAACGGCTGCACGTAGACGGCCGTTGTATTGCCGCGGCCTTCGGTGGCCATGTAGGCGATCCAACGGCCGTCGGGTGAGAAGGTCGAATGCTTCTCGACGACCAGCGTATCCACGAGGGCCTGCGGCGCGGCCTGGGGATCCCCAGAGACCAGCCAGACACCCTGGTTGCTGTCCTTGTTGAGGTTGATCGTCAGCCACTTGCCATCGGCGCTCCAGGATTCTGGTTCGTGCCTGGCCCCCGCCTCGGGCTTCGTCAGGCGCTCGGCCACGCCGCTGCCATCGGCAAGCTGCCGGAACACGGCCGCATCGCCATCCCGGTCCGACTGATACGTAACGTAGCGGCCGTCGCGCGTCCAGATCGGGAACAGGTTCCGTCCGACGAACGTGAGCCGGCGCGGCACCCCCCCGGCCCCGAGATCGTAGACCCAGACATTGGCGACCTTGCCGTCATCGATGGCGACCGCCAGGTGCCGGCCGTCTGGTGAGACGCGTGGATGGATGTATGGCTCCGCCGGCAGCGTGATGGGCTGGACGCCTCCGTCGAGGCCCACCAGAGCGAGGGACCTCCGCTGGCCGGCATCGCTCGAGTGACCCGCGATGAACGCCAGCATGCCAGTGGCCGAGACATCGTATTGTGCGACGCCGCTCTGAACCCCGGGGTTGAAAGCGCGGGCCACCTGCTCGACGACCGGCACGACGGTGCCGGACGCTTGGAGGCGCTCGAGGTCGAACGGGACCGCCCGCACGGTGTTTCCGACCGCGTACACAAGGTGTCCGCGGGTGCGTCCCGTGGGCACGAAGCGCGCATCGCCTCCGCCGCGCACCACGACCGTGCGCTCGCCCGTGGCCAGAGCATGAACGATGACCTCTCCCCGGTCCCATCGATCCCGATCGAACCCCGCCGCCACCGTGAACATCAGCCGGTCCTCGTCCAGCATCTGCGGGCCGTACAAGAACTCGGCCGGGCTGCTCGTCCTGACCAGCACTTCCGGCTCACCGCCGTTCTCGGACACGCGCAGGATGCCGCGGGCGGGCGCACTGAAGAGGATGGTGTCGCCCACCCAACTGGCGCCATACGGTGCCGCCTCGAGCGTGCACAGCGTGACCGGCGAACCGCCCGAAATGGCGATCGTCTGCAGCAGGTCGTGTTGCTCGGAGAAAAACCCCACGCGCTGCCCGTCGGGTGCGAAGAACACGCCTGACGGATCGACGTTCGTCCCAGGAATGGGACGCGCCGCGGCATCCGCCATCTCGCGGAGGTACAACTGGCGGTTCGCGACGTACACGATGCGCGCGCCATCCGGCGACACGGCAGTCGACTGGTGATTCGTTCGCGTCATCGTGTGGCCGGCGGGCAGCACCAGGGGAAAACGCGTGACGATGGGAGCCGCCGGCGGCGCCGGCCTGAGGATCCAGGAGAGGCCGGCCGCGATGCCGCTCACGATCAGCGCGGTGGCCGCGATCGGCAGCGCCCGTCGCCACAGTGGCGGTACCGGGCGGACAGAGGCGTCCGGGGCCGTCACGGGTTCGCTCGTGGCGGGCATGGCCGAGGCTGGATCCTCGAGGATGACGCGCGCCTCGCCGATGTCGCGCAGGCGTCGTCTCGGATCCTTCTCCAGGCACCGCCGCAGCAGGTGCCGGATCGGGGCGGGCACGTCGGCAGGCAGCGCGGGCCAGTGCACCTCGTCTTTGATGACGCTGGCGAGCGTGACCGAGATGTCTTCGCCCTGGAACGCGCGCCGCCCCGCGAGCATCTCGTAGAGCACGACACCGAACGCCCAGACGTCGGCGCGGCGATCAACCGCCTTGCCCCGCGCCTGCTCTGGCGCCATGTAGGCGGCCGTGCCGATGATCATGCCCATCTGCGTCGCCCGGGCCGTCAGGGTCGGCGAATTGATCGCGTCGGCGCTCGACGCGCCTGCCGGGTCCATCGCCTTCGCCAGGCCGAAGTCGAGCACTTTGGCGGTGCCATCGGGCCGCACCTTGAGGTTCGCGGGCTTCAGGTCGCGGTGAATAATCCCCTGCTCGTGCGCCGCTTCGAGCGCGTCGGCGATTTGCCTCGCGATCGCGAGTGCGTCGGCCAGCGGCATACCCGTGGTCCCGTTGGGCGTGGCTGCAGCCGCACCGATCAACTCCGACAGATCTCTTCCCTCGACCAGTTCCATCACGAGGGCCTTGGTGCCGCCGCCCTCCTCCAGGCCGTAGATCACCGCAATGTTCGGATGATTGAGGGCGGCCAGGACTTCGGCCTCGCGCTGGAAGCGCGCCAGGCGATCAGGGTCGGAGACCAGAGCGGCCGGCAGCACCTTGATCGCCACCTCGCGCTTCAGCCTGGTGTCCGTCGCCCGATACACCTCGCCCATTCCGCCTCGGCCCAGCTCAGCGAGGAGCTGGTACGGACCTATCGTCTTCCCAATCACAGCCAGATCCTCGCCTGGGCTCCGGCGAAACCTCGCCGCAGCGGCGGTCGAAGACCGCGTTCAGCGGAGGCGGGGCCGCCCGCGCCGAGGGCGGAGACGATGTCGTGCGGGCCGACCATTCGGCCTGGCTCGAGGTCACCCCGAGCCCGTCGAAGGGCGAGACGCGCGCCGGATGTCAGGGACAAGCGGGTTCATTGTAGACGAAGGAGTGCTGGACGCACCTCCTCGCCTGCGTCGGGACGTTGTCATGAAAGGGTCGTGGCGAAGTCGCACCAGCTCCAGATCCGCGTCTCCGCCGGCCAGAAGGCGGCGCTCCGGCGGCAGGCCCGCCGAGCCGGTCTGGACATGTCGACCTACGTCCTGGCGCGGGCGCTGCCGGCCAGGCTGCGGACCTACCTGCTGCGGTCGTCGCCCGTGGCGTTCAAGCGTCGCAATCTGTTCGTGGACGCCACGGTCGGCGATCGTGTCTGAGGCCAGATGCCTGGCAGCCGGCTGACGCGTCGCGAGATCGTGCGACTGTTCGAGCTGCTGCACGCCGAACTCGCCGGCGGCGGCACGGTGGGCGAACTGTACGTGGTTGGCGGCGCGGTCATGTGCGTGGCCTTGGGCGCTCGCGACGCCACGATGGACGTGGACGCGTTGCCGTCGTGACGCAGTACTGCACGGTTCTGCTCGGCTCAACCCGCCAGGGTCTCAGGAGACAGAGTTCTCCCTCGGAAGCCCTACGGCTGGCGACGGCCGCTGGGCACCTTCGCTTCGAGTTCTTGGAACCAGTTCAGTACCACGCGGATGTCGTACGCAATCCTGGCCGGACCCGCGCCCTCAGGGACGACCACCAGGAAGCGCTTGCCGTCCGCGCTGGGATCGTACGAGACAAAACCACCCGGGCGGGAAAAGAGCGTGATCGGCTCGGCGAACTTCTTGAGGTCGGCAGCAACGACGCGCACACTCTTCAACTGATCGCCCGACAGGAAGAAGATCTCATTCGACCGGGACCAGATCGGCTCTGTACCCACCCCCGACGAGATCACCTGCCGCCAACCCGTGGCGATCTCCTGCACGTACACGGCCTCGCCGGCATTGCTGGCTGCGGCATAGGCGACAAACCGGCCGTCTGGCGAGAGGGTGGGCCGCTCGCGGTGCAGTCGCTGAATCCAAAGGGAGCGTCAATCGCCTTCCTGCGCCTCGACGGCGGATCGACCTACGAACATCTGGCCGCGCCGACCGCCGTTACTCGCCGGCCCCGGCCGCAGCCTGAGCCACTTGCTTGTCTCGGTTCCTTGCCGATCGAGCCATGCCATGCGGACGCGTGCATCCACACTGAGGTCTGGGACATAAATCAGATCGCCACGCGGCGAGACGTCGTAATACGAACTCCCTGTGACGTTCGTATTCACGAGGCGGACGCCCTCAACCAGTTTCACCGGATCCGACGTCGCCGCCAGGGCTCCGGTGTCGAAGGCCCGGCCGTAGAGCGTGCCATCGACGACGTACAGCAGGTGGCCACTTGGAGTGACGCGGGCCGACCGCCCGGCCGCCACCAACACGCGGCGTTCGTGCGTCCTGAGTGACTCGGCCACGATTTGTGCCTGGTCCAACGTCGCTTTCCCGCTCCGCAGGCTGAACAACAGCCACTCGCCCCCCGTGCGGATCGGCCGCGGCCTCGTTCTCCTTCACCTGAACAACTGTTTCCAGGCTGCCGCCGTTCTCGGGCAGTCGCGCGATGTGGCCACCGACGCCGACATAGATGCGGCCGTCGTGGGCCCATTCGACGCCAAAGGGACGGCCTGGAATCGGCCCGCCGATCTCTTCCGCTGGTCCACCCGCAACCGGGACTCGCCACACCTTCTCGAGTGCGAAGAACCCGATGTACCTGCCGTTCGGTGAGAAGAACGGTGCGCGAACGTCGTTGAAGCCCTCGGCGAGCCGCATCGATTGTTCTTCGTTCAAGCGGCGGACACACAGATTCTGTTTCCACTCGAACGCCAGGTCGGTGCCCAGTGGAGAGATGGCGATTTCGCGGTTCGTGGGATTGGTGAAGTCCACGAGATCGCCAACGAGCGATCCTGCGGTGACCGCGCCCCTGGATGCTGCTCCTCCTTGCGCAGCGGCGCCGAAGGGAAGTGCCATGGAAAAGCGGACGACGGGCGCGGCGGTCGTCGCATCCGGCTGCCGGAGCCATGACGTCGCCGCGAAAGTCGCGGCCGCGACAATCGCAACGAGCGCCCATGCGAGAGGCTGGCGCCAGGTCGGAGACGGAACCGCCGGGGCAGCAACGTCCGCAGGCCCACCGGCGACCGCCTTGTCGAGCGCGATGCGAGCCTCTCCGATGTGTTGCAGCCGCGTCTTCGGATTGCGGTCGAGACAGCGGGCGAGGAGTTGCCTCAGGATCACAGGCGTTGTCGCCGGCAGCGCCGAGAAATCCACATCCTTGCTCTACACCGCAACAAGCAGGTCGGGGACGTCTTCGCCCTCGTCCCTCGACCCAGCTCGGGACGACCCTGAGGCCCTCGAAGGGTCGAACGCACGACGGCCGGCCAGCATCTCGTACAGCACGGCACCAAAGGCCCAGATGTCCGCCCGCTGATCCACCGCCCGTCCCTTCGCCTGCTCCGGCGACATGTAGGCGGCCGTCCCGAGGATCATGCCCATCTCGGTCATGGCGGGCGAGATCAGGGTCAGTGCGCTGCCTCCGCTCGTCGTGCCGGTCCCTTCGGGTGCGAGCGTCTTCGCCAGTCCGAAGTCGAGGACCTTGACCGCTCCATCCGCGCGCACCTTGATGTTCGCGGGCTTCAGGTCGCGATGCACGATCCCTTGCTCATGTGCCGCCTCGAGCGCGTCGGCAATCTGCCTGGCGATCGACAGCGCGTCTTCGAACGGCATCGCGCCCTGCGCAATGCGGTGCGACAGATCGTCGCCCTCGACCAGTTCCATGACGAGCGCGGAAACCGGAATGGGCTCGGAGGTGATTGCCGCCGGGGCCCCAGCGGTAATCACCTCCGAGCTCATTCCGTAGATCGCGGCGATGTTGGGTGCCGCCCGCGCCAAGCGTGCTGAGGATTTCGTAGGAGCCGAGGATCGACCCGGAGACAAGCGACATGTGGGGACGAGGGATTATACGGGTTTCTCGCGGGCGCCCGCGCGTTCGGCCATCATTCCGGCCTCGACATGGGCATCTCCACGCCGCTGGCGCAGGAGCGCGACAGCGGCGATCTGGTCGAACAACGGTTTTCCGCGGACGGTACCGGTGCGCAACTGGCGCACCTGCCCGCGACCGGCGGCGCGGTTACGCCGATCGTGGTGCTCCACGAAGCTCGCCTGCCCGGGCGCGTGGTAGAGACGCTGCGTGGCCTTGCCGGTGCCAGTAGTGGAGGCGACGAGGTTGGCCACGGGCTCGCCGCTGATCTTGAGGGGCTGTGGCGGCACGTCCGAGACGAGCGTGACGACGTCCGGGCGGCCGGAGGCCTCGCGCTGATCGTCCACGAGCCACTGGGGCCAGGTCAGGCCCGTGTCGTAGTAGCCGACCGGCCGGATCGGGCGCGCGCGGTACGGCACCGGCCTGGCGAGATCGGACACGTACTCCTCGAACGCCGGCTGCCTGGCGGTCGCGCGGGGAGTTCCAGCTGGCGCCTGGGCAGGTGCAGCGGCTCAGCGCCGTCAGGCCTGCCCGGAGCGGCGCGACGACCGCCCGGGCGGGCGGTAGATGCGGCGGACGCGCAACGCGATAAGACCCATTCCGAGGCCGCACACGGAGATCGTCGCCGGCTCCGGCACCGGAGTGCTCGCTCTGAGATACGAGTGTCCGCTGGCGGTCGTATACGTGAAGTCGTCCAATGGAGTCAGAAAGAGCCGCAACGTGTTCGCGGCGTCGGCTCTGCCCGGCGAAAAAGCCCCGACTGAGGCGGTGAGGTAGAGGTTGATCGTGAACTCCTGACCGACGATTCCGACAAACGGTTCGTAGATCGTGTAGTCAGCAGCGGCACAGTCGCCAGCGCCGTCAGAAGCGACGAGTCGGCCCTGGCCCGTCGGCCCGTCAACGGAACCCTGGACAAGGGACAGGCATGTGCCGCCGGTCACGGTGTAGGACAGGTCGATCTCCGCGAAAAAGCGGGCCAACTCGCCGTCAGCCATTGACTCCGACGTAATCATCAGGGTGTCGAGGAACCCTGCCGACGCGGTTGCCGAATTGGCATCACCGTCGGTCTGCGCATACGCACGGAGGGCTGTGTCAGTGACTGACGACCACGCGATGGCCGATGGCACTTCCGCGGTCCGTGGACCCAGGCTGTCCACTCCGTACTCGAGCGCATTGTACGAAGATTCCGTGCCAGATCTCAGGTCGGCCGCTCTTCCCGCAACGGTAGAGTAGAACATCGGCGCTGCGCTGGCGCACGTCGCGCCGATTGCAACGAGCAACGCGGCACACACAAGCGCGTGACATTTCTCGAATCGCATCGGTCCTCCTGACGTCAGGTCAGTAGCCCTCTATGACAAGTGAAGAAGTGCCCTGATTGCCGTAGCCGGCAAAGCAGGTGGCCCCTTGTCCGGGCAAGATCCACAACTCCAGTGAGTGGCTGCCCGCCTCCAGGTGTGGCGCAAAGAACGTGAACGTCCCCCAGTCAGTGACCGCATTGACCGCCCCATTCACGGTCACGCGACGATGTGAGCCGACAGGGTGACCATCAACCGACAGTCGGTAGTCGCAGAACGAGTTGGCGCTTCCAAACACCCCTGAGCGAGCATCGTCCCATGACACCTTGACCGGGCCGGCGAGCGGCACGTCGAACGATGTGGTGTACACGACGGCCGTGGAACTGGTGACCGCCTGATAGTTGAAACTGAGGTAGGCGAGGAGCGTGATACCCGCCGGACCCTGGGGTCCCTGCGGGCCGCTCGGTCCTGTCTCGCCCGCTGGCCCTTGCGGTCCGGGTTCCCCCGGCAGGCCCTGCGGCCCGACAGGTCCCTGGACGCTCCAGTCCAGCGCCGTCTCCGCGGGCCTGCAGGTGGCCGTTGGCGAGACGATGCGGAGCGTGCCATTGCTGGATACGCACGCATGAATGAGCGTTGCGCCTCCATCGTGCGCAGTCATGTAGACGCTTGCGCCGACGGCCACGGCAATCGCCGTGCATGCGCCAACCGTTCCAGAGCGTTTCATCCGGGGCCTCCTTGACGCGCGCGGCGAGCGTCACTCGACAACGGTGCAGGTCTGGCGTGAGCCGGACCGGAAGGGACCAGGTCTCGTATACTCATGAGAAACACGCGCCGCGGCCAGATCGCACAGTCGGCTATCTGGCCGGGCCTTTTCGAGTCACCGATGGCCCGCACCCAAGACGACTCGGTGTCCGACGACACCGCCGACCTGCTCGAGCGGGCCCGCGCCGGGGATGCCGACGCGCTGAACAGGCTGTTCGAGCGCCATCTGCCGACGCTCCGACGCTGGGCGTCCGGACGGCTGCCCTGCTGGGCGCGCGACATCGCGGACACGACCGATCTGGTGCAGGAGACGGTCATTCAGACGCTGAAACACCTCGAGCGCTTCGAATCTCGCGGCGAGGGAGCGCTGCAGGCGTACCTGCGGCACGCGGTCATGAATCGTGTCCGCAACGAGATCCGGAACCGTGGGGCGCGCGGGCCGCGGGTGACGCTGGATTCCGCGGTGCGGGACGAGGGCGTCTCACCGATCGAATCGGCAATCGCCGGGCAGATGCTGGACCGGTATGAGAAGGGGTTGGACCAGCTGCGGCCAGAGGAGCGCGAGGCGGTGATTTCGCGCGTCGAGTTCGGCATGAGCTACGGCGAGATCGCTGACACGCTGGGCAAGCCGTCGGCGAATGCGGCGCGCATGGTGGTGGCTCGGGCCCTCGTTCGGCTCGCGGAGGCGATGAAGCGAACGTAGCGGCGTGCGATCTGCCGCCGTTGCGTGTTTGGAACTGACACAGCATGCTGCCCGAGGAACGCATCCTCGAACTCGCGGAGGCCGTCGCCGACGGTGTGACGCCCGACTGGGACTCCGTACGCTCGAACGCCACCGACGACAGCGACCGCGAACGCATCGAACAGCTCCGCGCCGTGTCCGTGGTCGCGGGCTGGTTCACGAAGCTCACGCTCGGGCACAGCCTGGCGCACTGCCGACACGAACTGCTGAGCCCAGGCACCCGGTGGGGCAACCTTCGCATCCTCGAACACGTGGGTCACGGCCGATTCGGCCACGTCTACCGCGCGTGGGACGACATGCTCGACCGCGAGGTCGCATTGAAACTCCTGTCGCGCGGCGACGACGCCGACGACCCGGGCGAGGTCATTCGCGAGGGCCGTCTCATGGCGCGCGTGCGCCACCCCAACGTCCTGGCCATCCACGGTGCCGAGCGCATCGCTGCCGTCACCGGGCTGTGGATGGAATTCGTCGAAGGCAGGACGCTTGCCGCGGAACTTGCCGAGCGCGGACCGTTTGGTGCCGATGCGCTGGCCAGTGTGGCGACGCAACTGTGCAGTGCGCTGCACGCGGTGCACAGCGCCGGCCTCGTGCACCGGGACGTCAAGGCGCAGAATGTTCTTCGGGATCAGACCGGCCGCATTGTTCTGGGTGATTTCGGGACCGGCCGGGACGTGGCGGATGCGGCGACATCGGGTGGTGCACTCGCCGGCACGCCGATGTACATCGCGCCGGAGATCTTCGCCGGTGCCGCGGCGACACCCCAGAGCGATCTCTACAGCCTCGGCGTGCTGTTGTTCCACCTGGCGACCGGCACGTTCCCCGTCGTCGGTGGATCGCTCCGCGCCTTGAAGTCCGCCCACGGTCGTGGGCAGCGGCGTACGCTCCGCGACCTGCGCCCGGACCTGCCAGACGCACTCGTGCGGGCGGTCGACACAGCGCTCGCTCCGGCCTCCCGGCGTTTCCAGACGGCGCTCGCGATGCACGACGCTGTCGACCGGTGGTGTGTACAGGGTCGGTCACAGCCTGTCCGCTCTCGACGGCGGAGGACTGCTGCAGCCGCTGTCGTCGCCGGCGTGTCGCTTGCCGCGCTGACCAGTGTGGCGTTCAGACCGGAGCACGCGATTCCGTTCAGCGGCGGCGACTTTCTCGTGGTGACGGCATTTGAGAATGCCACGGCCGACCCGGACCTCGAGGTCATCGGCGACGCCTTCCAGCTCGCTCTGCTCAATTCGACGCGCGTGAACGTGATGCAGCCGGCGGCAGTGAGCGACCTCCTTCGCCAGGTGCGGGAGTCAGGCGATCGCGTGGACCTGCAGGCCGTTCAGGCGATGGCCGTACGAGCTCCATCGATCCGCGTCCTGCTCACCGGCGACGTCAAGGAGGACGGTGCCGGGTACGCGATCACCGCACGCCTGATAGGGACGGACGCGACCGTGCTCGCTGCCTACGAGGCGTCGGGTCTCCGTGCCGATTCGATCATGCAGGCCGTTGATGGGCTGTCACGCCAGATGCGGCGCCGGTTCGGCGAGTCGGTCGATCTTCCCGCGAATGACCGCTCCGTGAGCACACGCTCCGTGGCGGCGCTGAAGCTGTATGTCGAGGCGATGCGGCTGATGCGCAACGGCCCACTCGGCGATCCCCAGCGGGAGATGGCTCGGGGCCTGCTCGAGCGGGCGCTCGTGAACGATCCGGCGTTCGCCCTCGCGCGGGTGGCGCTGGCGTGGACGCACACATCGCGCGAGGCCGCAGTCACGCAGTTCGCGCGCGCCATCGCGGACGCCGAGCGGCGCGAAGTCGTCGAACGATGGTTCGTCGCCGCGAATGCGTGGCGTGGAACCAGCATCGCGCTGCGTGAGCCACTCGAACAGGTGCGGGCGCATGAAAGAGCCGTGGCCGCGTGTGAGGCGCTGGTGGGCCTGCAACCGAACAACGTGGCCGCGCTCGAGCTGTTGGCGTTGCTGTATCAGCGGAGCGGCCGCCGGGCGGGCGGGGCGTCGCTCCGTGCGCGGGTGGCCGAGTTGGTGCCGTTCAGCGTGGTTCCTCAACTTGCGGTGGCAAGAGATCACGTCGAGCGTGGAGACTACGAGGGGGCCGGGCGATACATCGCCCGGGTGCGTGAGTTGAGCCCGCGAGCAGGCGATCTCCCCCCTTCACAACGTGCCTGGCTCAGCATGCTGGACGCGCAGTTCGCCTGGATCGCGAACGACCTTCACAGTGCCGCGGCGGCCGCCGATCGCGTTCGGGGCACGCTCGCTGACGTTGAGGGCGAAGCGCGTCAGCAGCTCGTTTTCCATCTCCTCAGTTTCTACCTGACGCTTGGGCGACTTCGAGACGCTGGTGCGATTGTGCAATCAGCCCCACGCGACCAGGAGTGGCTGCGCGCGCTCGTGCTCGCGGTGTCAGACGATCGTGCGCGGCTGCGCGGGTGGCTGCAGTCGCGCTTCCAGGCGCCCGAGCTCGCCGAGCGGGTCGGTTCGCTGTGGGTCGACGCCGGACTGCTGACGAAGGCGCGCGCCGTGATCACGCGCACCCCGTCGCTGATTTATGAAGGCCAGCTGGCATTGGCCGACGGCAATCACCCGGAGGCGATTCGCCTGTTGACCCTGGCGATGTCGCAGGCGGGCGGGTACGGCGACACAGGAGAGTTTCGTGCCGCCCGCACGCTTGCGGAAGCCGTGGTCCAGGTGGGCGACATCGATCGCGCGATCGCGATCCTCGAACGACAATCCACCCGGCGCCACGACACCCTCAGCGGCGCCTCGTCCGGATACGAATGGCTGCGCGTTCGCGCGCAGCTCGCGAAGGTGTATCGCAGGGCCGGACGGGTGGCCGACGCAGAGATGGTCGAAGGGGAGCTCGAGACGCTGCTCACGTTGGCGGATCAGGATCACCCGCTCAAGCGAGCGTTGCGGGCACGCCCCCTCACGCCGTGACGGCGCCTGCGTGCGCTCAATCGTCCCGTCCATCCAAGGTCTCCGTGAGCGCGCTCAACGGAAGCGGCCCACCAGGGCGACGGACCTCAGCTGGCCGGCATCGCCCGAATGGCCCGACATGAACAAGCGGGCTCATTGTAGATGGGAGAGCCTGACCCACCTCCCCGTCTGCGTCGAGGCGGTGTCATATGTCAATACATTGGTATTGACAGTGACTCGCTCTGCACCTACCATAGCAGGGTCATGGCGAAGTCGCACCAACTCCAGATTCTCGTCTCCGCTGACCAGAAAGCGGCGCTCCGGCGGCAGGCCCGCCGAGCCGGTATGGACATGTCGACCTACGTCCTGGCGCGCGCGCTGCCGTCATCGGCCGCCAGGATCGCGACACTGATCGGCGCGCTGGCCGACGAGGATCCTCCCCGATTCGCGCTGGCGGAATTGAACGACGTGCTCAATGGCCTGCCGGCGTCCTCGTATCCGGAAGCCGTGGAGGGCGTCGATGTCGGCCACCTCTCGCCCTACCTCCAGAACTACGTGACCGCGATGGTGGAGCACGCCGCCCTTCAGAAGGGAGTGTCGCCGCCCGAGTGGGCGAGGGATATCGAGCCGCTGGAGGCGCCCGTCTTTGCGGTCCCGTTCCCCAGGCTGCGGACCTACCTGCTGCGGTCGTCGCCTGTGGCGTTCAAGCGTCGCAATCTGTTCGTGGACGCCACGGTCGGCGATCGTGTCTGAGGCCAGATGCCTGGCAGCCGGTTGACGCGTCGTGAGATCGTGCGGTTGTTCGATCTGCTGAACGCCGAACTCGCCGCCAGCGGCACGGTGGGTGAACTGTACGTGGTTGGCGGCGCCGTCATGTGCCTGGCCTTGGGCGCTCGCGAGGCCACGAAGGATGTGGACGCGTTGTTCGTGCCCACGCGGATCATCCGCGAGGCTGCGGCGCGTGTCGCCGCGGCCGCGGCGATCGAGCACGACTGGCTCAACGACGCGGTCAAGGGCTTTCTCAGCCCGCGTGGGACGTTCGATCGATTCCTGGACCTGAGCCACCTCAAGGTCTTCGTGGCCCAGCCCGCGTACCTCCTGGCGATGAAATGCGCCGCCCTCAGGCTGGGCGAGGAGTTTCACGACCTCGACGACGTGCGGTACCTGCTGAGACACCTCGACATCCGCGGCGCGGACGAGGCGCTCGCCGTCGTGACGCAGTACTTCGACGAACAACAGTTGTCACCGAAGACACGCCTGATTCTCGAGTCCTTGTTCGATCAGCGGTAGCCCGCCACCTGCGCATCGCACGGCAACGATGGTCGTGCGCGCGGTGTCGCCGGCGTCGGGCACTCTCGGGGGCGGCCCACCGGCGCCTCGGGCACGCGCATGTCGTCAGGGCGCCTACCGGTCGGCCTCGACCAACTGGAACCCGTGCTGGCGGAAGTGCGGGTCGAACGCGAAGGCGATCTTGAGGCCGCGGCGCTCCATCACCGCGAAGCTCGTGGCGTCTGTGTAGGAGTACGCCTTGTCGGCGTACCGGGCGATGATGGTTCGGGCGCGCGCCTCATCGTCTTCCGTGACCCGCTCGACGGCCCAGGCGTTCTCGAGGAGCCACCTGCGAGCCATCGGGCCGCCCAGCCGCGCGAGCAGCAGTGCGTGGGACTCGGCGACGATGAAGTTGGTGAGGAGGGGCTCGGCGCGACGCTTCTGCAGCACGGCAAGCACGGCCCGAGCCGCGGCGTGGTTCGCATCGCTCCGGTCCACGAGCGCGAAGACCGCGCTCGTGTCTACGAGGACTCGCGCCACCGTTCGATCTCCGCGTCCGCGAGGTGGCGGTCGTGCTCGGCCGACACGTCGCCGCGGCCGCTTTCGCCGGCGCCGATGAGGGTCCAGATGGGATCGTCAGGGCCGAGCGGCCGCGCCGGCACGATCCTCCGCAGCCGGATCTCCTGGTCGGTCTCGGACACCTCGAGATAGGCGCCCTCGTCGATGCCAAGAGACTGCCGGATCTCGATGGGAATCGTGATTTGTCCCTTGCTGGTCACCTTGACGGCCTTCATGGCCTTGATTCTTACGTGTGGTAAGGAATCCTGTCAAGTGCTCCAACCCTATCGTCGCGTCACGATCGGCAGCT
>CAYLZN010000001.1:11607-102709 GCA_964387935.1 uncultured Vicinamibacteraceae bacterium | reverse complement strand
GGACGCAGCCGATCCGCAACCGGCTGGACATGCTCTTCACCGGCATCAAGACGCCCGTGGGGATCAAGATCCTGGGACCGGATCTGCAGGTGATCGAGCAGCTCGGCCGCGAAGCGGAGCGGATTCTCGAGGGGGTCGAGGGCACCCGCAGCGTGTACGCGGAGCGCGTGTCGCAGGGGTATTTCACCGACATCCGCCTCGACCGCGAGGCGCTCGCGCGTCACCGGCTCACCGTGGAGGATGTGCAGCAGGTCGTGCAGACCGCGATCGGCGGCGCGACGGCGACCCGGACCGTCGAGGGACGGGAGCGGTATCCGGTGAGCGTGCGTTACCTCCAGGACTTCCGCAACGACCTGCCGGCGCTCTCGCGCGTGCTCGTCAAGGCCCCCTCAGGGGCACAGGTGCCGCTCGGCCAGTTGGCCGAAATTCGCCTCACGGAGGGCCCCGGCATGATTCGGGACGAGGGCGGCCAGCTCGCCGGCTACGTGTACGTGGACACCGACACGCGCGACCTCGGCGGGTACGTCGAGCGCGCCCAGGGCGCGATGGCGAGCCAGTTGCGCCTGCCCGCGGGCTACACGCTGGCGTGGACCGGTCAGTACGAGTTCCAGGTGCGCGCCCGCGAGCGGTTGCGCATCCTGATTCCCGTCGTGCTCTTCCTCATCTTCCTGCTGCTGCACATGACGTTCCGCTCGTCGTCCGAGGCGCTCATCGTCATGTTCTCGGTCGTCTACGCGATGACGGGCGGCGTGCTGCTGCAATGGTGGCTCGGGTACAACTTCTCGGTGGCGGTCTGGGTCGGCTACATCGCGCTCTTCGGCGTGGCCGTGCAGACGGGCGTGGTGATGGTGGTCTATCTGCACGAGGCCCTGGACCGACGCATCCGCTCTGGTCGGGCCGTCGTGGCGCAGGACGTCTGGGATGCCACGCTCGAAGGCGCCATTCTCCGCCTGCGCCCGAAGCTGATGACCGTGGGGACGACGATACTGTCGCTGCTGCCCATCATGAGCGCGACGGGCGTGGGAGCCGACGTCATGAAGCCCATGGCGGCCCCCATCATCGGGGGAATGGTCACCTCGACGCTGCACGTATTGATCGTCACGCCCATCATCTTCTACCTGATGAAGCAGCGCGCCCTGAAGCGCGGCACGTTGCGTGCGTCGGAGATGAGTGAGCTCATTGCATAGGGAAGGGCGTACGGCGTACGGCGGCGTACGGTCTGGAGGCGTACGACGGCGTACGGTTATTCGCTGGGGTGGGCGCCGGCGTCGAGCCCGTATTTCCTCAGCTTGTAGCGCAGGTGGCGCTCGCTCATTCCCAGCAGCCGCGCCGCCCGGGTCTGGACGCCGTCCGCCCGCGCGAGCGCCTCGACGATGAGCCGACGTTCGAATTCGGCGACGCGGTCGACGAACGTCCGCGCCTCGGGTGGGGTCTCCGCCGCCAGTTCGCTCACGTGGAGCGGCAGGTCCGCAGACGTGACCTGCGGACCCCGGGCGAGCACGACCGCCCGCAGGATGAGGTTCTCGAGCTCACGCACGTTCCCCGGGTACGAGTACTTCAGCAGCAGGTCCATCGCCTCGCGGGAGATCGTCTTGGCGCCCGCGTGGCTCTCGGCGGCAAAGCGCTCGAGGAACCGCTCGACGAGCAGCGGGATGTCCTCGCGGCGTTCGCGCAGGGGAGGCAGGTCGATGACCACCACGTTCAGGCGGTAGTAGAGGTCCTCGCGGAAGGCGCCGCTGCGGACCATGCCTTCCAGGTCACGGTTGGTGGCCGCGACCACGCGCACGTCGATCTTGATTGGTCGGGTGCCGCCCAGCCGCTCGATGGTCTGCTCCTGGAGTGCCCGCAGCAGTTTCACCTGGCTGCCGCGCGGGAGATCCCCGATTTCGTCCAGCAGCAGCGTGCCTCCGTCGGCCATCTCGAAGCGGCCCCGGTGTTCGCGGTCGGCGCCGGTGAACGCCCCGCGCTCGTGGCCGAACAGCTCGGATTCGATCAGCGTGTCCGGCAGCGCAGCCACGTTGACGGGCACGAACGGGCCGCGCGCCCGTGGGCTCGCCACGTGGATGGCCCGTGCCAGGAGCTCCTTGCCGGTTCCGCTCTCGCCCTTGATCAGAATCGTCGCGCGGCTGACGGCCGCCCTCGCCGCGGTGTTGATCGCGGCCGCCATCCTCGCGTTCGACGTGTCGAGGCCCGCCAGGCGATAGCGCGACGCGAGCTGCTCGCGCAACTCGCGGTTCTCGGACTCGATCGCCCGCCGCTCGAGCGTCCGGTGGACCAGGACGTCGAGTTCGTCCAGATCGACGGGCTTGGTCAGGTAGTCGGCGGCACCCTTCTTCATGGCCTCGACGGCGCTGGCCACGGTGCCGTGGGCCGTCATGACGATGACCGGGATCTCGGGGTTCAGGCGACGCAGGGCCTCGATCAGCGTGACGCCCGTCTTGCCGGGCATCCGCAGGTCCGTCAGGACGAGATCGACCACGGTCGTGGCCGCTGCTGACAGCGCTTCGTCGACGCTCCCGAGCGGAGTGACCCGCAGCCCGCGCTTCCGCAGGAACCCGGCCAGCACCGTGCGCTGGGCTTCCTCATCGTCGACGACCAGGACGTGACGCTCAGGCATGGCGCTGTCGTTCAATCCGGCCGGGCAGTCGCACCCGCATGGTCGTGCCCTGTCCCGGCGTCGATTCCACTTCGATCGTGCCCCCGTGGGCGCTGACGATCTGTTGACTCACCGCCAGGCCGACCCCCGTGCCGTCCGGCTTCGTCGTGAAATAGAGGTCGAACACCCGGGGCAGCACGTCGTCGGGGATGCCTGCCCCGGTGTCGCGCACCTCGATGTCGTGGCCGCGCCCGGCGGACGTGGCGCTCACCACCACGCGTCCACCCCGCGCCGTGGCCTCGATCGCGTTCCGCAGCAGGTTGTCGATCACCTGGCGGAGCTGGGCCGGGTCGACCTCGGCCTCGCCCGCGCGCGTCACGTCCACGTCCACCGACACTCCTCGGGCCTCAGCGGCGGCGCGCGCCGCGTCACCAGCTGACTGGAGGAAGGCTCGGAGGTCCACCGCGCGCGGGGCCAGCGCCGGCGGCCGCGCGAACTCGAGGAACTGGCGCACGATGTCGTCGATGCGCCGCGACTCCTGCTGGATGACGCCCACGAGGTCGGCCGAGTCGGCCAGATCCGGGCGCTCTGGCACGAGGTCGTCGAAGACCTCCCGGCGCAGTCGCTGCGCGCTCATGGCGATCGCGTTGAGCGGGTTGCGCACCTCGTGCGCCACGGTCGCAGCCAGTTCGCCCATGGCCGCGAGCCTGTCCCGCCGTCGGAGCGCTTCCTGAGCGCGCTGGTGTTCCGCGCTCAGCGTGCCGTACTCCCGCCGCAGCCACAGGAGGCCGAACGCCAGGCCGCCGAGCACCAACCCCGCTCCGAGTGAGATCGCAATGCGCGGCAGCAGGCGGCGTTCGGCTCGCATCACCGCATCGAGCCGCATGCCGAGCCTCAACAGCCCCGCTTCGCCCTCGGCCACGACGAGCGGGCCGCTCACTTCGAGGACGCGGCGGCCGCCGGCGCTCGTGAACCGTTCGGCCGGTGTCTCCGCTCCGGTCTCCGTCGAGGGTGTGGCCGACGCTGCGGGCCCCACGTCTTCGGTGGGCAGCTCCCCGGCAGCGCGTCGCACGGCTCCCTGGTCGCAGACGACGTAGGCAATGTCCGCGGTGCCGCGGACGATGTCTTCGAACAGCGCGTCCAGGGACGACTGACGCTGGAGGGCGACGACGTCGCCGGCATCCGCGTTGATGACGATCGCGCCGCCGCCCGACCTTCGGACGCCGGCCGCCAGGCGGGCAACGCCCGCCCGCCGGCCTTCATGTACACGCGTCGACGCTTCTTGCTGCTCTCCACTCAGCAGCGGCGCCGCGAGCGAGGCTCCGCTGCCAACCGCCCACGGAGGGCCGCCAGGGCCCCATCCCGGTCCGCGACCGGACCCACGTCCCTGCCCCTGGCCGGTGCCGGGGCTCTCGCCAGGCGCGTGTGTGCTGATGTCCTGGCGGCCGTCCGCCGCGAGCACCGTGACGCGGAACAGGTGATTCCGGCGCGCCAGGTCGTCGACGACCGCCTGGGTCAGTTCGTGACGGCGGTCGAGTTCAGCGAGCCATCGTGCGTTGTCGAGCAGGCGCTGGGTGATCTGTTCCTCTGCCTCGCGCGCGGCGGCCCGATTCGAGCGAGCGGCCGCAGCAATGGTGTCGCGTGTGGACGCCGCCTGGACCCGCAGCAGGGTCAGCAGTTCGGTTCGCGTCGCGCGGTAGTCGTACCACGCCACGGCAGCCAGGGCGGCGGCCAGCAACAGGCCCACCGCGGCCACGCTCCAGCCACGTTGCAGAAAACTGCCGAACGACACTCGGCGAACGCTCCCAGACAGAGGATTCTCGGATTCGGTGAACGTTACAGGTCCCTTCGGGTCACCCTCGCGCGTGCAGCAGGGGATCGGTGAGCGCCGAGAGGCTCGTGCGCTGACGGCCGTCCGGACCGAAGTTGTCCGCGGCCAGCCACTGCCGGAACGCGGCGTCCAGGCCCGGCCACTCGCGGTCGATGACCGCGTACCACGCGGTGTCGCGGTTCCTGTTCTTGTAGACCGTTGCCTGGCGGAATACCCCTTCGAACGAGAACCCCAGCCGCTGCGCGGCCCTTCGCGACCTGCCGTTCAGCGCGTCGCACTTCCACTCGTAGCGCCGGTATCCGAGCTCGAAGGCGCGCCTCATCATCAGATACATCGCCTCCGTGGCGGCAGGGCTCCGCTGCAGTCGCGGCGAGAAGTTGATGTGGCCGATCTCGATCGACCCGCTCGCCGGCATGATGCGAAGGTAGCTGGCGACACCGACGGCCTGTCTCGTGCTCGCGTCCACGATGGCGTAGAAGAGGGGATCGTCGCCGAGGCAGGCCGCCCGCATCCACGCGAGAAACTCGTCGAGCGTGGAAAACGGGCCGTAGGGGAGGTACGTCCACGCCCGGCCCGTGGCGTCCGCGATGTTCGCCTCGAACAGATCCTGGCCATGTCGTCCGGGGTCCAGCGGTTCCACCGTGGAGCACCGACCGACCATCACGTCCCGCGGAGGCCTCTGTGGAGGCACCCAGGCGGGCAAGGGGTCGCCGATGGGATCGCCGAGGGTGTCGAGGGGCATGGGGAAGGATTGTAGCGGCGTACGGCGTACGGCGTACGGCGGCGTACGGTTGGCGTACGGTTGGGCGCACGGCGGTGTGTGGTCAGTCTGCGGCGTAACACCGTCCCGACAACGGCGAAGCGGGCCGCGGGACTCTCCCTCGGCCCGCCGCCTGTCGGCCGTTGGCCGTACGCCGCCGTACGTCGTACGTCGTACGCCGTACGCCTCTTTAGAATATCCAGTTCACTCCTGCATAGAAGTTGAAGAACTTGCCCGTGGCGTCGTACAGCCAGGGCTCGTTGTCGTCGTAGTTCGCGTAGTCGCCGAACGCCGTCAGCATCAGCTCGTTGGTCAGTCGATAGTTGAAGCCAAAGACCTGGTCGAAGCGGTTCATGTCGAGATCCGAGAAGCCCGAGAACGACTGCGACTGCAGCGCGTAATCGAGGCCCACCAGGGTTGACGTCAGCGCGCCCGCATCGTAGCCGAAGTCCGTGATGGCGCCGTTGCCGCGGTTGTAGAGCGTGTTGGCGAAGATCTCCAGTCGAGACGAGGGGAAGATCTGAAGACCGAACCAGGCGTTGTGATTGTCGAGGTCGTAGCCGGCCATGTCATAAAGGGAGCCAAACTGGCCCCCGGTGATGCCGGCCGCTCAACCTATGAACGCGAGCGTACTGAAGAGCGTCTCCAGTTTCTCCTTCTGGTACTGGTACCCGGCCGACAGGGTCCACTTCTCGCCGGGGGCCACCCAGGCGTCGAACCCGATGTTGTCCGTGTGCCGCTCCCACGTGGAGAAGTTGAGGTCGTCGTTCTCCCCCTTGTAGAAGCGGTAGTGCGCCGTCAGCGCCGACCGCTCGCCAGGCGACCACGTGAACGTCGGCTCGATGCGCATCGCCTTCGTCGGGTACGCCGTCAGGTGTCCTTGGCGCGATTTGTACATCGTGTCGTACTGCAGGCCCGTGAACGGGACGTTCCCGGGGCTCTGGAACGGCTGGAGCACCTCGGGCACCGCCGAGTGCTCGTACGTGAACGGGTCCTGCGTGTCCTGGTACTGGAACCGGAACCGCAGGCTGGCCTCCTTGCTCACCTGGCTCCTCGCCAGGAACGTGAGCGTGTTGGTGGTCGTCTTCTCGACGTCGAACGTCTCGCGCTCGACCTGCTCCCACTCGTAGCCGAATCGCAGATAGGTGCGCTTGAGCGGGCGGAACAGCAGTTCGGCGCCGAGTTCCGTCGGCGACCTCGAGAGCGCCGACTCCCGCACGAAGTCGATCGGCGCCATGATCGGGTACGCCTGAACGTAGGTGAGCCCCGCATTGGGACCCGCCGGGGTCACCGGCTCCACCACGTCGATGAAGATGCTGTCCGCGTTGATCTCGTAACGTCGCAGGTCAGCCCGGAAGGTCAGTCGCGAGCCGAACGGCACGACCACCCGACCGGTGACGCCGGTGTACTCCGACGACAGGTCCTCGTCCTTGTTGCGCGACTCGCTGCGCGTGAAGGTGCCCTGCACCGACGCCTCGTTGGGCAGCGTCCAGCCCGCGCGCAGGTGGTGCGTGGACTTCTCCACCTCCGGCACGACCGCAAACGGCAGCGCGCCGTTTCGGATGTCGTACTGCACGCGGCCCAGGAACACGTCGGTCAGCTGCGCCGGCTGCTGAGCCTTGTCGTACAAATGCGTCAGCGTCGCGGCATCGTCCTTGAAGTTCCGGTCGACGAAGCGGTACTCGATCGCGAGCGGTCCCGCCGCGTACTTCGCCCCGGCGACGATGTCCCGGGTGACCTCGTCCATGCGCTGGAAGTAGGCCGTCGTGTGGCACGTCGAACAGTGCGCGATCGTCATCACCTGGTGGGTGCCGTCGCGTGTCTGCATCCGGTGGCCGAGGAAGAAGTTCACGCCGGCCGGCAGGCGAACCTCGACGTTGCCGTTCCATTCACCCTGGGTGATGGCGTAGCGTCCCCCCGGATCCGTGTCGTCGGACTTGACCGCGAAGGTGCCGCCGATCAGGGACACGGAGTCCATGTAGGTCAACGGGTCGTGGTCGAGCCGATGGGGGAACCGCACGTAGCTGGCGTGGACCTTGACGAACCGGTTGACGTCCAGGTCGGCCACGTACCGCTGCGACCGCGCATCGCCGCCGAAGAAGGCATCGACGTCGTAGTAGGTGCCGCCTCGGTTGCCCCAGAACTCGGTCGCGAGGTTCGCCGTGTTCTCGAGCAGGTTGTACTCCCCAACGCGGTTCAGGTTGCCATCCGTGCTGCTCCCCACCCCGCCCAGCCGGAAGATGCCTTCGAACGTCTTGCCGAGCGGGACCGCCGGCGGGGCCGGAGCCTGCACCTGCGGGGCCGGGGTGGTCTGCGGGGCCGTGCTCTGCGCGGCCGCGGGATCCGTCAGCGCTACGCCGAGCACGCCGACGAGCGCGAGCGTCAGTGCATGTCGAATGCGCATGATGCTCCTCCTCAGCGCGTCAGCGCTTTGCCTCCACCGGTCACGCCCTGCGAAGGCATGTCGGACCCGTGGACGCGGTTGTGGCAGTTGGTGCAGCGCGTGTTGTAGGACGCCATGAAGCTCACCGACCCGAGGGGGTTGTTCGAGCTCGCCACGGGCAGGGACGCTGGCCCGCTGGGCGCCAGGCGCGCCGAGTGGAAGTGCATCTCGTGACACTGCAGGCACAGGAACGGCTCCCCCTGCTTCAGCAGGTTGTTCGCCACCGTGCCGTGCGGGCTGTGGCATGTCCGGCAGTCCTCTTCGACCGGCGCGTGCTCGAAGACGAACGGCCCCTGCTTGTTGGCGTGGCACGTGTAGCAGAGGTCGTTGACGCGCTCGTCGGTCTTCAGCATGCCGAGGTTCCGGCCGTGCGGCTGATGGCAGCTCGTGCAGGTCATGAGGCCCTCGCGCACCGGGTGGTGCGAGCTGGACATGAACTGTGCCCGCTGCTCCTTGTGGCAGTCGTAGCAGAGCTGCGGCTGCTCCTTCGACAACGACCCTCGTCGCGCAGGAGCCGTGGCGTGTGTCGTGGTCATGCCCTCGGCTCGCATGAGGCCCGGGGCGACCTCCCGCGACTGGTGAATCCGGTGGCAGCTCGTACAGCCCACCCCACTCTGCGCATGCTCGCTGCCGGCCCACTCGATCGCGTGGTCCTGCCGGTGGCAGGACAGGCAGGTGTCAGCGGCCTCAGGGACGCCGATCGCCTTGAAGCTGCGGATGTCGGCGGGGTCGCCGCTCTCGGCGTGCTTGCTGCCGGGCCCGTGGCACGATTCGCAGCGCGGAGGCAGCGCGTTCTGCTCGAAGGCCGCCAGCCGGCCGTGAGCGGACCGGTCGAACTGCTTGGCCATCTCCTCGTGGCAGGCTGCGCACGCCTCCTGGCCCACCGCCGATGGTGCGGGCGGACTCTCCTGCGCCCCTGTGCCGGCGCTGGTCGTCCAGAGGACCGCCGCAAAGGCACAGAGGAGCGACGCACGTACGATCTTCATGACAAAGCTCCCTGGATAAGTGCAGGTACTCCCCACGCGGAAGTACCACTGCAAGCCCATCGCAAGAGCAGTGCCGCGGGCGCCTCCAGGCCCTGGTAGGGCCGGAGAGCTCTAAGTAATTGACAGGAAACGACGTAGCTGCTGGCTGCGCCAGCCCGGTCGCCTCCGCACCCCGGCGCGGCCGCCGTTGGCACGCCAACTTGTCAGGGTGCGAGGAGGTCGAGTGACATAATGTCAGGCGTTGCCGGACCCAGGGCCAGATTGGCTTCCGAAAACCCGGCGGACTCAGAAGTGGTGTGACAATCTGTCAAATTCGACCCGAGGCATGCCCGGCGCCATTTCCCTCAAACCACACAAAATCAATAGTTTGAAGCCTGGCACCAGAACCGGTCGAACTCGGCGGGGGATGGCGTCCGCTTTGCTTGGCTTCTGGCCTGGGGGTTGTGTGCCTACCAGCCACATCGAAGCCGTGAGGCGTCGCGTTGCGGAGTCGGAACTCGCCGAGCCAGTGGTCAATGCCTGGCGATCGGACCTGGACAGCGTGTTGCGATCCGCATCACGGGCCGGGTGTGACGACGTCCTGGGACCGCCATCCACCGGCGATCAGTGCGACACCCCGCCGGCTGCCCGTACGGCGACGTCTGCCGGGCGCGGCCGCCTGGACCATCTCGTGTGGCTGGTGCCGGTCGTGGCGGCCGCCTCGCTCGCCCTCCTGCTGATCGATCACCTGCGCCATGGCCTCGACCCGTGGTTCCTGGCGGCCGTGATCACGATGCTGGTCGGCGGTCACCTGCTGGTGGTGTCGCGTTCGAGGCGACAGCGTGCGGAACGGGACGCCGCGCGCATGCGAGGGGAGCTCGAGCTGCGGGCGCGGGTGGCCGAATGCGAATCGCGCCGGCTGCGCCTGGCGGCGTTCTCGCGGCTTGCCGCCCAGATTGCCCACGAGGTTCGCAATCCGCTGGCCTCGATCGTCCTGAACACGGAGTTGCTGGAGGAGGAGATCGCGACCGACGGCCAGGGCGGCGACGAGATGCGTGCGCTCGTGCGGTCGATCAAGCACGAAGCTGCCCGACTTCAAGGGCTGACCGACGAATACGTCGCGTTCGCCCGGCTGCCGGAGCCGGACCGGACGACCCAGCCGATCAACCCCATCGTGGCCGAGCTCGTGCAGTTCGTGCAGGGGGAGGCTTCGCGAGGGCACGTCGAGGTCAATCTCCAGCTCGCCGCCGGGGAACCGCGCGCCCACATCGATGCGCGGCAGGTCCGCCAGGTCATCCTCAACCTCGTCCGCAACGGGATCGAAGCCATGCCCGGTGGTGGCGTGCTGCGCGTCGCCACGGCCCTCGAGCCGGGAGGCGTGGTCATCACGGTCCGCGACACGGGCCCGGGCATCCGCCCCGAACATCGGGAGCAGGTGTTCGAGCCGTTCTTCAGCACGAAGCCTCACGGCACGGGCATCGGCCTCGCCATCGTCCGGCGCATCGTCCAGGAGCACGACGGCACGATCGATGTGACGTCCGAAGGCGGCGCCTGCTTCCGTGTGCGGCTGCCGCTGGCAGAGGTCCGTGGCGCAGCCGACGATCTCGTGGCGGCATCCAGGGTCGAACTCGCGGCCGCTGGAGCGCACTCGTGACGCCCCGCATCCTCGTCGTGGACGACGAGGACGAGCTGCGCGTCTCGTTGAGCAAGGTCCTGCAGCGGTCGGGCTACGCGGTAGAGGGCTGCGGGTCGGTCGCGAAGGCCCTCGACTGGCTCACCGAGGGGTCCTTCGATCTGCTGGTGACGGACTTCAAGCTGCCAGACGGTGACGGCCTCGAACTGATGCGGCAGGCGCGGGTGATCGCGCCGGACCTGGAGGTCGTGCTGATCACCGCGTTCGGCAACATTCCGCTGGCCGTGGACGCGATCAAGCAGGGCGCCTACGACTTCCTCACGAAGCCGTTCAAGCGCGCCGAGCTCGAACGCGTCGTGGCGCGTGCGCTCGAGCGCCAGGCCCTGGCCGCCGAGAACCGCCGGCTCCGCGTGGAGCTGGCGGACCGGAGTGCACAGCCCGGGGTGCGGATCATCGGGCAGAGCCCCGCGATCCGCCAGATCCTGCAGATGGCGGAGCAGGTCGCGCCCAGCAGCGCCACCGTCCTGATCACGGGTGAGAGCGGCACCGGCAAGGAGCTCGTGGCCGAGGCGATCCATCGACTCAGCCCGCGCCGGGCCCAGGCGCTGGTGAAGGTCAACTGCGCGGCGCTGCCGGAGACGCTGCTCGAGGCGGAACTGTTCGGCTACGAACGCGGAGCGTTCACGGGGGCCGTCGGGCGCCGCGACGGGCGGTTCTCCCTGGCCCACAAGGGCACGCTGTTCCTCGACGAGGTCGGGACGACGAGCCTCGCCGTGCAGGTGAAGCTGCTGCGTGTTCTCCAGGATGGGACGTTCGAACCGCTCGGCAGCACGCGCACGCTGAGGGCCGACTGCCGGATCATCGCGGCCACCAACGTCGACCTCGAGCAGGAGGTCAAGGCCGGGCGGTTTCGCGAGGACCTGTACTACCGCCTGAACGTCATCATGGTCAGCGTGCCGCCTCTCCGCGAGCGTCGTGAAGACATCCCGCTGCTGGCCAACCACTTCCTCAGGCTTCACGCGGCGCGCAACGGGAAGTCTGCGGACACCTTCTCCCCCTCCTGTCTCGATCGCCTGGCGGCCTACCACTGGCCGGGCAACGTCCGGGAACTGGAGCACGCCGTCGAGCGCGCGGTCGTGCTCTCGCCGGGGCGGACCGTGAACTGCGAGCACCTGCCTGCGGCGGTGTCTGGCCTGACGCGAGGGCGCACGGCCCCGGGCCCCGACGAGGGCAGCACGATCCAGATTCCGGTGGGCACGCCGCTCGAGGAGGTCGAGCGCCGGCTCATCGAAGAAACCCTGAAGACCACCGGCGGCAACAAGCAGCGCGCGGCGGAACTGCTTGGCATCGCGGCGCGCACCATCTACCGCAAGCTGCCGTCCGGACGCCAGGAAGGGCGCCCCGAGGAAGGCGCCAAGTGACCGCCTCGTTCCAAGGAGTCTCGTCATGTTGATCCGCGATGAGGACGTGTTCGAGTACCACGAAAGGCCCCGACCCGGGAAGCTCGAGGTCACCACGTCCAAACCCTGTCTCACCCAGCGCGACCTCTCGCTGGCCTACACGCCCGGGGTCGCCCGCCCGTGTCTGGCGATCGAGAAGGACCCGGAGGCCGCGTACCACTACACGGGCAAGGGCAACCTCGTGGCCGTCGTCTCGAACGGCACGGCCGTCCTCGGTCTCGGGGACATCGGCGCGCTGGCGGGGAAGCCCGTCATGGAGGGCAAGGGCGTCCTCTTCAAGCGCTTTGCGGACATCGACGTCTTCGACATCGAGCTGAACACCCACGATCCCGAGGAGATCGTCCGCATCGTCAAGGCGCTCGAGCCGACCTTCGGCGGGATCAACCTCGAGGACATCAAGGCGCCGGAGTGCTTCTACATCGAGGAGACGCTCAAGCAGCAGATGAACATTCCCGTGTTCCACGACGACCAGCACGGCACCGCGATCATCTCCGGGGCCGCGCTGCTCAACGCGCTGGAACTGGTGGGGAAGAAGATCGATCAGGTCAAGGTGATCTTCTCGGGCGCGGGCGCGGCGGGGATCGCCTGCGCCGACATGTACCTGAAGCTCGGCGTCAGGCGCGAGAACGTGGTGATGGTGGACACGGTCGGCGTCATCTACAAGGGCCGCACCGCCAAGATGAACCCGTACAAGGAGCGCTACGCGGTCGACACCGACATGCGCACGCTCGACGATGCGATGCGCGGCGCGGACGTGTTCGTGGGTGTGTCGGCCAAGGACCTCGTGACGCCGGCCATGCTGAAGTCGATGGCCGACAAGCCCATCGTCTTCGCGATGGCGAACCCGGACCCGGAGATCACCTACGAGCTCGCCGTCGAGACGCGGGACGACGTGATCATGGCGACGGGGCGGTCGGACTACCCGAACCAGGTCAACAACGTCCTCGGGTTCCCGTTCATCTTCCGAGGCGCGCTCGACGTGCGGGCCAGGGCGATCAACGACGAGATGAAGCTCGCGGCCGCCCACGCGCTCGCCGACCTGGCCCGCGAGGACGTGCCGGACCAGGTGCTCAAGGCCTACGGGCTGAAGCGGCTGCAGTTCGGCAAGGAGTACCTGATCCCGAAGCCGTTCGACCCGCGCGTGCTGCTGTGGGAGGCGCCGGCCGTGGCGAAGGCCGCGATGGAGACCGGCGTGGCGCGCCGCCCGCTGAAGGATCTCGGGGCGTACCGGGAATCGCTCGAGCGCCTGCTGGGGCGGTCTCGCGAGGTCATGCAGCTCATCGTCCACAAGGCGCAGAGCCGTGAGCCGCACCGGCTCGTGTTCCCGGAGGGCGAGAGCGAGACGATCATCCGCTCGGCACGGTCCATCGCCGATCAGCGCATCGCGCGGCCGGTGCTGCTCGGGCGGGCGGAGATCATCACCGACCGGGCGACGCAGCTGGGCCTCGATCTCCACGACTACGAGATCATCGATCCCGTCAACTCGCCGCGCCTGGGCCACTACGCCGACGCCCTCTACCGGATCCGGGCGCGCAAGGGCATGTCCCCGGCGATGGCGGCAGCCAAGGTCCTGGACCCGACCTACTTCGGGCTCATGATGGTCCGTGAAGGGGACGCCGACGGGTTCGTTGGCGGCCTGAACCAGGCCTACCCGGAGACCATCCGCCCGGCGATCCAGATCATCGGGTTGCGGGACGGCGTGACCCGGGCGTCGGCGCTCCAGTTGCTCGTGCTCAAGGACCGGCTCGTGTTCTGCGCGGACACGATGGTCAACATCGCCCCGACCTCCGAGGAACTGGCCGAGATCGCCTGCCTCGCGGCCGACACCGCGCGCTTCTTCGACATCGATCCGCGCGTCGCGCTACTGTCGTTCTCGAGCTTCGGCTCCGTCCGGCACCCCGAAGCCGAGCGCGTCGCGAAGGCCGTCGAGATCGTGCGCCGGCTGCGGCCCGAATTGATCGTAGACGGCGAAATGCACCTCGACACGGCCGTCGTCGAGGAGATCGTCAAGGAGAACTACCCGCATTCACGCGTCAAGGGTGACGCCAACGTGCTGGTGTTTCCGAATCTCGCCGCCGGCAACATCGGCTACAAGCTGGTGCATCGGCTCGGCCGCGCCGAGTCCATCGGGCCGATCCTGATGGGGATGCGAAAGCCCATTTCCGTGCTCCAGCACGGCACGACCGTGACCGACATCGTCAACCTGGCGGCCATCGCGGCAGTCATGGCGTACCTGTATGGCGACGGACCGCCCACCTCGTTTGTGGCGACCGAACCCGTCCTTGCGACGACCGGACGGTAGTGGGCGTTCAGGGGCGGCGGCGCAGGGCCGCCGCCCCGGGGTTCGTCGTCCCACCCTTCATTTCCGGTCCCGACGGGCCGGCCCTCCGAAACCTGATCTACAATTTCTCCCTTGTTCCGGACGACACGTCGAATTCCGGGAGGGAGGGTTCATGAGGCGATTCCGCCTTGCGATGGCCGCGGGCGTCTTCGCGGCCGGCTCCTGGGCTGTGCTGGTGCCCGATGCAGGCGCCCAGGCCACGTCCACGGGGCAGTCCATCGAGTCGGCCGCGGCTGGCCGCATTTCGGTGGCAGAGTTCAAGAAACTGCACGATGCCGGCACGGTGATCGTGATCGACGTCCGTCCCCGCGACGCGTACGAGCAGGGTCACATCCCCGGGGCACTCCACGTGCCCCTCGACTGGGTCGCCAGGCGGGCGCCCGAGTGGCGGGGTGTGGATCGGGCCGTGGTGACGTACTGCACGTGACCGGCCGAGCAGACGAGCGCCCGTGCGGCGTTCTTGTTGCAGCAGGCCGGTGTCAGGAACCCGCGCGCGCTCGTGGGGGGTCTCAATGCCTGGACCAGCGCGAACGGCCAGGTCGTCAGCGGTCCCAATCCGAAGTAGGTGTCCATGAAGATCGGGTTGCTCGTCGGCCGTGAGCACGCGTTTCCTCCCGCCTTCCTCGCGCGCGTCAACACACTCGGCAAGCCCCACGGCGTCACGGCAGAATACGTGTCGCTCGCCGGCACGCGGATGGGCGAGCCGGCGCGCTACAAGGTCATCGTCGATCGTATTTCGCACGAGGTGGACTACTACCGGGGATACCTCAAGCATGCCGTCCTCGAAGGGACCTACGTCATCAACAACCCGTTCTGGTGGACGGCTGACGACAAGTTCTTCAACTACGCCGTCATGGCGAAGCTCGGTGTCGCCATCCCGAAGACGGTCCTCCTGCCGCAGAAGGGGTACCCGCCTGGCGTGGACATCCTGCCGGAGTCGTTGCGGAACCTCGAGTACCCGCTGGACTGGGAGACGTTGCTGGACTACGTGGGGCGTCCGGCCATCCTGAAGCCCTTTGCGGGCGGCGGCTGGAAGCACGTCTACAAGGTCCACAATGCCCAGGAGTTGATCGCGGCCTACGACGGCACCGCGCCGTACTGCATGACGCTGCAGGAGTTCGTCCGCTTCGACAAGTACGTCCGCTGCTTCACGTTCGGCAAGACGGACATCACGCCCGTGCACTACGATCCGCACGAGCGCCGCTACATCGTCGATCACGAGTACCTGGACGCGGACCTCGGCGCCCGCATCGTGAAGGACGCCCGGACGATCAACGAGGCGCTCGGCTACGAGATGAACACGATCGAGTTCGCGGTGCAGGATGGGGTGCCCTACGCGATCGACTTCCTCAACCCGGCGCCGGACTTCGAGCGGGACCGGATCACCGAGCACTACTTCGAGCTCGTGCTCGACCGGATGTCGAAACTCGTGATCGATCGCGCCGTCAACTACGACCCGACCACGCCGTGGCCGGCCTGGGAGCAGATGATCGGCCTCGGTACGCCCGCTGGCGTCGTGGGCCAGCCGCGGTGACGGGCGCCATGGGCCAGCACGCGATCGAGTACTGGCACGGACTGCTGCGGCCGGACGTCGAGCTGTCCGAGGCGTGGTGGCAGGCCTTTGCCACCCGGATGCGCGACGCGCGACTGACGTTCGGCGACCGGCTCAATTGCCCGTTCCTGCGGCCGTTCTTCCTCGAGCCCGCAGATGTCGCCCGCGTCGCGCGGGTGGCCGAGGGCCTCGCGCGCATGGGAGAGCGCGTGGTGCAGGCGGCGATGTCCCAGCCGGCGCTGATGGACGCCGTGGGCCTCACCGAGGCTGAACGCCAGCTCGTGGCCCTGGATCCCGGGTACGCCACGGCGTCGACGGCCTCGCGGCTCGACGCGTTCCTGTTGCCCGACTCGCTGATGTTCGCGGAGTACAACGCCGAATCACCCGCCGGCCTGGGGTACACCCAGGTCCTGGCCGAGCAGTTCGACGCGTTGCCCCTGATGGCTCGCTTTCGCGAGCGGTTCACCGCGGAGCCGTTCGGGCTGTCCGAGGCCCTCCTCGAGGCGCTGCTCGCGAGCTACCGGGAGTGGGGGGGCACCGCCGACCCGCCGCAGGTCGCGATCGTGGACTTTCGCGACGTGCCCACCTGGAACGAGTTCCAGATCCTGCGCGAACGGTTCGAGCGGCTGGGCGTGCCCACGCTCGTCGCGGATCCGCGCGAGCTGACCTTCGATGGCCGGCGGCTCGTCGCCGAGGGACGACCGATCGACTTGCTGTACCGACGCGTGCTCATCAACGACATCCTGGCCCGCCCGACGGACTGCCAGGCGATCGTCGAGGCGTACCGGGCCCGGGCCGTGTGCATGGCCAACACGTTCCGCTGCAAGGTCCCGCACAAGAAGGCGTTCTTCGCGGTGCTCACCGATCCCGCCTGGGACCACCTGTTCGACGCGGACCAGCAGGCGCTGGCCGCGGCGCACGTGCCGTGGACGCGCCTCGTGACGGACGGCCGTACGACGTCCCACGAAGGACGAGTCGTCGACCTGCTCGAGTTCGCACGCCAGGCGCGGGAGACGCTCGTCATCAAGCCCAACGACGAGTACGGAGGCGCCGGCGTGGTGCTCGGCTGGGAGTGCAACGCCTCGACGTGGGATGCGACACTCGGCCGTGCGCTCTCCGAGCCGGCCGGATCGTGGGTCGTCCAGCGGCGCATCCAGGTCCGTCGTGAGGTCTTCCCTTACGTGGAGACGCCGCACGCGGTGACGCTCCGCGACATGCTCGTGGACTTCGCCCCCTACCTGTTCCGCGGCCGGCTCGCGGGGTTCCTGACGCGCCTGAGCGGAAGCGGGCTGGCCAACGTCACGTCCGGCGGGGGCCAGGTCCCGTCGTTCGTCGTGTCGCCGCGCGCCGGAGGTGGGCACTCCTAGCCATGCCGTTCGACTGCATGTACCGGTCCCGGCGGGGCGCGGACGTCTGCCTCACCGCGTGTGCCGCGACGACGGGCACGGCAGCCTACCAGTTCGCACGCGTCGCGCGGCCCGGCGAGGTTCCGCCCGCCGACCCCCGGATCATCGACGTCGCCCTCCTCGACATGCACCACGGGTGGCCCAACCTGGGGCATGACGCCTTGTGTCACGCCATCCAGGACGTGGTCTGTGACCTGCACGAGCCGTTGCTCGACCGCCGCATGGCCGTGCGCGTGCTGTCGTACGACGTGCGGCGAGGGCTGGCCCTCCCGGAGGGCCCTGGGGGACGGCACGAGGTCTACCTCGGGACCGGCGGGCCGGGGCACCTGGATCCGAGGAAGAACGACGGTATCGATCCGGGCTCCCAGGGCATCGCCGAGGATCCGGGCTGGGAGCCCCGGCTGTTCACGCTCTTCGACGAGATCGCCGCCCACGCCACCGCCTCGCTGTTCGGGGTGTGTCACACCTTCGGCGTCATGTGCCGCTGGCTCGGCCTCGCCGAGGCCGTCCTCCGTCCACCGGCCAAGGGCGGCAAGAGCGCCGGCATCGTGGAGAACATCCTCACGGCCGAAGCCCTGCGCCATCCCTGGTTCGCACGCTTCGCGGAGCAGTTGCCCGATCACCGCCGCTTCCGCGTGCTCGACAGCCGCCTCTACGACCTCATCCCGACCAGAGCCTTCGGGCGCGTGGTGCCGCTGGCCTGGGAGACGCTGGGTCCGGGCGGCCCTCCTGGCAACGCGCTGACGATGATCGAAGTGGCGCGGGAGGCAGGTGACGACCTGCCGAGGATCCTCGGCGTGAACCACCATCCGGAGATCATCAATCGCGATCGGCAGCTCACCGCCCTGCGGAAGCAACTGGAGCGCGGGACCGTGGCCGAGAACTGGTACGCCGAGCGCCACGCGACGCTGACGCAGCCGATCGAAGACGAGTTCGCGGACCGCCTGCTGCACCTCACGTCCAGTTACACCCTGCTGGCGCCGCTGCGCGCGCGCCTCTACCGGGCGATCGAGGAACGGTCTGCCGCGCTCGGGTTGCCCCTCGACCTCGACGACCACGCCCTCCCCTTCGTCTACGACCTGGCAGCGGACGTGCCGCTGCCGCTCCGCTGAGCCTGGACCCCGTGCAGCCCAAACCCCCGTTCGCCTCGCAGTTGCCGATCGAAGAGGAACTCGACCGCTTCGAGTCGCTCAAGCCCAGGCTGACCGACGTCTGGGACGCGATGATGGCGACGGTCGACAAGCCGTGCACGTCGGTGATCGTGCCCTCACTCACCCTCGACCAGGACGAGCTGCAGAAGCTCGACGGCGTCAGCTTCTACGAGGAGCGCCTCCTGTTCCTGCTGATCCGGTTGCGCAACCCCCGCGCGCACGTCATCTACGTGACGTCACAGCCCGTGCACCCGCTGATCCTCGACTACTACCTGCACCTGCTGGCCGGCGTGCCGGCGAGCCATGCGCGTGCGCGCCTGACCATGCTGTGCGCGTACGACGCGTCGCCCCGGTCGCTCACGCAGAAGGTTCTCGAGCGCCCGCGGCTGCTCCAGCGCATCCGGAACGCGATCCACGACCCGTCCACGGCGTACCTCACGGTGTTCAACGCGACGCCCCTCGAGCGCAAGCTTGCCGTCCTGCTCGGCATCCCGCTCAACGGACTCGACCCTGGGCTGACGTATCTCGGGACCAAGTCGGGCAGCCGGAAGGTCTTCAAGCAGGCCGGCGTCGAGTGCGCGGCCGGGTTCGAGGACGTCAAGGACGAGCACGAAGTCGTCGGCGCCCTCGAGGACCTCCGGCAGCAGCGGCCGGAGATTCGGCGGGCCGTGATCAAGCTGAACGACAGCTTCTCCGGAGAGGGTAACGCGATCTTCCGCTATCCTGAGGCACGCGATCGCTCTGCGCTCTACGACGGGCTCCAGACGCTGCAATTCTCCGTCGGCACCGAGTCGATGGAGAAATACTTCCAGAAGTTCCGGCGCATGGAGGGCATCGTCGAGGAGATGATCGAGGGGGAGGAGAAGACCTCGCCGAGCGCGCAGTTCCGCACGAGCCCGCACCAGGAAGTACTGCTCATCTCCACCCACGATCAGATCCTGGGCGGCGACTCGGGCCAGGTGTATCTGGGCTGCAGGTTCCCGGCGGACGAGAGCTATCGACAGGCCATCACGCAAGCCGGGTTCCGCATCGGCGAGGTGCTGGTCCGCGAGGGTGCCGTCAGTCGCTACGGAGTCGATTTCCTCGCCTCGCGCAATGCGCCGGCCGACCCGTGGCGCATCACCGCCCTCGAGATCAACCTGCGCGTGGTGGGGACCACGCACCCGTTCCTCGCGCTGAAGTTCCTCACGGGTGGGGATCTCGACGTCGAGTCAGGGAACTTCCTCTCCCTGTCCGGCCGTCCGAAGTACTACCTCGCGACCGACAACCTGCGCTCGAATCGCTATCGCGGCATTCTGCCCGAGGACCTGTTCGATATCGTCACGCTCAATGGGCTGCACTACAGCCATCGCACGGAGTCTGGCGTGCTGTTCCACCTGATCGGGGCGCTGTCCGAGTTCGGCAAACTGGGGCTGACGGCCATCGCCAACAGTCCCGAAGAGGCATGGCAACTGTACGAGCACACGCTCGAGGTGCTGGACGCCGAGGCCGTCGCGGGACACTGACAGGCCCTGAGCCCTGAGCCCTGAGCCCTGAGCCTCGAGCCCTGAGCCCGCTCTCAATACAACCGGCTCACGTACTCCCACATCTGGTGCTTCCAGTAGGGCCAGTCGTGGCCACCCTGGTGGCCCCAGTCGTCGAGGAAATGGCGGATGCCCTTGCTCGACAGGATCCCGCTCAGGCGATAGGTCGAGGAACTGTCCTCCCAGGGGCCGTTGCCGGTGACCAGGTGGATGTCGCAGGACGACAACTGCTCGTAGAACCACGGGTCGGCCAGGTTGGCCATGTAGTCCACGGGGTTGTTGAAGTAGAAGTTGTCGTCGTACATCCCGTTCATGAAGCTCTTCATGTCGTACACGCCCGAGAGCGCAAAGCAGCGCTTGAAGACGTCGGGGTGCTTGAAGAGCGAATTGGCCGCGTGGTACGCCCCGAGCGAGGCGCCCATCGTCGCTATCGGCAACCACGACTGGCAGTGGGTGTGGATGAACGGGACGACCTCCGCGGTCAAATACTCGTCATACATGCGCTGCATCCAGCTCCGGTGGTACGGGTGCGCGCCTTTGTTGTAGAACGACTCGCTGCTGTTGGCGTTGATGCTGAAGATCTTGAGGCGGCCGGCGTCCACGAAGGGACTCAGCATCCCGACGAGGCTCTGGTCCTGGTACTCCCACTCGTTGCCCCCGCTCGTCGGGAACGTCAGCAGGGGCGGACCCCAGTGGCCGAACACCGCGACGCCCATCTCGCGGCCGAGGCGGTGAGAGAACCAGCGGTGGTAGTCGATCTTCATGGCAGCGGTCCCGTGTCCCTTCCCGGCGCGGCGGTCCTGGCGGATTGCACCCCTCGCCCGAATCGCCGCTATTATGGGGGGACTGCCGTGTGTCCTGCCACATCTTCATCGACTCCGGGCCTCGAGCCCGGTCTGCTCCTGGAGGTTTCATGCTGACTCGTGCACTGGTCGGTGTCATGCTCGCGATCGGTCTGGTGGTGCCCGTTCCGGTCACCGGGATCGAACAGTCACCCCGCGCCCTGTTCGAAGCCGGGAAGTACCAGCAGGTCGTGGACGTTGTGACGGCAAAAGGTGACGAGGCCCCGCCTGCGGAGCTGTATCTCGCGGGCCACAGCCTGTCACGGCTCGATCGGGCCGACGAGGCGAAGACGGCGTTCCGGAGACTCGACCGGGGCGACGAGGCCGACCCGCTGACGTTCGTCGGGCGGTCCGCCGTCGCCGTGCTCGAGGGGGATCGCGATGGCGCGCTGGCGCTCGCCCGGAAGGCGGCCGAGATCGGTCCGGACAGCTTCCACGCCCAGTATCAACTGGGCCTGGTGCTCAGCCTCAAGGAGCAGTTCGCAGAAGCGGCTCAGGCGCTCGAGACGGCCACGCAACTCGACGGCAACGATGCCTACGCGCACTACTACGCCGGACTCGCGTACAGCAAGATCCGTCGTACGGACCGGATGGTGAATCACCTGCGGGCCTTCACGACGCTCGCGCCCAACGCGCCCGAGCGCCCGCAGATCCAGACGATCCTGAAGACGATCCGCTAACCCTGAGCCTCGAGCCCTGAGCCCTGAGCCTTGAGCCTGAATTGGCTCTCAGAACACTTGTCCGAACGAGAAGTGCAGACGCCCTGCGCCCAGGCCCCCACCTCGCGAAACCGGCACCCCGAAGTCGAAGCGCAGCAGGCCGATCGGCGTGCCGACCCGCAGACCCAGGCCCGTGCCCACCTCGAGCTCGCCCAGCACGATCCGTGAAGGCTCGGCAAACGCGTTTCCCGCGTCGAGGAACGCCACGCCGCTGAAGCGATTCCAGATCGGGAAGCGGAGCTCGTGGTTGAGCACGACGAGGGCTTCGCCGCCGATGTTGACCTCGAAGATGTCGCGCGGGCCGAGGCTGTCGTCCTTGTAGCCCCGCACGCTGGAGCCACCACCTGCGTAGAACCGCTCGTCAGGGACGATGTCCTGGCCGAAGCCGTCCGCCAGGCCGAGCAGCCCGTTCCAGGCCAGAACGAGGCCGGGGCCCACTTCCTTGTAGAACGACTGCTGGGTGAGCCAGCGTACGAACTTCAGGTCCGATCCGAACTGGCCCGGCGAGTACTTGAGCGACGAGGCGTGGAACCACCCGCGGCGCGTGTCGAACGGATTGTCCCGCCGGTCGAACGAGACCGCCGACAGCAGACCGGCGTAACGGACGAGCACTTCCACGGGGCCCAGGAACTCGTCGACGAACGACGTCATGGTCCGCCGGTAGAACGCGCCATAGTTGATTTGTGTGCGCCGCTGCAGGCGGTATCGCTGTTCGAAGGACAGGGTGGTGATGTCGGCCTGGACATCTGTCGTCCCGCGGGGCTCGGCCCACTCCTGCTGCGCGAACAGGGTCGAACTGATCGGGAGGTCGAAGAAGCGAGGCGCGGACAGGTACCCGCGCAGGGCCTGCCGCTCGAGCTCATACCGAAACGACGCGCCGACCGTGGCCGCGCGGCCGAGCAGGTTGGCGCGCTCGAGGTTGGCGGAGAACCCCGGCCCGACGTCACGGCCGCCGTCCACGGGATCGAACAGGTCGTTCACCTGCAGGCCGTACCGCACCCGCCACAACGGCCACTCGTCCACGGTCACCCGCGCAGTCACCGGCTGCTCCCGGGCGCCAGTCTCGGGCACGACCCGGGCGTCGGACACGGGGATCGTCTCGACGTCCACCTGTCGGAACGCGCCCGTCTCGTACAATCGCCGACGCGCCTCGAACAGCGCGTCGGGATCGAGCGGCGCATCGGCTTCGAGCCCGAGAGCCCGCCGCACCAGTCCGGGGTGCGTGTGGCGCGCCCCGACGATCTCCACGCTCTGCAGCACGTTCTGCGGACCCTCGTCCACCGCGATGACGACGTCGACGGTGCCGTCTGGAGTCGCCGTGGCCTCCACGCCGACGCGCGATGCCACGAAACCCCGCTGGAGGTACGCGGTCTCGATGCTCCGCTGGGCCCGATCGAGGGCCGCGGGCGTCAGGGGCCGCCCGCCTTCGAGGCCGGCCTGGGCCATCAGCAGGTCGGGTTCGAGCGACCTCGTGCCCCGGAAGGTCAGGGCGCCCAGGCGGGCCTGTGGGCCCTCGACGATGCGCACCGGCAACCTGGCGGCACCATCGTCGAACTGCGGCAGGCCCGCGGAGATGACGGGCGCCGGGTAGCCCTCGGCGACGAAGAGGTCCCGCACGACTGGCTCCAGCAGTGCCGGCTCCTGCCAGATGTCATCTGCGATCCCGGCCCGCTCGACGGCGGCATCCAGCCGCGCGGCATCCACGGCCTGGTGTCCCATCCACTCGATTCGCCTCGTGGCCGTCGCCTGCCCCGGCACGGCCCGGACGCGAAGGACCTTGGTGCCCTCGCCGGGCGTGCCCGGCGGAGGCTGTTCTATCGACGTCGTGACGTCGGCCCGCAGGAAGCCATCACGGGTCAGGGCTCGCCGGACGATGCGGGTCACGTCCTCGACCAGGAAGTCGTCGAACACCGCCCGCGTCCACTCGGCCCGGATCTCGCGCAACAGCGCCTCGCTGGGCGTGAGGCCTTCAACGGCGATGTGCCCCCGGAGGCCGGGGCGTACCTCGTAGCGCAGTTCGACGCCAGGGAGCGCGCCTTCCCCCGACACTTCACGGCGCCTGGAGGCGACGTTCGCCTCGTAGCGATTCGTCTCCTGGAAGTAGGCCAGCAGGCGTTCGCGGTCGTCTTGCCACCGGTAGAAGTCGAAGCGCTTGCCCGTTTTCAGTTGCAGGCGTGACAGCAGCGCGGCCTGGTCGGCGTCCGCTCCCGTGATCGCCACGCCGGCGACGCGGGGTTGGGTGGTCCTCTCGGTGGGGCCGGTTGCTGCCGGAGCGTCTCCCAGTGCGAGTTCCTGGCGAAACTCGTAGATGCGGTCCTTGTTGTCCAGCGAAAGCACGCGGAGCGCCACCGTGCGACGGGGTCGCCAGGTGGCAATCCACGTCAGTCTGCCGGTCTCCAGGTTCTGCGACAGCACCACGTCCACGTCGCGGGTCAGGTTCTTGGAGATCGTCAGCCGCGACTCCGGCTCGGTCTCGCTGGCGATGATCGTGGGATCGAACCGCAGCTCGTCGAGTGACACACCCCGATCGAGGCGCACGGAATCGAGCCCGACGACGCGTCCCGCGGCGTTCAGGAGATCGCCCGACAGGTACCCGAGCACCTGGCTGCTCAGCACGTGCGTGGAGAGTCCGCCATCGGCAACCGTCCGCCCCGTCATCAGCAACGAGACGATATCGCTCTGGTCGGCTGGGGGATCCGACGTGAGTTCCGCACGCACGGCGGTGGGCGGGCCATCGACCTGCAGCTGGATGCTGTATTGGCCGACCTGCGTCCGCGCGGTCACGTCGAGGATGGGCTCGATGCGTGGGCCCTCGCGGAAATCGATGGCGCCTCGCTCGAGCCGATAGACGTTTCCGCCAAGGAACACCAGGCCCCCCTGTCGAAGCGAGATGCGGCCCGCGAGCGTCGGACTGTCCACCGTGCCGCCGACGCGCAACGCGGCGCCGGCTTCGACGCGCCCGTAGTTGTTCTCGGCGCTGATGTCCTCGAGCGTGGCGAGGCCCAGGTCGAGCCGTATGCGGCCCAGGATTCCCGACGTCTCTGCGTCTCCAGCCGAGCCGAGGCCCCTATTTCTACCGAGCAGCTGCGCCGTGAGGTTCATCTGCTCGCGGTAGCTGCCGCGCAGCGCCGTCACCGTGCCCTTGAGGACTGGCGCTTCCTTCGCCATCGATTTGGTCAGGCGCAGGTCCGCGACGACCTCGGTTCGAAGTCCTGGAGGGAACTCGACGGCGGCGTCCTTCGCCGCGACGGCCAGATCGAGCGTGGCCAGCGACCAGCCATCCAGGCGAGCGGTGCCCTGGACACTGAGCGCCCCGCCGTTCACCTGTCCCGTCACGGCCTCGAGCGTCAGCCGATCGCCAATCAGGAGCAGCGTGCCCGAGACGTCGGTGACCGCCAGCCGCGGGTCCCGGTTTCGGAATTCCCCGTCGGTGACCAGCACCCGACCCTCGATGAGGGGCTCGCGCACCGGGCCGGCAAACGACACGGAGACGTCGGCACGGCCGCCCGTGGCTGCGGGCCGGACGAACACGGAAGCCATGCGCAGATCGACCCCCGCATCGATCGCCACGTCGAGCCTGGCCTCCCCCTGCGGCCACGCCAGCCCCCCGAAGCCGGTGATCGTCGTCCCGGGCCCCTCCCACTGCAGCGTGTCGATGCGCAGCCGGTTGTCCGCGAGCACGAGGCGCGTGGGCACGCTCTGCTTGACTGGCACTTGTGCGACGACGAACTCGGCGGAGTCGAAGGTGACCTCGCCACGCAGTTCGTCCAGACTCAGCTCGTCGGCTTCCGCCGAGACGCGAATCGACGCCCTGCCGCCGATCGTGGCCAGTGTCTCCGGGCTCACGAAGGACTGCAGGGCTGCCGGCGTCAGACCCGTGAGCGCTCCGCCGAATCGTGCCGGGCCGGAGACCGTCTGCAGCGCGCCGTGCCACGAGCGGGGCAGCCACCGTTCCAGCAGACGGATGGGCACCGTGGCGGTTGCGGCGAGGGACGCCCCCTGCCACGTGCCGGTCATCTGGCGCACCGAGATGAGTCCATCCTGGACATGGGCATCGAGAGAGGCGCCCGTCAGGGGTGGCCAGTCGTCCGCTCCGAGCGAAAGCTCGCGGCCGGTCAGCGTGGCCTCGATGCGCGGTGCGCGCAGGCGACCGCCCACCTGTGCTTCCAGGCGAAGCGCGCCTGCGAGGGCGGGCCTCGCTGTGGCCTCGACCGCGGAGGTCCATGGCGCGATGTCCTCGAGACGCACGTCGGCACCGATTGTGATCCCCGGCTCGTCGGGGCCAAGGGCGCCGTCGAGCGTGAGCACCGTCCCGTTGGAGCGCAGCACGAGGCGAGTGACGGCCACGTGGTCGCCCTGCCGGGCCAGGTGTGCCGGCTCGTCGAGGGCGACGGGCAGTCCGGATACCGCACCATCTACGCGTTCGAAGAGTGCCTCGATGGCGGCCCCGTCGAGATCGTCGAGGCGCCCCTCGGCGGTGGCCCGGCCGGCCCAGGCGCCGCTGAGCGGCCAGGGGTCCGGCGACACGAGAGGACCGAGACGCTCGGCTGCGTCGAGGTCGATCGTGGCACGCGCGAGGAATCGGCCCGAGGAATCCGCCAGGTCGACCTGGCCATCGGCATCGACCCGTCCGCCCGGCGTATCGATACCCACGTCGTCGAGGAAGAGGCGTTCTCTGACGAGTCGGACGCGTCCACCGACGGGCGACGGGGCGAGGGCACCGAGCCCCATCGAGCCCGAGAACTCCGCTTCCGCGTTCGGGCTTCGGAGCGTGCCAGAGACGGACGCGCGCGCGGTGAGCCGGCCCCGAGGGAGCCAGCGCCGCGGGAGGTCCGACGCCGTCCAGAGCGGGTCGAAGTCGGACATGTCGAGGGTTCCGGTTCCGGTCAACGTCCCGGCCCGGAACGCGAGGCGACCCTGCAGCGTGACCTCGTTGGGCCCCTGCGTCAGCGAGCCGCCCGTCACGTCCAGCGCCGTCGTGTCGAGCCTGATGTTCGCCTCGAGCGCAACCGGTCGCGGGGTCAGCGTGGTCCGAAGGCCCTGCCCGCTGACCGGTCCCGCCACCGCAGGCCGCCCAAGCGTGCCGGCCAGGTGTCCCTGAAACGTCATGCTGCCGGCCTGCGCACGCGCGGCCGCCGCCGGCGCCAGGATTCCCAGGTGAGCCAGGTCCACGAGCGTGGCGGCCAGATCGGGACTCGAGACGTTGAAAGGCCCGTTGAGCGGGATGTCGTGGGCCGCCGTCGCGGGGAGCGGGCCGGAGGCCGAGCCGTCCACCAGCAGCGTCCCGAGCGTGTGCTCGTGCCGCAGCGTCCACCGACCTCCCGAGGCCCGCCAGGACGCCTGTCCGTTCAGCGACGCTTCGGCGACGGTGCCCGTCGACCGCACGCGGTTCGTCGCCGCTCCCGTCACGGAACGAAGGTCGGACCCTTGCCACGTCACGTCGATGTTGCCGTCGAGCCACGCCCTCGCACCAGGAAGTGGCCGGCCGACGTGGTGGAGCACGGTGGCGAGCGGGACCGCCTGCCAGCGGCCCTCGACGCGAGCGGGGCCAGGCGCGGCCCCGGTGGGAATCGTCGCCGTCGTCTCGATCGTCGAGGCGCCACGTGTGATGCGCGTGCCGCGAACGGTGAGGGTCCCGTCTTCGAACCGCAGCCCCGACGTCAGCGCGAGGCCGTCCTCGCCTCGCGCCGAAAGGGCCGACCCGCTCACTGTCGCGTCCACGGTCGGTGAGGCGACGTCACCGGTGACCGTGCCAGCCCAGTGAATCGTGCCCTGGCTGTCGAGATCGAATGGGAGCGACAGCCAGCGTTCGAACGCGTCGAGCGTGAGGTCGCCCCGTCCCTCCGCCGTGATCGTCGGCGACTCGAACACCCCGGCGATCGTCACGGTACCTGTCAAGGCGGTCAGCGGGCTCGTCCCGGTGGACGGCACGAGGCGCGCGGGCGCCGTCGGGACGGGGCCCTGGGCCACCGATGGCGCAGCCGGCCAGAGGAGCGCCGTCACGTCGCGGGCCAGGACCGACCGCCCGTCCCAACGGAGCAGGCTCCGGAGTCCTGTCGCGCTCAGTGACCGGTCGGCGAACCTGAGTGCGGCGAAGCCCTCCACCGCGAAGATGCCCTCGAGCCCGTGTTCGCGTCTGCGGGCGTGCCAGGACGCGTCCGGGACCTCGACGATCGGGCCGCCCCCTGCCGGGCTCGCCCGCTCGTCCTCGTACGTGAAGGTGAGATGTCGCACGTCGAGGGCGTCGGGCACGACCCACGCGACACTCGGAGGGTCTCCGCCGCCGCGCGACTCCGGCAGGTTGAGGCGGCCCTGCGCATCCCGGCGCAGGGAGAGGTGAAGGTGATCGGCCCCGGCCGCGCGCAGCCGCCACGGAGCAAGGAACGGAAAGCCCTCGATATCGACCGAGATGCGGCCCGCCCGGAGAAACACCGCCTCTGGCCGGTCCACCGGGGCCAGGGTCACGTCCCGGACCTCGACGTGGAGGCGACGCAGGGAGTAGTCCAGCGATCCGATGTGCGCCGACAGGCGGGCGTGTTCGCGCAGCCAGGCCTCCGCACGCGCCCGCGCGAATCCGCGTGCTGGCGTCGTGTGGAGCACGAACGTCAGCACGAGCAACGCGGCGAGCAGTGCGACGGACAGTGTCAGGAGGCGGCGCATGGTGTCGGCGCGCGAGCGACCGTGGTCGACTCGCGCGGATCAGTGTTCGTAGTTCAGGGCTCCGGCGGCGATCCGCACCTTCACGTGATTCTGCGGGGGCGGCAGCGGACACGTGGCAAACGGCGTGAAGGCGCATGGCGGGTTGTGCGCCCTGTTGAAGTCGAGCACGACATTGCCGCCTCGAGGCAGCGCGGCGTACAGGAAACGGCCGGCCGGGTACGTGTCGCTCCCGCTCGTCAGATCCTTGAAGATGAAGAAGAGCTCCTCGCGGTTGTCACCCTCGAACAGCGCCTCCAGCCGCACGTCCCGGCCGTCCACGGTGAACGACGCGTACCCGGGATTCGACCAGATGAACTCGCCGCCGACGACGTTGGGAATGCGCGCCTCGCGCGGCGGCACGTGGGGCACCCAACGTGCCGTGAGGCGCCAGCGTTCGTCGATCGGGAACCATCGCTCGCCGTGGAACTGCCGTCGGCCCTCCGAGGCGGTATCGCGGACCCGGACGCCGAGGCGTCCGGTGCGGTGGATGACGAGGAGCGAGTAGCTGCCGACGCGCAGGACGTCCGGCGGCTTCGTGCGGTCGTCGCGGACGAGCCCCCCCGTGAATGGCTGCGCCTCGCGGACCACGGGCACGCCTGGCGCCGGGCGGAAGGAGACCGCCTCGTGATCGAGCGTGAACGTGCCCAGGTGAGCGGGAGCGCTGGCAGGCAGGACGAATGTGCGGTCGGGAGAGGACCCGATGGTCTGGGGGCCCTGCTGCAGCCAGAAGAGCCCGACCAGAGTGGGCCACCCGTCCTCCGCGCGCAGCGATGCGTCGCGAGCGGCCCGCCAGCGCTGGACGTCGGCCTGGTAGTGCGACGGGGCCTGCGCGCTGAGGAACAGCAGCGCTCCAGCCGTGAGCGCGGCCGCCCCCGACAGCAACTGCTGGCGGCTGGCGGCCGCCAGAATGATCAGCGACACCCCGATCGCCAGCACGGGCACCAGGGGCCCTCCAGGGGTCCGCCAGAGCGCGGGAGCGACCAGGCCCTCGAAGCGAGCACTCCGCAGCCGCCAGGTCGCCGCGCAGGTGCCCACGTAGGTCACCAGCCGAGCCACCGCGCTCACCGCCGCCAGCGCGACGAACGATCCCGTCAACGCCAGCACCAGCGCCACGATCGTCGTGAACCAGACCGCCACGTCCGGCGTGTGATGGCGCGGGTGCACGCGCCCAAACCAGCGGGGCAGATCCCCGTTCTCGGCCACCCCGTACAGCATTCGCGACCCCGTGAGCACCTGACCCGCGTTGTTGCCCAGCATGGACACGATGGCGCCGGCCGCGACCAGGGTCGCGCCGGCGGCGCCCATCACGATGATCGCCGCGTCGGCCAGAGGGGTCTTCGACAGCGCCAGGTCTGGCAGGGCGGCCAGGCACACCGCCTGGCACAGCGTCATGACCGTGGCGACGACGGCAATCGTCACCGTGAAGGCAAACGGCATGTGCCGCCGGGGATCCTGTGTCTCGCCCGCCGGGACCGAGACCACGTCGAAGCCCCCGAAGACGAAGATCAGCAGCAGCGCCGCCGTCGAGGCCTGCTCGGCCGTGACGGCGGGGAACCCCGCGAGTGGTGGACGCCCGAGCCACGGCAGCCCGAGCGCGATGAACAGCCCGAGCGGTACCAGCTTGGCCATCGTCAGGGCGTTCACGAGGCGGGCGCTCTGCCGGATGCCGCGAACGTTGATCCACCCCAGCAGGAGCATGAGCGCGGTGATGAAGGCGGCCCGTCCCAGTCCCCGCCCGACGGCCGGCACGAAGTACGCCAGGGCCAGTGCAGCTCCGTTCGCCACCGACGCGTGACTGGCCACGCGCGTGAACCACTGCATCCAGCCGACCTCGAAGGCGATGAAGCGCCCAAAGGCCGCGCGTGTGTAGAGGTAGGCGCCACCGGTGCCGACAAACCGGGTCGAGACCTCCGCAAAGCACCAGGCCACGAGCAGGGACGCCAGCCCGGCGAGCACGAAGGCCGGCAGGCTCCACGAGCCGAGGAGCCCGGCCACCTGCGACGGCATCAGGAAGATGGCGCCGCCGATGACCTGGTTGATGCCGATGGCCGTCAGGTCCCACCGGCCCAACGCCCGCTCGAGGTGTGGCCGCTTGCCCGCTTCCGCCACGATCGGAGCAGACGGTGGAGCGCCGTGGGTGGGCCCGCTCACCTGAGACCGATGCCAGGTGCGTCGGTCAGGGTCACCTTGCCGTCGATGACGTGGGCGCCCTTGAACGGGTCGTTGCGGATCAGCAACGCGCCGTCGAGGTCGGCCCAGTCCACCATCGGCGAGAGCTGGGCCGCCGCCGAGATGCCGCACGACGTCTCCGTCATGCATCCGAGCAGCACCTTCATGCCCAGGGCCTTGGCCGTCGTGATCATGGCCTGCGCCTCCCGCATCCCGGTGGACTTCATCAGCTTCACGTTGATGCCGGAGTAGATGCTGCTCGCCTTCTTCACGTCCGCAAGCCGCTGCACCGCCTCGTCGCCGACGATTGGCACGGGGCTGCGCTCGGTGAGCCAGGCATTGTCGGCGGCCAGTTCCTTCGGCATCGGCTGCTCGACGAACATGACGCCCTTCTCCTTCAGCCAGCCGAGCATGTCGAGCGCCTGGGCCCGGTCCTTCCAGCCCTGGTTCACATCGGCGCACAGCGGGACGTTCGTCACGGACCTGATGGCTTCGATGATCGCCTTGTCGGTGTCGCGCCCGAGCTTGACCTTGAGGATCTTGAACGCCGCCGCCTCACGCGTCTTCTCGCGCACGACGTCGGGCGTGTCGATGCCGATCGTGAACGACGTGGAGGGCGTCTTGCCCGGGTCCAGGCCCCACACCCTGTACCAGGGCTGTCCGATCAGCTTGCCGACGAGGTCGTGGAGCGCGATGTCCACCGACGCCTTGGCGGCAGGATTGCCGGGCGCGATCTCGTCCACGTAGCGCAGGATGTCCTCGATGCGGAACGGGTCGTCGAACCGCGCGAGATCGACCTTCGACAGAAACGCCGTGGCCGATTCGTGCGACTCGCCGAGGTACGGCGGCATGGAGGCCTCCCCGTAGCCGACCTTGCCCTCGTAGGCAATCTCCGTCAGCACCACGGGCGTCGTCGTGCGCGAGCTGGTGGCGAGCGTGAAGACGTGCTTCAGTTCCAGCGTGTACGGTCGGAACGTGAGCTTCATACGGGATGAGGATCCGGCGGCGCGGGCCTGCGGAGCGAGCAGCGCCGCGCCGCTGACCACGGGAACCGCTCCGAGGAACGCTCGGCGATCGAGGGGCATGCTGACCTCACTTCGACAATCGGCTTGCGGCCCACGGCGCGCGGCGCGCGGCCCAGGCCGCTGGTCGCCAGCCGCCCGCCGCCCGCCGTTCTGTCCGATCAGGTTAATACCTCCAGCTCCCGGTGTCCGCCCCGGGCGGTGCGGTTTCGAGCAGGCGCTTGACGATCTTGGGGGCGAAGAACTGGTGATACCGCAGCCGTGACACCGCGTTGGGGCGGGTGTGGTCGCCATTCCAGCAGTGTTCCGCCCGGTCGCCGTAGTCGATCTCTCCACCGAAGTACGGGTTCTTCGTGTCCTTCAGGAAGTCCTCGACGAGGTAGACGGCGTTGTTGAGATAGTAGTTGTCCATGTCGCCGACGTAGATGTTGATCTTGCCGGCGAGCTGCTGGCCAAGGCCCTTGGCCCAGTCGCGACGCAGGATGGCGCCGAGATCGTAGTGCTCGCGCCAGTGCTCGGCGACCTTCTTGTCGATGACGCCGGTCTTCCTGTCCCAGATTGGCGCCGGGTAGCCGTCCGGCCCCACGGGCGAGTAGACGGCCTGCCAGATGTCCCACTGCCCGCCCGACCGGCCCTTCGATCCCAGCACGGCCTCGAGGCGGTTCATGTCCTCGACCGTCGCGTCCACGTGACCGAGGTAGTTCCGGTGCCCCGGCCGGGCGACGCGTCGCCACGTCCCGATGCGGGAGTACGCGTTCTCGTCGTCGTAGATGTTCACCGTCGTGTAGGCGCGGAAGTCGATCGGGTCCGGGCACGCCGCGTAGCAGCCGTTGTACTGGTCGGGGTACATGATCTGTGCCCCGATCGCTTCCCATCCGCCCGTCGACCCGCCATACATGAACCGCGCCCACGGCTGGCCGATCGCGCGGTACTTCTTCTCGAGGTAGGGCAGCAGCTCGTAGGTGATCGCGTCGCCGTACGGCCCGAGGTTCGCCGAGTTCACCGCGTAGGAATCATCGTAGTACGGGTTGGCGTGCTGGATCTGGACGATGATCATGCGCGGGTAGCCGGGGCCGGTCCACGCCTTGTAGAACTCGTAGGCCTGCTCCTGCACCGTGCGGTTGTAGCACTCCCAGTTGAATCGCTCGCTGAACTCGCACTTCAGGTGCGCGTCCGGGGGCGTCTCACGGAAGCCATCGAACGTGGCGGGAAAATGTCCGTGGAAGATGACGAGCGGGTAGCGCGCGTCCGGGTGCTCGTCGAAGCCCTCCGGCAGGAGCACGTGCGCGCCGAGGTGCATGGGCCGGCCCCAGAACCTGGTGAGGCGCTCGCTCTGGAGGCGTTCGTGCTTGATGTACTTCGTGGTCGGCGGATCGGGGATTGGCGGGATGACCATGTCGAGGAGGACGCGCACGGGCTGCGCCGCCTTCGCGTCGATCGTCACCTGCCGGGGCGTCGAGTACAGGTTGCCGGGTGCGCGGTTCCACTGCTGGCCTTCGCCGCGGTCCATCGGGAGCTTCACCACGTGCCCGTCCGCGCGGCGGAACGTCTCGTACTTGTGCAGCAGCGCCTGCACGGTATACGTGCCGGGGGGCACCTCCGCGAGCGTCTCGACCGGGTAGCCGGGCACCGACGTGTCGAACACCGCGTCCTGCCCCGGCTTCAGGCCTTCGACGTCGAGGCCGAACACCTGCTGGGTCTTCAGGCCGTCGCTGACCTGGAACCGAGGCTCGCTGCGCTCGTCGCGAGACACGATCAACAGGAGTCTGCCGTCGAGCGGTGCGGCACTGGAGGAGGCCGGGAACGAGACCAGCACCCGCGGACTTGGCACCTGCGCGTCCACCGGCGTGACCGGCCGGATTGCGGCCATCGCCGCGGTGGCCACAAGCACCGCCAGAACTCGAGACCGACTCGGCGTCATCGGAACCTCCCCGGTGGGGTTCACCGTGCGCAACATTGTAGTCCCGTCTGAGACGCACGCCTGCCGGCCACGTGCCGTACGCCGCCGTACGCCATACGCCGTACGCCACTAGAATGTCCCTGTCATGTCCCACCGTGCCACCTGGCCGAGGCGCCTTCTTCTCGCCCTTTCGTTGTCACTGGTCGCGATGGCCGTCGACGCAGACGTCCTGCCGGATCGGGCCGACGAGGTCGTTCACTACCGCATCGCCGTGAGTCTCGACTCCGAGACGCACAAGCTGACAGGGCGGCAACAGCTCGTCTGGCGCAATCCGTCGCAGGACGCCGTGTCCGAGCTGTGGTTCCACCTGTATCTGAACGCCTTCAAGAACTCGAAGAGCACGTTCAATCGCGAGTCTGGCGGGCAGCTCCGCGGCGACCAAATGGCTGAAGACGGGTGGGGCCGGATCGACATCACCTCGATGACCCTGGACCAGGGCGGCGCCGACCTGCTGCCCACGCTGCGCTTCGAGCAGCCGGACGATGGCAACGTGGACGATCGGACGGTCGCCCGGGTGACGCTGCCCGAGGCCGTGCCGCCCGGGGGCAGCGTGACGCTGGCCATCGATTTCACCGCGCAGCTCCCCAGGGTCTTCGCGCGGACGGGATACAAGGACAGGTTCCACCTGGTCGGTCAGTGGTTTCCCAAGGTGGCGGTCTACGAGCCCGCGGGGCGTCGCGGGCGGACCTCGGGCGGCTGGAACGCGCACCAGTTCCATGCGAACTCGGAGTTCTACGCCGACTTCGGTCGTTTCGACGTCGACATCACCGTGCCCTCCGGCTACGTCGTCGGCGCCACCGGGACGCGGACCGGGGAGCGGCGGAACGCCGATGGGACGACGACCTACAGCTACGCGCAGCGCGACGTGCACGACTTCGCCTGGACGGCGGACCCGGCATTCATCGAGATGCGGCGGACGTTCTCCGCGACTCGCGACGTCAGCGCGGAGGAGTACGCGACCACCGCACGGCTGCTCGGGCGCCCGCCGGACCAGGTGCGCCTGAAGGACGTCGAGATCATCTTGCTGCTGCAGCCCCCGCACCGCGCCCAGGCCGAGCGGCACTTCGAGGCGGCGGTGCTCGGCTTGAAGTGGTTCGGGCTCTGGTACGGCCGCTACCCCTACGACACGCTGACCGTCGTGGACCCGGCCCCCGGCGCCGGCGGCGCGGGCGGGATGGAGTATCCGACGTTCATCACGGCAGGCACCAGCGCGGTGCTTGGTCGCTGGCCCCTGGATCGGATCCGCGCCCCGGAGCTCGTCACGATCCACGAGTTCGGCCATCAGTTCTGGTACGGCCTGTCGGCGAACAACGAGTTCGAGGAGGCCTGGCTCGACGAAGGCCTGAACACGTACTCGACCGGCAAGGTGATCGATCGGGGCTACGACGGCGTGGCCGCCGAGCTCCTCGGTCTGCGCGTGACGGAGGAGCAGACGAACCGGATGCAGAACAACCGCTGGCAGATCTTCGACAGGGTTCGCCAGCCGGCCTGGACCTACTCGGGTGGGTACAGCTTCTACAGCTACACCAAGCCGGGGCTGCTGCTGCGCACCCTGGAAGGGTACCTCGGCGAGCAGACCATGGCGCGCGTGATGCGCACCTTCCACGAGCGATGGCGTTTCCGACATCCCTCGAGCGACGACTTCTACGCGGTCGCCAGCGAGGTCTCCGGGCAGGACCTGTCGTGGTTCTTCAAGGCCGCGGTCGAAGGGCACGACGTGCTCGACTACGAGGTCGCGAGGGCGACGAGCACCCGGTCCGCCCCGCCCCGCGGGTTTCTCGAGGGCCCCGCGGGCACGACCTTGGTCAGCGAGGCTGAGGCCCGCCGGCAGGCGCAGGCGGACAGGGATGCGGGCCGTGCCCCCGAGTATCGGACCGTCGTGCTGGTCCGGCGCTATGGGGACTTCGTCTTTCCCGTCCAACTGGCGCTCAAGTTCGAAGGTCAGCCGCTCGAGCGAATCCAGTGGGACGGCCGTGAGCGGTGGAAGCGCTTCGAGTTCCATCGCCCGGAGCGGCTCGAGTGGGCCGAGGTGGACCCGGACCGCAAGGTGACGCTCGACGCGAACTGGCTGAACAACGGGCGACGCACAGCGTCGGATGCGCGGCACACGGCCCGCTGGTCGGCCAGTTGGCTCTTCCTGCTGCAGAACCTCCTGTCCTGGGTGGGGTGGTAGTCATGATCGGGCGGAGCCTGATTGCCGGGATTGCCGGCGCGGTGCGGGAATGGCGGCTCGTGGTGCTGCTGTGGCTCTGGAACCTCGCGCCTGCGCTCGCCGCTGCGCTGCCCTTCGTCCGATGGTGGCACGGCGCGCTGGACCGGACGACCGAAGCGCGAACGCTCGCGAACGGATTCGATCTGTCCCTGATTGCCGATCTTGCCGAGAACGATCCGTCGCTGATTCCAACGCTCGCCGTCGTCACGGGCGGCGTGCTGCTGCTCGCTGCGCTGGGCTCGCTCATCGTCTCTACGGGAGTGCTCGAAGTTCTGGTCGCCTCGCGACGCGGGGAGGTCGATGTCGCGGGCGCGCGCGGCGTGCTGCACCGGTTCTTCAGCGGCGCGGGCGCCTGCTTCGCACGCAACCTGCGCCTGTCGCTGCTGCATGTCCTCGTGACTGGCATTGCGGCTGGTCTGGTCTACGGACTGCTGCGATTCGCGACCGTGCCCCTGCGGGACTCGCTCTCGGAAACCGGCGCGTGGACCCGGCTCCTGGGGCCGCTGGCAGGCGCCGCGCTCGTGTGGCTGCTGCTGTCGCTCGTGCTGGACTTCGCGCGGGTGCACCTCGTTGCGAGCGACGAGCGACGAGCGAGGTCCTCATGGTGGACGGCCCTGCAGTTCGTCCGACGGCACGTGCTCGCGACGTGCGGGTTCTGGCTGCTCCTGATGGTCGGCCTCGGCGTGGCGTACCTGGGCTATCGTGCGGTGACGGCGCCGGCGTGGGGGCCCACGTGGTGGCAGTTCGTGGCCCTCGTGACGGCCCAGCAGCTCTTCGTGCTGTGGCGCGCCGCGACGCGGGTGTGCCTGGCGGGCGGGCAGATCGAGCAGGCGGCCTGGCTGGGCCTGCCTGGTGCCGAGCGCGTGAGATAATCCGCGGATGCGATCACCCATCCGTCGATGCCTCGTCGCGTTCACGATGCTCGGGTACGCCACCGCGACTCCCGGGCTGGCCCAGACCCCATCGGCCGATCCCGCCGAACTGGTGAAGCTCGCGCGGAAGCTCAACGCCGATGGCAAGCAGGATGAAGCCCTCGGGCTGTACGAGAAGGCGATCAAGCTCGATCCCAAGGCCTTCGACGCTTACCTCGGCGCGGGCATCGCCCTCGACCTCAAGGGCGATCTGGCGCGTGCCCGGACGTTTCTGCAGAAGGCGATCGAACTCGCTCCGGACGGCGCGCAGCCTCAGGCGCTGTCCGCGATGGCGGTGTCCTACGCCTTCGAAAGCAATGCCGCCGAGGCCGCCAAGTACTACCAGCGCCAGTATGACCTGCAGATGAAGAACAAGGCGCTCGACGGGGCCGCGGCGACCGCCAACGCGCTGGCCCGGGTGTATCTCGAGTCCGGCGATCTCGACAAGGCCGCGAGTTGGTACACCCGCGGCCACGAGACGGCCCGGATGATCAAGGACCTGCCGCCGGACCAGGCCGATCTCTGGGAATTGCGCGCGCTCCACGCCCAGTCGCGCCTGGCGGCGCGTCGCGGCAACGCGGCCGAAGCCGACCGTCTCGCCAACCAGGTGAAGCGGATCGTGGACAAGGGTGGGCCCAACGAGGAGCAGCGGCCCGTGTATCAGTACCTGCTCGGCTACAACGCGCTGTATGCGAAGCGCTACGACGCGGCGATCGCCGAGCTGGCGAAGGCCGATCAGCGGGATCCCTTCATCCTCGGCCTGATCGCGCAGGCGCACGAGGGCAAGGGGGACACGGTCAAGGCGCGGGAGTTCTACCAGAAGGTGATGGCGTCGAACGCGCACAGCATCCAGAACGCGTTCTCCCGCCCGGTGGCGCGCAAGAAGCTCTCGTCGCAGTAAGACGGAGTTCGGAGCCCCGGCCCGGGTTCGGAGCACCGGCCCTTTCAGGGCCGGTGTGTCCCCTCACCGTCCCGTCGTGGCTGGCGTCTGCCTGGCCAGCCGCACGGCCTCGTCCACCGACGCTGCGAGGCGAAAAACCTTGTCCAGGTGCGTGATCTCGAGGACGTGCCCGAGCGGCACCTGCACGCCGGCGAGGAACAACCGGCCCTGGCGCTGCGCGAACCGCTTGTGCAGGCGGATCAGCCGGCACACGGCCATGCTGCCGACGTAGCCGACGTGAGAGCAATCGACGATCAGCGTGCGCACGCCCGCCTCGAGGTGCTCCTGCAGCCCGTCCACGACGTCGTCGCAGCCCGGCGAATCGAGCCGGGAGTCTGCGGTCAGGACCAGGATGTCCGGGTTGGTGGGGTGAGGACGCAGTTCCATGGGGTTCTCCGCGCCAGCCCCTATTGTCGCACGGTGTGCGTCCCGGCGGGCAGCCTGCGTCAACGCGTCCAGCGCCCGTTCGGCAGACGGACGGGACCGGGATGGAAGAAGTCCCCGGGCGTCATCACCCCGTCCCGTTTGAACACCTGGCCGTTCTTCATGACGAAGACGACCGCACGCAGCGCGTCGAGGTCCGCCAGCGGATCGCCCCGCACGGCAATGAGATCCGCGAAGTAGCCGGGCTTGATCGGGCCCCGTTCCGCAATCACGTCCGCGGCCCGGTAGCCGTTGATCGTGATCGCGCGAAGCAGATCGGCCGGCGGGATCCCGGCCGCCTTCCACGTTCGCAGGAAGTCGATCGTGAGTTCGCCGCGGGTGAGCCAGCGACCGGACTTTTCGTCGCGCATCCGGTCGTTCCAGTAGTCGAAATCGGTGGAGAAGGTGAGGGGCACCTTCGCTTCCCATGCGCTGCGCAGCTTGCCGACGGCGCGCTGGAACGCCTCTTCGCTGCCTCGGTACACGGTGAACGGCGTATCCGTGCCGGCCAGGAAGATGCCCTTCTCGGCCATCTGGCGATGGTGCTCCGCGGTGAGCGCCTGGCCGTGGCCGATGATGTGGATGCCGGCGTCGATGGCGCGTTGTGCGCCGGCAGGCGTCTGGACGTGGCCCTCGACCTTGCAGCCGCCGGTGGCCGCCTCGCGGATGACCAGCCGGATGTCGTCCACCGAGTAGCCCCAGGGTTTGCAATCGATGCACAGCTTGATCGTGCGGGCGCCGAACAGCATGTTCTCGCGCACGGCCCGCACGATCTCGTCCGGGCTGTTTGCGTCGATGTACTCCGGGAACATGATCTGGTGCTGCTTGTACATCTCGGGCGTGGGCCAGAACTGGCCGCCCGTGCTGCCGATCATCGGCCCGGAGGGGATCACGGTGGGGCCGGGGAGCCAGCCCTGTTCGATGGCCTGGCGCAGCGCCGCGTCTGCGTAGAGCGCGTTGTTGCCGACGTCGCGCACGACGGTGAAGCCCGAGTTGAGCAACTGGATGCCGTTCGACGCCGCCTGGATGGCCCTGAGCGGCGTCGACTCCATGACGTACGTGAGGTAGTAGTAGTTGTTCTCCGGCTGCTCCTTGTAGGTCATCGCCATGTGCGTGTGCGCATCGACGAGTCCCGGGAGCACGGTGAGCGTCGAGAGGTCGATGACGGCGGCCCCGGCGGGAATGGGCACGTCCGGCCCGACGGCCTTGATCCGCTCGCCCTCGACGAGAATGACCTGGTTGCGCGACGTCACGCCCGTCTCAGGATCGAGGAGACGTCCCGCCCGGATCGCCGTGACGGGTACGGGGACGGGGGGGAGCGTCTGCGCGGGCGCCGGTGCGACCGCCGTGGCGCAGAGCAGCAGGGGGAGCAGGATCGTCCGGGTCATGGAATCCTCCTTCGAGGTCGGGGCGGTCGAGCCACAGGTTCAGCGCGCCGCCGGCCGGGGCTTCGAGCCCACGGGCGCCGCACGCAGGTACTGCGCTGGCCACTCGAGTTCGCGGCCGAGTGCCGCCGCGGCGCGCAGCGGCCAGTAGGGGTCGCGCAGCAGTTCGCGGGCGAGCAGCACGCAATCCGCCTGCCCGGACCGGATGATGTGATCGGCCTGCGGCGGCGACGTGATCAGCCCGACGGCGCCGGTCCGGATTCCAGTGACCCGCCGGATCTCCGCCGCAAACGCCGCCTGATATCCAGGGCCCAGCGGGATCTTCGCATCGGCGACCGCGCCTCCAGACGAGCAGTCGATCACGTCCACGCCAAGCCCGAGCAGGTGACCGGCGAGTGCCAGGGACTGGTTGAGATCCCAGCCCCCGTTCACCCAATCGGTCACCGAGAGCCGCACCCACACGGGCAGTGAGTCGGGCCACTCCATGCGGACCGCCTGCACCACCTCCAGCAGCAGCCGACACCGGTTCTCGAACGAGCCGCCGTACTTGTCGGTGCGCACGTTCGAGAGAGGGGAGAGGAACTGGTGCAGGAGGTAGCCGTGTGCGGCGTGGACCTCGGCGACGTCGAAGCCCGCGCTGCGCGCGCGACGCGCGGCTTCGCGAAACGCGGCGACGATCTGCGGGATCTCGTCGGCCGCGAGCGCACGGGGCCTGTCGTACCCGGGGGCGAACGGCACGGCGCTGGGGGCCACGGATTCCCATCCCCCCTGAGCCCGGGGCACCGATCCCTGGCCTGCCCACGGGCGCCACGTGCCGGCCTTGCGGCCGGCGTGCGCGAGCTGAATGCCGGGCACGGCCCCCTGTTCCCGGACGAAGCGCGTGATGCGTTCGAACGCGGCGGCCTGCGCGTCGATCCAGATGCCGAGGTCATCAGGGCTGATGCGGCCTTCGGGGACGACGGCCGTGGCCTCCGTCAGCACGAGACCTGCACCGCCGATGGCGCGCGACCCGAGGTGCACGAAGTGCCAGTCGTTCGGCAGCCCGTCGGCGGCCGAGTACTGGCACATCGGCGAGACCACGATCCGGTTGCGCAGCGTGAGGCCTCTCACCGACAAGGGTTCGAACAGGTGCGCCATGCGGGGAGTATGTCAGAATCCCGCCCGTGCCGGTCGCTGTGGTGATCCGTCGTGCTGCGGTTGCCGCCGGCCTGGCTGTGGCGGTGGCCTGCGGAGGCGGGAGATCGACGCCGACGGCCCCGAGCCTGGCGACGCCGTCCACCGGGCAGCCTGTCACGTCGGTGGTGCCTGGCGTTCCGATCTTCGGCCGCAGCAACTACATCGAGTACGTGCCAGGCGACCTGCCGGTGGTGGTCAGCGCGCCGCATGGCGGTGCGCTGGCGCCGGCCGACATCCCGAACCGCTCGGGGACGTCGACGACCGACCTGAACACGATCGAGCTCACGCGGGCCGTCTCGCAGGCCCTGCAGGTGCGGACCGGACGCACGCCTCACGCGGTGATCTGTCATCTTCGCCGCTCCAAGCTGGACGCGAACCGGGACATCGGCGATGCGGCGCAGGGGAACGTCCAGGCGGAGCAGGCGTGGCGCGAGTACCACGATTTCATCGATCAGGCCACGCGGCTCGCCCTCGCCCGCAGCGGGGTCGCGTTCTACATCGACCTGCACGGCCACGGCCACGAGAAGGCACGACTCGAGCTGGGCTACCTGCTGTCGGCGGATGATCTCGACCTGCCGAACTCACGTCTCGACAGCGGCCACCAGGCGCGCAGCAGTCTGCGGGAGATCGCGACCCCCGCCGGAGGCTTCGCGCGCATGCTGCGCGGGCCGGTCAGCCTGGGGGCGTGGTTCGAGGAGCGCGGCGTCGCAGCGGTGCCGAGCCCATCTACACCGTCGCCCGGCAGCGACCCGTACTTCGAGGGCGGCTACAGCACGGAGCGGCACTCGTCTGGCGGCGTGGCCGGGGTACAGATCGAAGCGCATCTCGCGGGCGTCAGGGACACGGATGCGAGCCGACAGGCCTTCGCCGCCGCGCTGGCGGTCGCACTGGGGAACTTCTTCTCGGAGCACTACGGGCGGCCGCTGTAGGGATCCCCATCTACTTGACGCGCTCGGCGCGCCCGCTGGCCATCGACTGATCCAGCAGCGACTGGAGCCCGTCGGCGGCGGTGGCCGTCAGCTCCCGCATCGTGCGCGCCAGGACTTCCTGCTGTCGCGCCAGCTCCCGCTGCCGTTCACCAAGAGCGGCCTGCTCGCGACCCAGCTCGCGCTGGCTGGCCCCCAGCTCCCGCAGTTGCTGATCCATCTTCGCGCGCTCCGCGCGGAGCGCGGCTTCCGCGGCGTCGCGTGCGGGATTCCGCATCTCCTGAGCGGACATCGCCATTTGTTTCGCGGCGAGCGCGGCCTGCATGGCGCCCATCTCGCCCTGCTTCGCCCCGAGCTGTCCCTGCGCGGCACCCAGCTCGCCCTGCCTGGTCCCGAGTTCGCCCATGCGCTGCCCGAGTTCACGCTGCGGTTCGAACAGCCGCTCGATGGCCTCGAGCGTGGTTCGATCGCGAATGACGAATTCCCGGTCGCCTCGCCGGAACCAGAAGAGCGGGTCGGCTCCGCGCCGGTGGCTGGAGGCCTTGCGGCGGTCGCTTCGCGACCCGTAGTGGATGCCTTCGTCGTGGTCGCCCCTGAGCAATACCCAGGCGTCTGCGGCACGCGCGAACGCCTCCGCAACATACGAGCCCTGATCGGGCGGCGGCGGAGGTGGGGCCGGAGGCGCTGGTGGAGCCGGCGGCGGGGGTGGCGGCGGAGGTGGCTGCGTCGTCGCGCCTGCGCGGGCGGCGGAGGCCGGGGGCGCCGGGGGCGCGGCAGGCACGGCAGGCGCTTCGGGGGCAGCGGGAGTCGCCTGCATCGCAGCGGACGTCGTGATCGCAGGTGTTGCCTCGCGCGCAGGGCGCACGGCCCCGACCTGGAATGGGGCGAGCGCGAGGACGCCGAGCAGGCTGACGGTCCACGGCGACGGTCGCCTGCAGGTCTGGTGCAAGGTGTCGTGCAGCATGATCAGTCTCCTCTTCAACATCGCCGCCGGGGCCGAGACGCCGCCCATGCCGAGCGACGCCTGCCGCCCCGGAAGCGCACAGGCGAGAATGAGACGCGCGTAGTCGGCCACGGGAGCGCGAAGCACGTCGAGAACGGCGGCATCGCAGGCGGCTTCGCGCGCGAGGGCATACTCGCGGGCCGCGAACCGGGCCAGGGGATGAAAGAACAGCAGGCGCTCGGCGAGCGCAGGGACCAGCGCCCAGGCCAGGTCGTGACGCTTCAGGTGCACGAGTTCATGGCAGAGCGCGAGCCGCACCGTGGGCGCGGGCGCGTCGTCGAAGGCGCGAGGCAGGAGGATCCGCGGGCGACGGCCAGCGACGACGCAGGGGCTCGTGATGTCGCTCGACGCGAGCACCTGAGGCGCACGCGCGAGAGCGAGTCGGTGGACCAGCTCGAAGAGGTGGCGCTGCGTCACGGGACTCGCCGGGATCGCGTGCGCCAGGAGCCGCTGTTCGCGTTGCAGCAGCCTCGCGAGCGACCACACGCTGGCGCTCACGCCGGCGAACCACAACAACACGACTGGGACTGGCCACCAGCGGGCGGCATCGCCGAGCGCTGCCATCCGGGTGGGAGACGCGGTCGACTCACGGGGCCCGCGGGTGTCTCGGTGAGGCGAGGCGTCCGGCGATGTGCTCGACGTCGTGGCGTGCGGCGCGGTGGCTGGGACCGCCGGCGTGGCGGCCGCCGGCAGCCACGCCCGGGATGGCCAGGTCTCCGGCACGAGGGGAATGAGGATCGGTGCGGGCCAGGCCAGGCTCACGAGGAATCGCGCGCACACCAGCCACCACAGGGTGCAGCGGACCGACGCCGGCCAGGCTGGGCGCAGCCGAAGGACGACCCAGGCGACGGCCGCCATCGCTCCGCCCTCGAAGGAGGCCCGCACGAGGGCCGTCGAGAGGGCGCTCGCCCAGGGAAGCGCAAGGTCCAGGGTCATGGTGCAAGGTCCTTCCGTCGTGCCTGGAGGCGCGAGACGAGGTCCTCGAGTTCAGCGAGTTCCGCGTCGGAGACGTCGGCCTCCTCGGACAGGTAGGCGACGACCGGCGAGACCGCGCCCTGGAGCGTGCCTTCGACGAAGTCGCGCACCACCCCCCGGACGACCTCACCGGGGGGCACGCGCGGGCTGTAACGGAACGTGCCGCGGACGAGCCGCCGCGAGAGATGTCCCTTGCGACGGAGGCGCTCCATCATCGTGAGGACGGTGGATCGCGCGAGGCCCCTGGGGGCGCCGAAGCCCTCGGCCGCTTCGCCGACCGTGCGGCCCGGGGCCGCGGCGATGAACTGGAGCAGGGCGAGTTCCTGGTCCCCGATGGTGGCGTTCATGCGGATCCCCTGTGACTACACCTGTAGTCAGCATAGGGCTTGACTACAGGTGTCGTCAAGTGAGGGGACGAGCGGGCGGGGCGGGAGGTTCCCGGCGTCAGGCGTACATCGGCTCGCGCGAGGCCAGGCGGAGCCACCCACGGGCCACGCGGTAGAGCACCCAGAGCCCGATCAGCACGGCGGCCACCCACAGGGTGACGAACCCGACGAGCACCAGCATCAGGGGAAGGGACAGGAGCGACGCCACCACGATCCACAGCAGGGCGAACCAGAACGTGCGGATCTGCCAGCGGAAGTGCGATTCGAGCACGGTCCCCCGCACGTCGCCGCGCTTGATGTAGTTCATGATGACCGCCACGATCGACGGCAGCCCGAACAGGAAGCTCGTGACGATGAACGCCGAGGTGGCCACGCCGAGCGTGACCCCCACGGCGTGGAGGGCGTAGATCAGGTGCGTCCAGGTCACGTCGGACGCCTTGGGCTCCCGGAACGCTGGCGTGGTTGTCATGGGTGGGGCTCCAGTCAGAACGTCTTGCGCGCGATCCACTCGCGGAAGAGCGAGTCCACCACCCAGTATCGCCCTGTTTCGTCCCGGGCGATGAGGTCGTCCCGACGCAGGGCGGCGAGCGACGCCTGCACGCTCGACGCGCCGCCCAGCCGGTGACGCAGGCGCGCGTCGGCCGCGAGAAGCGACCGCCCGTCTTCGAGCACCACCGCGCGCAGCGCCGCTCGCTGGGCCAGCGTCAACCGTTGCCACGATCCCTCGAAGAACACGGCGTGCTCGCGGAGCAGCCGATGCAGCGTCGTGTCCAGGTCGTCGGCGGTCACCTTCCGTCGCCGCGCGGCCCGCACATCGTCCCACGTCTCGTGCGCGAGCCGCTGCACGTCGTACGGCAGGTTGCCCGCGAGATCGACGATCGCCGCGCCCAGGCCGGGCGCCGGGGCGAGGCCGCTGCGCCTGAAGCGCGCGTCGAGGAAGCGGCCGAACTGGTCCGCGGGGATGCGCCCGAGCCGGAGCACGGGGCCGGCCTTGTAGAACGGCCGCCGCGGACTGATCATCTGCTCCATCAACGTGGGTTCGGAACCTGCGAAGACGTACCCCACACGCCGCTGGTGCTGCACGGCGGCCCGGAGGGCCTGTTCGACGCTGCCGCCGTTGAAGCGCGCGATGTCCTGGAACTCGTCGAGCGCGACCACGAGGGGGCGGTTCTTCATGTCCGCGAGCCGCCCCGGCAGGGCGAACACCTCGTCGGCGAGGCGCGCGATGTCGCGTGCGCTGCGGGCACGCGGGAAGGCCACGTCGAGCGCAAGCGTCCCCTCGCCGGACGGGCGCGGGCGGAGTTCGGGGTGCACGGGGCCGAGCAGCCGCTCGATCCAGGACCGCGCGGCGTCCACCTCGCGCTCGAGCGCCACCAGCGCCCGCGTGAAGCCTTCGAGGAACGCGACGTACGAGCTGTAGCTGCTGACCGTGAGCTCGACGCCGCGCACGTGTCGGCGCGCGAGCACGTGCAGCGCGCGGCGCACGAGCGACGACTTGCCGAACCGGCGCGGAGAAATGAGGAAGACCTTCTGGCCGGCCTCGAGGTCGGCCACCAGGCGATCCAGTTCCGCCTCGCGGTCGGTGAACGCGTCGGCCGGCACGACTTCGCCGTAGACGAAGGGATTCATATCAGGCTTGCGGCCGGCGGCTCACGGCTTGCGGCCTGGGGCTCACGGCACACGGCTGGCGGCCCAATGACCGATAAACGATGACGTCATCCTACGTAACCGTTACGTCAATCAGCGTATCACGACTGGGGCGGCCTGAAGGCGAGGGCCCCCGTGTAGATGGCCATGCCGACGACCGCATCGACGCCCATGGCCTCGAGCGCGTCGATCTCGGCCTGCGTGGTGATGCCGCCGGCCGCCGTGACCCGTCGGGACGTCGCCTCGCGGACGGCGCGGATGGCCGCCAGGTCGGTGCCCTGCATCAGCCCCTCCCGGTCCACATGCGTGTAGAGGAACTCGTCGCAGAAGGGCTCGAGCGCCTGTACGGCCTCCACCGTGGACAGCCCCGTGGACTCGCGCCAGCCCTTGACGACCACGTGCCCCTCCAGGCTGTCCACGGCGGCAATCACCCGGTCCACGCCGACGCCCTCGGCGAGGCGGGTCGCGAAGTCCAGATCCGGCTGGCCGTCCCGGAACAGCGACGAGCCAACGATCACGGCCCGCGCGCCCGCCGCCAGCACCTCACGGGCCCGCGCGATCGTCCGGATCCCGCCGCCCACCCGGCAGGGCAGCGCCCGGCAGACCCGGCGCACGAGGAAGTCGTTCACGCCGGTGCCGAACGCGCCGTCGAGATCGATCAACTGCACCTTCGCGAACCCCTCGAATCGACGGACCCACGCGAACACGTCGTCGGACGCGAGGGCGAGGTCGCGGCCCTGCCGGAGCTGGACGACCTGGCCGTCCTTCAGGTCAATGGAGGGAATCAGCATGCGGCACCGGTCGACGCGACGAGTCGGATCGGGATGCCGCGCGCCGCGAGGAACTGCTTCAGGTCCGCCACGGCGTGCTCGGCGAAATGGAAGATCGACGCCGCCAGGGCCGCGTCGGCGCGACCGGCGGTGAACACCTCGGCGAAGTGCTCGAAGCCTCCGGCGCCGCCCGAGGCGATCACCGGGATGTTGACGGCGTCCGAGACGGCGGCTGTCAGCTCGCAGTCGAACCCGTTCCGCGTCCCATCCCGATCGATGGAGGTGAGCAGGATCTCGCCAGCGCCCCGATCGGCAGCCTCACGCGCCCACTCGACGGCATCGCGCGCCGCGGCGGCCGTCGCACTCCGCGCGTACACCGCGAACCGCTCGTGCTCGCGCCTGGCGTCGATGGCCACCACGATCGCCTGGCTGCCGTACCGGCGGGCGAGCCGCGTGATCAGGGCCGGCTCGTTCAGCGGGGCCGAGTTGATGCTCACCTTGTCGGCGCCGGCCTCGACGACAACCGCCGCATCGTCCTCGTGACGAATCCCGCCACCGACCGTCAGCGGGATGAACAGCTCGCGCGCGACGGCCTCGATGGTGTGTCGCAGCGCACGGCGGGCCTCGAGCGTCGCGGTGACGTCGAGGATCACGAGCTCGTCGATGCCCTCGACGTTGTACCGCCGCGCGAGCGCCGCCGGGTCGCCGGCGGCCCGAAGTCCCCCGAACTGGACGCCTTTCACGACCTGGCCGTCCCTGATGTCCAGGCATGCGATGATGCGTTTTGCCAGCATCGCCGTCATCCTCTCCCGCGCACGACGGCCAGGAAGTTCCGAAGCAGCGTGAGCCCGACGGTCCCCGACTTCTCGGGATGGCACTGGGCACCGAACACGACGCCCCGCTCGACAACGCTGGCGAACGGCACGCCGTGGGTCGTCGTCGCGACGCACGCGTCGGTCACCGGCGCCACGAACGAGTGCGTGAAGTAGGCCTGGGCGCCATCGTCCACCTGCTCGAGCAGCCGGGACGGGCGGCGGATCGACAGGGCGTTCCACCCGACGTGCGGCACCTTGAGGCCTGGGCCCGCCTTCAGCAGTGAGCATCGGCCGGGCAGGAGGCCGAGGCCCGGCTGGCCGGGCGCCTCCTCGCTGCCCTCGAACAGCCATTGCAGGCCCAGACAGATGCCGAGCAGCGGCGTGCCCGCGGAAACTGCGGCGCGAACGGCCTCGCGCCAGCCGGCGTCGAGTACGACCGTGGCCTCGAAGTGACCCACGCCCGGCACGACGATGCCGGACGCCCGCGACAACGCCTCCGGTCCGGCGGGCGTGAACATCTCCGCCCCGACGAAGGCCAGTGCCTTCCGCACGGAAGCGAGGTTGCCCGCGTCGTAGTCGAGCAGCGCCAGCATCGCCCTACAGGAGTCCTTTGGTGGAGGGCAACATGCGTCCGAGCTGCCGGTCGCGCGAGCACGCGACCCGCAGCGCCCGCCCGAACGCCTTGAAGCACGCTTCGACCCGGTGGTGGCTCGAGCGGCCGTACAGGACCTTCACGTGCACGTTCGCCCGCGCGCCGACGGAGAACCCCTCGAAGAAGTCGTGCACCAGTTCCGACTGCAGGTCCCCGACGAGGCGCACCCGCACGCCGTGCGACACGACCGCGTGAGGACGCCCGCCGAGGTCGATGGCGGCCACCGCGAGCGTTTCGTCCATCGGCATCACGAAGTAGCCGGCACGGTGGATGCCGCGCCGATCGCCGAGCGCCTTCGACACGGTCTCGCCGAGCGCGATGCCCACGTCCTCGACGGTGTGGTGCTGGTCGACATCCAGGTCGCCGTCAGCCCTCAGCGTGAGGTCGAACGCGCCATGGCGTGTCATCAGCTCCAGCATGTGGTCGAAGAACCGGATGCCGGTCGCGACCTCGTACCGCCCTTTGCCCTCGAGGCGGAGGCGGACGTGGATCTGCGTCTCACGGGTCTTGCGCTCGATCACGGCTTGCCGCACAGGACCTCCTCGATCGCCGCCACGCAGCGCGCGGTGTGCTCCACGACGCCGGCCGTGATCCGCACGCAGCCGGCGCAGCCGGGCTGGGTCGTGCGATCCCGGATGAAGATGCGACGTCGGGCCAGGGCCCGCACGAGTTCGGCCGCGCCAGCTCCCACACGAACGAGCACGAAGTTCGCCTCGCTCGGCCAGTAGTCGAGCTGCAGGCGCCTGCAGCAGTCGTAGACGAGTTCCCGCGACCGTGCGACCTGATCGCGATACCAGGCGAGGTACTCGTGGTCCTCGAGCGCCGCGACGATGGCCGTTGCCGCGAATACGTTGACGCTGTAGGGAGGGGCGATCCGGCGCAGCCGGCGGATCACCGCTGGCTGGGCCACCGCGGCGCCGGCGCGCACGGCCGCCAGCCCCTGGGCCTTCGCGAAGGTGCGGCCGATCACGAGATTCGGCGTCGAGGGCAGCAGGTCCGGGGCTTGTTCGCGCGCGAACTCCACGTAAGCCTCGTCGAGCAGCACGAGCGCATCGCCGGGCAGGCGACGCGCCACCGCCGCCACCATGTCCCGAGGAATCGTCAGGCCCGTGGGGTTGTTGGGACTCGTCAGGTAGACGAGCCGCGTGCGCGGCGTGATGGCCGCCAGGACCTCGTCGAGCGGGAAGGAGAAGTCCGCGCGAGGCGCGACGGTCACCACGCGGCCCCCGGCCGCGTCCGCGCACGCCGCGTACATGTCGAAGGCCGGCTCGACGACGATGGCCTCGTGCTGTTCGCCGGAGGGGCCGCGAGGCAGGGTGCAGAGCGCGGCCAGGTGCAGGCCCTCGTCGAGCCCGTTGAGGAGCAGGGTCCACTCGGCATCGACGCCGAGCGAGTGGGCCACCCGGCGTGTGACATCCGTGTAGTCCGGGTAGAACGCGCAGTCTTCGCGCGTCAGGCGCGCCAGCGCGTCCAGCACGCGGGGCGAACAGCCGGCGGTGTTCTCGTTCAGGTGAAGGCGCAGGCCCTCGCCGGGGTCGGGCAGTCGCTCGTACTCGAAACTCATGACAGGCGCACCCGGATGGACTGCACGTGCGCGGCCAGCCCCTCGGCCTCCGCCAGCGCGAGCGCCGTGGGGGCGATGCGGACGAGGCCAGCCTTCGTCAGGCGCTGCACCGATCGGACGCGCACGAAGTCCGCAGCGCTCAGGCCGCCGCGGAACCTCGCCGCGCCGTTGGTGGGCAGCACATGGTTCGAGCCGGTCGCGTAGTCGCCCGTGGCCTGGGCCGTCCAGGCCCCGACGAACGTCGCCCCGGCGCACGTCACGTCCTCGGCGACGCGTGCGTCCTCGCACACGAGGTGCTCCGGGGCGAGGCGGTTGGCGATCGCGATGGCCTCGGCCCGGTTCCTGGTGAGGACGATGCCACCGTTGGCGGCCAGGGCCGCGCGCGCGGGCCCGTCCGCCGGCGCCTGCGCCTCGACCTCGCGGTGTACCTGGTTGGCGAAGCGCCTGCTCCAGGTCAGCAGGATCGCGCGGGCCTGCGGGTCGTGCTCGGCCTGCGCGATGAGGTCGGCCGCCACCCAGCTGGCCGGCCCCTGGCTGGCAATGACGACGATCTCGCTCGGTCCGGCGTGGAAGTCGATGGCACAGTCGGCCGAGACCAGAGCCTTGGCCGCGGCCACGTATGCGTTGCCGGGGCCGACGATCTTGTCCACGCGCGGCACCGCGGCGGTTCCGTAGGCCAGCGCGGCCACCGCATGCGCGCCGCCGAGTCGGAACAGGCGATCCACGCCGGCCTCCGCCGCTGCGGCGAGAACCACGGGATCCGGCCGCGGGCACACGGCCACGACCTCGGTGACCCCGGCGACGCGTGCAGGGACCGCCGTCATGAGCAGGGAAGACGGCAGCGGATACCGACCGCCGGGCACGTAGCAGCCGACGCGATCGAGCGGCGTGACGCGCTGCTCGACCACCACGCCTGGCATCACGGTCATGCGGCTCGATTTCGGGACCTGCTGGCGCGCGACGGAGCGAATGTGGCGGGCTGCCGTGGCGAGGGCACGCCGGACCACGGCCGGCGTGGCACGGGCCCCCGCGGCAATCTCCTTCGCGGTGACCTCGACCGGGCCGTCGAGGCCGTCGAAGCGGCGGGCGTAGGCGACGACGGCCTTGTCGCCCCCGCGGCGCACGTCCGCGACGATCGCCGCCACGCGGCGCTCGAGCGCCGGATCGCGCGACGGGTGGCGATCGAGCAGGCGTCCGAGGCTGCGGGAGTCGGCGGCACTGATGATGCGGAACATGGGCGCCCTCAGAGCACGATCTTGTTCAACGGATACTCCACGATGCCCTCGGCCCCCGCCGCCTTCAGGCGCGGAATGAGCTCCCGCACGGTACGCTCCTCGACGATCGTGTTCAGCGCCACCCACTCCTCGTCGCTCAGCGCGGAAATCGTCGGGCGGCGCAGCGCGGGGAGCTGATCGAGAATGGCGGGCAGGTTCGCGCGCCGCACGTTGAGCATGAGCCCCACGCGTCCCTGCGCCTGGATGGCCGCCTGCAGCAGCAGCGCGATGTTCTCGATCTTCGTCCGCTTCCACGTATCGCGCCAGGCCGGCTCGTTGGCGACGAACTGCGTGGTGGACTCGAGCACCGTGTCGAGCACACGCAGCCGGTTCGCCCGCAGGGTCGAGCCCGTTTCCGTGGCCTCGACGATGGCGTCGGCCAGCACGGGCGGCTTCACCTCGGTGGCGCCCCAGGAGAACTCGACCTGAACGGAGACGCCGAGCCGCGCGAAGTAGTCCTGCGTCACCCGCACGAGTTCGGTCGCGATGGTCGCGCCCTCGAGATCCTGTGGCGTCCTGAACCGCGAGTCCTCGGGGACCGCCAGCACCCACCGCACCTTGCCGAAGCTCTGCTTGGCGTACACGAGCTCGCATACCGACCTCAGGGCATGCCCTCCGCCGTTGGCGAGCTGTTGCTCCTGGATCCAGTCGTAACCCGTGAGTCCGGCATCGAGCACGCCGTCCTTGACGTAGCGAGCCATCTCCTGGGCCCGGATGAGCATGCACTCGACCTCCGGATCGTCGATCGACGGGAAGTACGAGCGCGCGTTCGCATAGATGTTGAAACCCGCACGGGCGAACAACTGGATCGTCGCGTCCTGGAGCGATCCTTTCGGCAGTCCCAGCTTCAGCGTCATCGCCATCCCCTACGCCTCGAAGTCCCGGAAGAAACACGATCGTTCGCCGGTGTGGCAGACCAGGCCATTTCCCTCGCAGCGCACGAGCAGCAGCAGCGTGTCGTCGTCGCAATCCACGAGGATGCGTTCGACCGCGAGGCGGTTGCCGGACGTTTCCCCCTTCATCCAGAGCGTCTGGCGCGTGCGGCTGTAGAACGTCGCAAAGCCGGTCTCGCGGGTCCTCGCCAGGGCCTCCTGATTCATGAACCCCACCATGAGCACCTCGCGGGTGGTCGCGTCCTGGATCACCGCCGGGATCAGTCCATCGAGTTTCGAGAAGTCCATGCGCGTCGCTGCCCCAGAAACAAAAAAGCCCCGCCGGGTGCCGGCGGGGCCGCGTGATGAGAACCTGTCGTTCCGCTACATCAGGCGCGAACCTCGGCCGGCCTGCCACTGAGGCAGCCATGGTGGTGCGCGTGATGATGAACAGACTGGAACATGACCCGGTTAGGGTAAGTCACGCGCACGGAGGCTGTCAACGCGTGACCCACGTCGCCTCGAACGCGCGCCGCACGGCTTCCGCGTCGAGCGTCGGCGCGCGCGCGAAGGCCTCCAGGAGGGCCCGCGCCGCATAGTACGCGTGCGCGGCGTCGTCGTCACCCGCGGTCGGCGCGACGAGCACCCAGGGGTGATCGGACGCCTTCAGGTCCTCGCCGGCGACACGGGGCACCACATAGGGGCGCCGATGACGCTGGGCGACGGCGGCCTGGGCGGCCATGCGGAGCGGGCCAGGCGTGGCCAGCATCGCCTGGACGCCTTGCCGGAACAGGGCCTCTGCCTCGCGTTCCACCCCCGGCATCTCGTTGAAATCGTCCACGATCGTGAGACGCACCGGCAGGCGCGTGCCGTCGGCGAGCACGAGGCCACCGCCCGCATTGGTCTCAGCCACCGCGCGTTCGTAGCCGCGCCGCCACGCGTCGGCGAGTGCCGTCGCACCGGTGAGCGGCAGTGTGGCCCCGAGGTCGATGGCCGTCGGCTGTGCGGAACGCGCACACCCTGCGAACAGCGGCAATGCGAAGACCACGACTCGGACCAGGGGGGCGTGCGGCACGGCGATCGCAGACATGGCGGGGATCAGCGGGCTCGGCCTCTAGGGTAGACTGAAACTCTACCGCTCGCGCACGGGACCCGGGCTCGACTCGAGCGGGCCGCGTGCCGATTTTGATTTACACCATGAAGGGGGTTTCCATGAAACGGGCGTTTGCAGCCGTCGCGCTGGCCGGCCTCGTGCTGGCGTGCGGCGCTCCGGTCCTCGCCGGCGAGGTGAAGATGGTGACCGGCGAGGTGATCGATCTCGACTGCTATGCGAAAAACGGCAGCAAGACGACGGGCGACGAGTACAAGGCCTGCACGCTGACGTCTTCCAAGCAGGGCGGGGCGATGGGCCTGCTTGCGGAGGACGGCGTCTACCGCATTGCTGGCAAGTTCACGGGCAACAACAACGCGAAGCTCTTCGGGCTGCTGTCGAAGCAGGTCAGTGCCACCGGGGAGGTGACCGAGGAGGACGGCAAGAAGAGCATCACGGTCACCAACGTCAAGCTGGCGAAGTGACGCTCTACCTCGTGCACCACGGCGACGCCCTGTCGCCGGACCTCGATGCTCAGCGGCCGCTGTCGGAGCACGGGCGTCGTGCGGCGGCGGCGCTGGCCGCGGAGGCTGCGGCGCGTGGCGTCAGGCCGGAGGTGATCTGGCACAGCGGCAAACTCCGGGCCCGGCAGACGGCAGAGACCTTTTGGCGGGCCTGCAATCCCTTCGCGGAGTTCTCCGCTATGCGAGGCCTGCAGCCGTCGGACCCTGCCGAGTGGATCTGCGATCGCGTGACGGGCTCGACCCGCGACGTCATGTGTGTCGGGCACCTGCCGAACATCGCCAGAATCATGCGGCGACTCGTGACGGGCGACGAGGAGACGCCGCTGGCGTGGCCGCCGCACGGCCTCGTGGCGCTCGAACCCGGAGGCGAGGGGCACTGGCTCGAGTGCTGGCGCCTCGAACCTCCGGCGTCGGACACGAACTGAGTTCACCTGCTCGCTGGCGCCGGTCGCACCGGGAAGCCCTCGAGGAGCGCGGCGCGGGCGAGCACCTTGTCCAGCGTCACGAACTCCAGCGTTTCAGGCTGCTCGCGCGACACGACGAGGGCCGCCGCGAGCTGCAACGCATCGGCGGCCGCGAGCGCGTGCACGCTCACCAGTCGCTCCGCACGTTGCCGGACCACGTCCGCCTGCACCACGGGCCGGCATCGACGCACCAGGTCCAGGGCGTCCCGCCGCTCGCCACTCAGGACGTCGTCCAGGCCTCGACTCGACCGCTGCACCCGGGCGATCGCCGACAGGATCTCGACCGACGACAGCATCCACACCACCGGGGCGTCGTCCTGGGCGGCGAGATGCCGCAGCTCCTTGGATGATGGATCGTCGAACACGAGCGGGACGAGCGCTGAGCTGTCCCAGAACCTCATCGGGTGCTCTCGCGACGCATCTGGATCAACGCGTCGACGACACTCGGCGCACCGGTCGGCAGCTTGACAGGATCGTGGTCCCTGACCCACGCCCCCAGGGGCTCGGGGTCGCCCGCGCCAAGGATGCCCAGCCGCTGCAGCTCCGTGACGTGTGCCCTGGCGGCCTCTTGCTCGGCCCCCTTCGCGCCACTCCGGCCTCCGCCGCCTCGAGTTGCGAACGGCAGGATCCGCGCGACCGGCGTGTCGCGATCGAGGACGGTCAACTCGGCCCCTTCGCGCACCCGAGCCAGGTAACGCGACAGGTTGTTCTTCAGGTCGGCTATGTTGACGCTGTTCATATAGCCATTATAGCTATAATCCTGGTGGCCGCCAATGGCTCGAGTGGCGCGGCTGGCAGGTGGAATCGACGCCGCGGCGGGCCGCCTCGCGCACGACGCGCGCCGCGAACTTGCTCGGCGTGGCTCGGTGTCCTGTTGGGCGGCGCTCTCGGTGGCCGCCGAGTGGTGACGGAGCCCGCGACGGCCGCGGCGCGCATCGGGATCCCGGTGCCGTCTCATGCCGAGGCACAGGGTGGGCGCGTCGGGGGCGGCGTGCGGCACGACATCGTGCTCATCGGCCGCGATGGCGTGACGGCCGGCGAGAGCGACGTGTCGTCGAGGCCGAGCGCCCGGTCGCGCGGACACGACCCCGCCCGCACGTCGCGCAGTGGTACCGCGCGGGACAAGGCCGCCAGGCTCAGCCCCCCGTGGCCGCTGCCGCCAAGCACACGGGAGGACGCATCGCAATGGACACACTCGAGAGTCTGAATCACTCGGTCTGGGACTGCAAGGATCACGTGGTGTTCATCCCGAAGTACCGGCGCCCTCGGCGCAAAGCGTTGTGCGCGGAATTGCGCCGGCATCTGGGGGAGGCGTTCAAGAAGTTGGCCGCGCAGAAGGAGAGTCGCATCGAAGAAGGGCACCTGCACCAGGAGGTGGTTCCACACGGGGCCGCGTTAGCGAGCCCGCCAGCCGCCTCGAGCGGCTCACACTCAAATGCCCCCGGGCGCCGGCCTTGCGGCGTCCCCCCGGAGCTCGATCCAAAAACTGGGGGCGGCAAGGTCGCCGAGGTGATTGACAAACATTCGAGAACATAATAGGAGGCACGAGCTGCTGCCTATCGGTGCGTGACGGAAAGGAGGTCGCCATGCTCGGATCCGCCCCTCGCATGCGTGGTCAGTTTGTCGCCCTGGCGCTCGCGGTAGGAGTGACGATGTCCGCCGCAAACCGGCCGGTGCTGGCCCAACAGTGCCACGGCTGCAATGCGCCCGGCTGTTTTGCTGAGTGCTTCGTCCTCAACATCGATCTCTGGGATGAGCAGTGCCTCTGCTCGTGTGGGTGGGGCGGAGGGGTCTTCTGGTGTGTGTACGGGGAGTGCCTCGGTTTCGCTGGGGAGATCGTCTTTGGAGGGGGCGTCAACTGCGACAACCCGATGGTTTGCTCATGGGGCGAGTACCTACTGCCGCGGTGCTCACCGATTTGGGTCTAAAACCCGCTCGAGTTGGTCGGTTCAGACGAAGGATGGACGACTGGAGGTGCTCCATGAAGGCAAGCCACGGGAGGTTCCTTGCGTTGGGAATGGTCGCACTCTTGGTGGCCTTGGTGGCAGGGGCTAGCATCAGGGTCCTGCACTCGGAAGGACAAGCGCGTCTGGCCTCGCCGCCGGAATGGGTGCCATTCTCTGCCGACGTGTCCCAGGCCAGGTCCGACCATCCCGAAGGCAGCCTGTCGGGCCGGTTCTTCCGAGGGCGGGATGGCTCCACGTGCTCGATCATGGGCGACGTCACGTCTCCGATCTCCGTCCTGACGAACGACGTCGGCCGACGGCTCGTGTATCGGTTTCACAACGACAAGGGTTCGTGGCTCCGCCAGCCGATGGGTCTGCCACCGGCGGCGGCGTATCGCCCGCCTCAGTTCAGGGACAACACACCTGGGCTCACTGAACTGTCCGAACCGGTCGAGGGAATGCGCGCCTACGAGCTGAGCCGCGGAAGCGAGGCCAGAGTCCTCGTCCCCGACCTCAACTTCTTTGCAGTGCGCATGCGGAACGATATTCGCGAGGTCGAGTTCACGAACATCGTGATCGGGGCGACGCTGCCCCCGGAATGCTGGCCTCCCCCTGGAGCGGCCATCACGGACTCGGACGAGCCGGGCGGCATCGTGCTCCAGTACCGAGGGCGACACCCAGAACCCTGAGCGAGGTTCAGGCGCCTCTACCACACGAACACGAGGCCGATCGTCCCCCGCCAGAAGTCGAAATCGCCAAGATCGGACGGGATCGGAATCGCCCCGTCGTCGCTGCCCTGGAGGCTGCGGAAGTAGCGGATGTCGGCGCGGATGCCCACCGACGTGCCGAACACCATGTTGAGCCCGCCGCCGACGTTGATGCCGAAGTCGTTGCTCGTCAGGTTGTCGAGGAGCTCGCCGGGGCCGTCTGCGTTCGCGCGGATGAGGCCCGCGCCGCCGCTGGCGTAGGCGCCCACCCCGCGAGACGCCGCGCCCCCGATGACCAGGTTGCCCATGACCGTCGTCACGCTCGTCTTCGAGCCGGTCAGCTCTTCAGTCTTGAAGAAGTCCGGGGTGTAACCGAAGTCGACTTCGAAGCCGAGTCCCTTCCGGACGCTCCCCAGCACGCCCCCGTACACGACGGTGTGCTCCTCGGCCTTTCCGCCAAAGTTCTGCCCGATGAAGGCAGCCAGGAGCCCCTCGGCGCCGGCCGAGCTCGGGAGCAGCAAAGCGCCCAGCACCACGATCGTTCTCGCACTGCGCGTCGTCACGTGTGTTCTCCACGGCCCCGCGACGTCGCGGAGCGCTCAGTACAGTTTCGGCCGACGCTGCGGTAGGCTACAGGTCATGTTGCGGATCTGGATGGCCGGCCTGGGCGTGCTTGCGGGAACGGCGTGGCTCGCCGGCCAGTCGTCTTCGCCGCCCGCGGCGGACCGCGGAGGTGCGCTCGTCGTGCGCAACGTAACCGTCCTCGACCCGTTGACCGGTCGCGGCCGCGCGGTCGAGACGCTGCTCGTGGTCCGCGGCCGGGTCGTTGCCGGGAAAGCGGCCGATATCCCGACGGAGGCCCGAGTCATCGACGCGGCCGGCAGGACGGCCGTGCCCGGCCTCGCGGACCTGGCGATCGGCGTGTCCCCCGGGCGTCAGACCGACGCGGATTTCATCAGCGCACTCGGCCTGGCCCACGGTGTGATGCACTACGTGGTGACCGACGCCAGGGCGCCGTGGTCGTTCGATCAGCAGAAGCGCGTCGCTTCGGGTGAGGTCTTGTCGCCGACGTTGTCGCTCGCCGCGCCAGTCATCGTCAGCGATCCGACGACGGCACCACGTTCCCTCGACCTCTCAGGATACGTGCCTCCCACCGTCGTTCGCGAGGCCGGCGGGGCAGAGGCCGCCGTGCGGCGGCTCGCGGACGCGGGTTACGACCGCATCCGCATCAGCGGAGACGTGCCGGCGCCGGTGGCGCGTGCGGTCATCGCCGCGGCCCGCAAGAGGCGCCTGAGCGTGTCTGTCGTGACGGGGACGACGTCTGTGGCCGAGGTGGTGGGCTGGGGACCTGACCTCGTCGAAGGCCTCGGCAGCTTTCCCTCGAAGGTAACAGTCAGGACGCTGGAACCCGTCGACTCCTGGCGGCAGGCGCGAGCGGCGGACGTGGCGGCGGCCGCGTCGAAGCTAGCGAAGAGCCGCGTTACGCTCGCCCCGATGCTGCGCGCCACCGTGCGCGACGTCCCCGGAGGCAAGGACTCACCGTTCCCGTTCGACCCAGACCGCGGGCTCGCGTTGTTGCCGAAGCGTGCGCAGGAGGCCTCGCGCAGGGGATCGAATCCGGGGGGCGCGGACGCGAAGGGCCTGCTCGCGACGCTGCGGGCCCAGCAGGCGTTCGTCAAGGCGTGGGCGGCTGCGGGTGGAAGGCTCGGGCTCGCCAGCGGGATCTCGCAGGAACCCTGGCCCGTGCCGGGCCTGGCGATCCACGAAGAACTGGCCCTGCTCGCGGCTGCGGACGTGCCGCTGCCGAGGCTGCTCGAGGCGACCGCTGCACCGGGTGTCGATGTGCCGGGCACCACGCGTCACTGGGCTGACGGCTGGAGCGCCAACTTCTTCCTGGTCGATGGCGATCCGACGAAGGACCTCGCCGCGCTCGCACGCGTGACGACGGTCATCCGCGCCGGCGAAGTGCTGTCACCTGAGACGCTGATCGCGCAGGGGAAGCGGGCGATCAGGTCGCCCTGAGCCCCGAGCCCTCAGCCCCGAGTCCTGGGCCCTGAGCCCTGAGCCTGTCCTGAATCACCTCCCACGCCCGCGCGACGTGCGCCTCCGTGGTCCTCACGTTGCCGATGGCCAGCCGCAGCACGTAGCGGTCACCGAGCTTGGTGTGCGAGATGAACAGCTCGCCCGAGGCGTTCACGTCCTCGAGCAGCGCGGCGTTCAAGGCCTCGAGGGCACGCTCGTCCTGCGCCGCGCCTCGCGGCTTCGCGCGGAAGCAGACGACGCTGAACGGCACCGGGGCGAGGACCTCGAAGTCCGGGTGCGCGTCGACCCATGACGCGAAGAGGCGCGCCACGCGCATGTGGTCGGCGAGAATCGCGGCCAGGCCGTCGCGGCCGAAGTAGCGCAGGATCATCCAGAGCTTCAGCGAGCGAAACCGCCGGCCGAGCTGCACGCCCGTGTCCATGAGATTCTTCACCGCTGCGGGGTCCGTCGTGCGCAGGTACTCGGGCACGAGCGAGAACGCGGCCCGGACCACATCCATGCGGCGGCAGTAGAACGCGCTCAGGTCGAACGGGGTGAAGAGCCACTTGTGCGGGTTCACGACCAGGGAATCCGCGTGCTCGCAGCCCGCCAGCGTCCACTCCCAGCCTGGGACCATTGCGGCCACGCCAGCGTACGCCGCATCGACGTGCAGCCACAGTCGCTCGCGCTGGCACACCCGCGCGATGGCCGTGACCGGATCCACGCTGGTCGTGGACGTCGTCCCCACGGTGGCGACCACTGCCATCGGGTGCCAGCCTCGGGCTCGATCCTCGCGGATGGCGTCTTCGAGCGCATCGACTCGCATCTGGAACTCGGCGTCGGCGGGGATCTTCCGCAGGGCGTCGTGGCCCAGGCCGAGCAGGATGATGCCCTTGTCGATCGACGAGTGCGCGTGTTCGGAGCAGTAGACGCGGAACCTCGGCAGGTCGCGGCCCGCGAGGCCCTGCTGGCGCACGCCGGGCACTGCCACCTCGCGGGCGGCTGCGAGCGCATGGAGGCTCGACACGGACGCCGTGTCATAGATGACGCCTTCGAACGACGCGGGCAGCCCGATCATCTCGCGGAGCCAGTCGAGCGACACGGCTTCGAGCTCGGTGGCCGCGGGCGAGGTACGCCACAGCATGGCCTGCTGGTTGAGGGCTGAGGACAGCAGGTCTGCCAGGATGCCGGGCCCGCTGGCGCTGATGGAGAAGTAGGCAAAAAACGACGGGTGGTTCCAGTGCGTGAGGCCCGGGACGAGGATGCGGTCGAACTGCTGCATCAGCTCGCCGAGGTCAGCCGGCGCTGGCGACGACCCCGCCCGCAATTGCGCGGCGATCTCACCGGGCTTTACGCGAGCCAGCACGGGATAGCGCTCGGGGTGGTCCAGGTAGTTCGCGATCCAGTCCACCAGCCGGTAGCCCCAGGTGCGGAACTCCTCAGGCGACATGTCGCGGCGGATGTCAGCCATCGTGGGGCGGATTATAGCGCCGGGCCGGCGGTCAGGCCGGCCCGGCGTGTTCGGCGCACCGGGGGGATGGGGGAGCCTGTCGCCTACTTTTCAACCGTGACCGTCGTTGGTGAGGAGAGCCGCACGGTCACACTGGAGCCGGCAGAAAGCGTCGCCGGATTGCGGCTGCTGGCCATGACCGCGGCCGTCCCGCCGGCGGCCCCGACGGAGCCGCCGATGGCGGCGCCCTTGCCGCCTCCGAGGATGGCGCCGATGATGGCGCCACCAACCGCTGCACCGCCGATCTTCGTGGCGCTCTCACCCTTGGGGGAGTCGCCCTCGCGGAACACGGTCTCGGTCTGGATTGGCACGCGCGTGCCGTCGGCCAGCACCAGCGTGTGGAAGCGCACACCCAGGCGGGCGCGCTCCTTGACCTTGCCACCCTTCTCCACCAGCGTGACCGAGCCCTGCGCCTTGCTGCCCGCTGGAACGGCCACCAGGCCCTTCGCCCGCACGTCGCGCGTGACGCGGGCTTCCACGCGGTCTTCGATCTTCGCGGTTTCGCTCGACACACCGGTCTCGATCTGGAGGCCGATCACCGCGTCCGCGGGGATCACCACCTCTTCGAACTGGGGCGCCGGAGGCGGGGGAGGTGCCTGTGGCACCGGGTCCGGCACCGGAGGCGCCGGCACCTCGGCACGTGCCGATTCGGCAGGCAGCGACATCGGCGTGGAGGCTGCCTCCGCCGCCGGTTCGCGGCCGATCTCCGTCCGCGCAGGCTCGGCTGGCCGGGTTTCCCGGCTCGGGGCCTGGACCGGTCGCGCCACCGGAGCCCTCGTCGCAGGAGGACGCGTCACGCGCGAGCCGCCGGGGACGCTCGTGGAGGAGTCGACCTGGCGCCGCGGAGCCTGCGTGGCGACGGCCGTCGACGGGGCCGTGGAATCGGCCTCGGCTGTCACCTCGGCCTCGGTTTCCGCGACGGCTCCCGCCGGCAGGGGAGCGGAAGCCGTGCCCGGCTCAGGCGTCGGCTCTGTGACGGCCGATGTCGGGGCCGGCCCGCTCTGGCGCACGGCCAGGTAGGCCCCAGTTCCGGCAGCGATGACGGCGGCCAACGCGACACCCAGAAACGCAAGAACTCTGGAGTTCATGGTCTTTGTCCCTTGCCCTGTCTTCAGCAAGACACGTGCCTGACGTCCCCGCCTCGATCGTGCCCGGAAGCCGGGTCTGCCACGACCTCACCTTCCGACCGGCGGGGCGATCGTCCCTCCTGGAGACCGGAGGCTGTCCTCGTCCTGTGCTATAACCGGCCGCACCGCCGGTTCCGCCGCCAGGAGGCTCTCATGGACCGCTGCCGCACCCGTGGTCATCTCGTGACGATCGGTTTCTCGCTGGTCCTCGCCCTGGCAGCGGCGCCGCCCGTCGGGGCGCAGCGCGCGGCGACCCGCCCTCAGCCCATCGACGAAGCCTACACCGCAAAGGTCAAAGAGTACACGCAAGACCCTCGCGTGATCACGGAGCTGGTGGATCACCTCCCGGCCTCGGCGACGGTTCCGACGCCCCTCAAGGTCCTCGGCCGGATCCCTGGCACCCCGGACGAGGTCACGTACTCGAAGGACATCTACCGCTATTTCGACGAGCTGGACAGGGCCTCGGATCGGGTGACCGTCTTCCGCATCGGGAAGACGGAAGAAGGCCGCGACATGATCATGGTGGTCATCGCCGACGAGGTGACGATCAAGTCCCTGGACAAGTACAAGCAGATCACCGCGCAGCTCACCGACCCGCGCAGGACCACCGAGGAGCAGGCGCGCCAGCTCATCGCCACGGGCAAGCCGATCTACTACGCCACGGGCGCCATCCACTCGCCCGAGCTGGGCAGTCCCGAGATGCTGATGGAGCTGGGCTATCGGCTGGCGGTCGAGGAGACACCGTTCATCCAGCAGATCCGCAACTCCATCATCGTCGCCTTCACCCCGATCCTCGAGGTGGACGGGCGTGACAAGCAGGTCGACAGCTGGTACTACCGGAAGCGCACCGGCGAGGTGCTGCCGCTCATGTACTGGGGCCAGTACGTCGCGCACGACAACAACCGCGACGGCATGGCGCAGTCGCTCAAGCTGACGCAACACGTGATGGCGGCGTTCCTGGACTGGCACCCGACGGTCCTGCACGATCTTCACGAGTCGGTGCCATACCTCTACACGTCCACCGGCACCGGGCCGTACAACACGTGGCTCGATCCGCTCGTGACCGACGAGTGGTGGATGCTGGCGAAGTACGAGGTCGCGGAGATGACCAAGCGCGGCGTGCCTGGGGTGTGGACCTGGGGGTTCTACGACGGCTGGGTCCCGAACTATCTGTTCTTCCTCGCCAACACGCACAACGCCATCGGGCGCTTCTACGAAACGCAGACCTATGGGCCGATGAACCAGGAGATCACGCTGGGCGCCACCCAGACCAGCCGCGAATGGTTCCGGCCCAACCCGCCGCTCCAGAAGATCAAGTGGGGACCGCGCAACAACGTCAACATGCAGCAGTCGGCGCTGCTCCTCGCCATGAGCTACGTGGCGAAGAACAGGGACATGTTCCTCGAGAACTACTGGCTCAAGAACAAGCGCTCGGTCGAGCGTGGCCGCACCGAGGGGCCGTTCGCCTGGGTCGTGCCGGCTGCGCAGCGTCGCAAGGTCGAAGCCGCTGAGCTCGTCAACACGCTGCGCCGCCAGGGGGTCGAGGTCCATCGCGCGAACGCGGCGTTCACGGTGGGCGGCACGCAGGTCGCCGCCGGTGACTACGTGCTGCGCGGCGACCAGCCGTATCGCGGCCTCGTCGACATGCTCCTGGACGTGCAGTTCTTCGCGCCCGGCAACCCCCGCCCCTACGACGACACGGGCTGGACGTTCCCGTACCTCCGCAACGTGAAGGCGACGAAGATCACCGACAAGGCCGTGCTCGACCAGCCCATGACGCTGATGACAGGCGACGCGGCCGTCCCGGGCACGATCACGGGTACCGGCGACACGCTCGTCATCGACCACACGACGGACAACACCCTGGTCACCTTCCGGTTCACGCACGCCAGCGTGCCCATGTTCGCCGCCGAGGAGGACTTCGACCTCGGCGGCCACAGGTTCACCGCCGGGGCCTTCATCGTCCCGAAGGCGGACCGGGCGGCGCTCGAACCCTCGATCAAGGCGCTGGGGCTCTCCGCATGGGCCGTGCCCACGGCGCCTGCGGTGAAGACGCATGAACTCGACGTGCCCCGCATCGGCTACGTTCACGCCTGGCAGCGCACGCAGGACGAGGGATGGGTGCGCATGGCCTTCGACCGGTTCAAGGTGCCGTACACCTACTTCGCCGACAAGAAGCTCCGGGAAGGCAGCCTCCGTGCGAGGTACGACGTCATCGTCTACCCGCACGTCGGCGGCACGATGCAGTCGCACCTCAACGGCATTCCCGCCACGGGCAAGCCATTGCCCTACCGGAAGACGCCCGAAACGCCCAACCTCGGCGCGCAGGACGAAAGCGACGACATCAGAGGCGGCATGGGGATGGAGGGCTTCCTCGAACTCGTGAAGTTCGTCCGTGACGGCGGAACGCTCATCGTCGAGGGCTCGACGGCCACGCTGTTCCCGGCGGCCGGGATCACCAGTGGCGTGACACTCGAGGAACCGCAGAACCTGTTCGTGCGCGGGTCGATCCTCAAGGCGCTGTTCACCGATCGAAGGAGCCCGATCGCCTATGGGTACGACAGCCCCGTGCTGCCGGTCTACTTCAGCCAGGGGCCGGTGCTGCGGTCGGGCGGTGCAGGCCTGCCTGCCGAGTTCGCCGCGTTCATGGGCGGCGGGCCCCAGATTCCTGGCGTCGGCATGAACACCACCCCGAACGCCGTGCCCTCCACGCTGGTGCCGCTCGAGCCCGGCGAGAGGAAGCCGGAACTGCCGACCGTGGACGAAGCCGCCGCGCTGCGCCAGATGGCGCGTGCATTCGGGATTGCCGGAGACGAGGCGCAGCCGCGCGTCATCCTCCGGTTCCCCCGCAATCCGAACGACATGCTGCTCTCGGGTTCGCTCGTCGGCGGCCAGGCGCTCGCCGATCGGGCCGTGGTCATCGACGCACCCGTCGGCAAGGGACACGTCGTCTCGTTCGCCACCCGTCCTTACTGGCGCTGGCAGACCCAGGGCACGTTCTTCCTCGGGTTCAACGCCATCCTGAACTGGAACGACCTGGACGCCGGCAAGGACCGGCCGGCCGAGAAGCCCCCGACGGTGCAGCCGCAATGAAGCTGATCGAGGAGCTGCGCGCCGAGCACGACCTCATCGAACAGGTGGCCGGCGCCCTCCGGACGTTCGTGCGTCAACGGATCCAGGGGCACGGTGACCCCGCCGACGGTCCGAGGTTCGCCCGCTTCTTCCGCCTCTACGCGGGGGCGTTCCATCACGCCCGCGAGGAGGACACCCTCTTCGTGTCCCTGCAGCGCGACGCGGAGCTGCCTGGTGACCGGGGTCCGATTGCCGTCATCATGGCCGATCACCACCGCATGGCCGGACTGCTGGATGGCATCGACGCTGCGGTCGCCGAGGACGTCGCCGCAGGCCGGCCGCCGGACACGCTGGCGCCGACCGCGCTCGAGTACACGCGGCAGCTCTGGCAGCACATCGACGCCGAGAATTCCGTGCTGTTTCCGGAGAGCGAGAATCGCCTGAAGCGTCACGGCATCCTGGAACTGCCCTCGAGGCCGATGACGGCCGAGGAAGACGAGGCGCGCACCCTCGGACCGGCGCTCATCGCCCTCTACCCGCCGATCCACGAGCCGGATGTCATGCGCGGCGACGGCTGCGTGTTCTGCCCGGCCTTCATCGACACGTGCCGCGGTGTCGAGCACGAGTGGTGGAACGAGTGGGAATGGGAGGAGTTCGAGGATCATCTGCCGTCGGGCTGAGAGCGCCGAGGAACCCCCGGGGCCCTGGCGCGCGTATAATCCGGAGAGATCATCCTTCATGCCAGGCCGCGCCCGACGCGGAGCGAGGAGCACGCGATGACCCGACAAGACATCGAGTCCCTGCTCGAGCAACATCGCGCGGCGTTCGCCAGCCGCGATCCGGTACGTCTCGCAGCGACCCACGAGGCCAACGGCACCTTCGAAAGCCCGGCGGTGGGCAAGGTCTCACCGCGCGAGCGGATCCAGGAGGTCTACCGCTACTGGTTCACGGCGTTTCCGGACATGGTCTTCGACTGGGACCCACCGATCATCGACGGCGATCGCGTGGCGCTCTTCTGGAACTTCCAGGGCACCGTCGCCGGACCGTTCTTCGGCGACGCCAGGCCCGGCACGCGCGTGACCATGGTGGGAGCCGCCGAGTACGTCGTGTCGCCGGGCGGCATCGTCTCGGCCCGTCACGTGTTCGACTTCTCGGGCGCGCTGGTCAAGGCGGGCGCGCTCAAGATCAAGCCCTCATAGCGCACGGCGCCAGAACGCGAGCATGTGCTTGTAGAGGTGCACGGTCGCCGAGTCGTCGTCGATCCCGTGCTTGCGCATGGGGTACATCATCACCTCGAAGGGCTTGTCGGCGGCGACCAGGGCGTCGATGAACGCGAAGACGTTCTGGGGATGCACGTTGTCGTCGTAGGTGCCGTGCACCAGCAGCAGGTGCCCGTGCAACTGGCCCGCCCGCTTGACCAGCGACGTCCGCTCGTAGCCCTCGGGGTTGTCCTCCGGGCGCCTCATGAACGCCTCCGCCCATTTCGAATCGTAGTAGTGCCAGTCGGTCACCGCCGCCACGGCGATGCCGGCCTTGAACTCCGTCGAGCGCGTCATGAGGTTCAAGGTCATCGTGCCCCCGCCGCTCCACCCCCAGACGCCTACCCGCGCCGGGTCCACCCACGGCTGCGCCTTGAGCCACCTGGCGGCCGCGACGAGATCGTCGGTTTCGGGTTCGCCGGAGGATTTCAGGATCACGTTCTCGAGGCGCTTGCTGATCCCCGTGGCCGAACGGTTGTCCACCCGCACCACGACGAAACCGGCGTCCAGGAGGAGCTGGTCGAACAGCAGGTCGTTGTCCCAGGCATTGCTCACCGTCGGCGCCGACGGCCCGCCGTAGACATAGAGGATCACCGGGTACCTGCGCGCGGAATCGAAGCCGCCCGGCTTCAGGATGGCGGCGGGCATGGCGAAGCCGTCGGCTGCCGGAATGGTGGACAGCTCGGGGAACTGCACGGGCAGCTGTGACAGCAGGTCCGTGCGGGCCCTGGCGAGTTCCGTGACGCGCGGCCCGTCGGTGCGGCGGAGGGCCATGACGGGCAGCGTGCGCGCGCTGGAGAAGCGATCCAGGAAGAACCGAGTGTCGGGCGACATCGCAATGCGATGGGTGCCGGTCTCGCTGGTGAGGCGGGTCATGCCGCTGCCGTCCGGGCGGATGCGATACAGGTGGCGCTCAACCGACGAGTGCTCCAGGCTCGTGAAGTAGATCCAGTCGTTCTTCTCGTCCACGCCGACCACCGACTGACGCAGCCAGTAGACCCCGCCGCCCGCCGACGCGAGCGCCCAGGCGCCGCGTGTGACCTGATTCACCAGCCGGCCGTCGAGCGTGTAGCGATACAGATGCTGATAGCCGTCGCGTTCAGAGACCCACAGGAAATGGCGGCCGTCGGCGAGGAAGCGCAGGTCGTCGTGCAGGTTCACCCACCCGGGGTCGGTTTCGGTGAGGATGCGGGTAGCCATCCCGGTCTCTCGATCCACGACATAGAGCCCCAGCTCGGTCTGCGCGCGCGTCAGGGTCTGCACGCTCACGTGGCGGCTGTCGGGCAGCCACTGCACGCGCGCGACGTACTCGTAGGGTCGATCGTCGATGTTCACCCACCGCGTCTTCGAGCCGTCGGCCTGGACGAGGCCCACGCGGACCATGGGGTTCGGCGTGCCGGCCTTCGGGTAGCGCTGGCGGATGACGCGCGGCGTCGCGGGCGCGAAGTCCACGAACGTCGACACGGCCACGGGTGACTCGTCGGTGCGCAGGAACGCGAGCGCCGATGAATCCGGCGCCCACCAGTAGCCGATGTCGCGGCGGGCGAAGATCTCCTCCCAGTACACCCAGGACAGCGTGCCGTTCAGAATGGTGTCCGAACCATCCCTGGTGAGGCGGACCTCGCTGCCCGATGGGAGGAGCATCACGTACAGGTCGTGACCGCGGACGAATGCGACCCGAGTGCCATCCGGCGAGAAGCTGACGGACTTCTCCTCCGCGTCCGACGTCGTCAGGCGTCTGAACGTCGCCGTCCCGAAGTCGAGGAGGAACACGTCGCCGTTGAAGACATACAGCGCGCGTGAGCCCGCGCGGTCGATGGCGGCCGGCCACGCGAGAGTCTTCTTCACGTCGGCATCGCTGACCAGCAGGCGGAGGCTGGCGATGGCGCGCGCCATGTCGAGCAGCGGCCGCCGCTCACCGGTCGCAGGGTCGATGCGTTCGAACGTCCGCTCGACGTCGGGCCGGGTGCCATCGAGCAGCAGCAGCGAGCCGTCGTCCAGCCATTGCGTGGCGGGCAAGCGCGAGATGGACTGGCCGTCCTCGCCGAAGATCCAGTCGACGGTGAGGGCGGGTGTGGACGTCGCACTGGGCGCCTGGACGCTGGCGGGCGGCTGGGCGTTCAGCCGGGTGGTCGCGGGCCACAGGGCAGCCAGTGTGATCAGAACGGCCGCCGCAGGACGAAGACACGCGCACAGCGGGAGCGGGTTCGACATCGACGCGGAGTATAGCAGCCGGGCTCAGCGCCCGCGCGACGCATCGCGCGCGACGAGTGGGCGCGCTGGACACCACCTGCCCGTCATCCGCGACACGACCCAGATGGTGGCGAGGCCGGTCAGCATCACGAGGGTCTTGAAGGGCAGCGTCGGGACGCCTGACGGGTCGGTCGGCAGCGGCAGGAGCCTCGGCAGGCCCAGCAGTGGCTCACCAGCGCCGAGGCGCAGCAGGAAGGCCAGCGCCATGCCCGCATAGGAGCCCCAGCGGTTGGCGCGCGGGTCCCACAACGCCAGCACGAGTTGCGGGAACAGGATGCAGTACACGAGGTCGCTGCACAGGACCCAGAAGGTGTAGACGCTGCGCACGCGGATCGCCATCAGCGTCGCGGCCACGCCGACCACGAGCACCGTGCGCTGGACGACCGCGGCGAGATGAGCCGACGTGGCCTCGGGCCTCACGAGCGGGCGGTAGACGTTCCATGCGGCCATCGACGAGGCCGAGAGGATCGAGGAGTCCATCGAGGACATGACTGCCGCAGCCACCGCGCCGAGGCCGAGGGCGCCAACGACCGGCGGCGTCAGTTCCCGGAGCACCGTGGGCAGCACGAGTGCCGCCTCGGGCGGCGGCAGTCCGCGGGCTCCCCAGTCGACCGCACGGGCCAGGATGCCGATGAGCAGTGGCGCCACCGCGGCCACCGCGCAGGCGCCGCCCGCAAGGACCGACAGTCGTCGAGCCGTCCGCGCGTCACGCGCACCGAGCACCCGCTGGAAGTAGACGTGCCAGGGAATCCCCCCGAACACGAGCAGCAGCGCGGAATCCCACCACGCCCACCAGTTCACCGGGGCGGTGGCTTCACGGAAATGGGCCCGGTAGACCTCCCACGCCGGCCCAAGGCCCCCGACCTCGCGCGCGACGAACGGGACGACGAGCCACAGGCCGACAACGAGCACCAGCAACTGGGCGACATCGGTGATCGCCACCGCCCACAGCCCGCCGCTCATGGTGTAGGCAATGACGATCGCTGCCGAGAGCACGATCGACCACGAGAAGTCCAGGTCGAGGATGAGCCCGAACGTCGTGCCGAGCGCCATGAGGATCGCGCTCGTCCAGAACACTTCGCCCGTGAGGGCCGGCAGGTACAGCAAGGCCGCGGCCTTCTTGCCGAAGCGCTGCTCGAACGGATCGAGCAGGGTGGTGAAGCAGTGGCGGCGCATGATCGGGGCAAAGAACAGCCCCCCCAGTACGAGGCTGAGCGCGTAGCCCCAGGGCGCCTGCACGTGGATCAGGCCGGCGGCGTAGGTCGCCTCGGCCGTGCCGTTCACATAGCCGCCATCGACCCACGTCGCGGTCATCGTGAACACGCCCACCGCGGGGCCGAGCCGTCGTCCCGCAAGCGCCATGTCGCTGAAGCTGCCGCTTTCGCGGCGCGCGGACGCCCACACGCCCAGCGCGTACGTCGCGGCGTAGAACACACCCATGGCCATCAGGCCACCCCAGTGCGGGTTCGGGCTCCGCGAGGCCAGGATGACCGTGATCGCGGCCAGCGCCATCAGGACGAGTACGCCAGCCCGGGACACGCGTGTCCCAACAGGCCGTACAGTCCGTCCAGCGACGGGGGCGTCACGCATGCGCGGCAGGAGCACCTACGGAACGACGCGAAACGGCACGAACATCTGCCGCGCTCCCCCGGGGGCTTCAAGCGTCACGCGCACCGCGTAGTCGCCTGGGGCGAACGGAGCCAGGGACAGGTCGGCCACGCCGCCCGTCAGGCCCTCTGATCCCGTGCCGGGGGTTGGCGTAAAAGAGACCGGCATCTGAAACGGCGAGCCCCGCTGGTCCAGCATCTCGACCGCCTTGACGCTCGTCCCTGGCGGCAGCGTCAGTTCGACCCGCAGACGATCGGCACGTCGGAACCGTCGATCGGCCGTGGGCACCCATCGTGCGCCGGTGGTTTGATTGCGCCGGGCGAGCCGCGGCTCGCCGGTCCGTGGCGGCGCGGCGCGTACTGTGACGCGTGCGACGTCGGTGAACGGGAGTCCACCCGCCGCGGGCGCCAGTCTGACCCTGGCGGTGAGTTCGCCGGAAGGCAGCGACACGCCCGCGAACTCGAGCCGCACGAGCCGCTCGCCTGACGTGACGCTCTCGCGGCGCTGGACGATCTGGGATCCGTCCGCGCCGGTGACGGTGACGTCCGCGGACCACCCGCTCGTCCAGTCTGCGCCCCTGGCGACGGTCGGATCGAGTTCGATGGTCGCCCAGAGCGTCGCCGCTTCAGGCGAGCCCGCCAAGGGCGTTGGCGTCCACGCAAGGTGCGTGGACAAGCGCCCTGCCGTGCTGGCGCTCGCAAGGACGCCCATGGCCTCATCGAACGCGGTCGGTGCGGTGGTCCCCGCCCCGCCGCCGGCGGCTGTCGTCAGGGCCTCGACCTCGCTGGGCGTCGCGGCCCGGTAGCCGCGACGCGCGCGCACCTCGACGCCGGGGCGCGATACACGCACCTTGATCGACCGGAACTTGCCGTCGAGCGCTGCGTTGGTCGAGGAGTAACCGAGCAGATAGTACGAGGTCATGTCCGAGACAATGCGCGAGAGACCGCGCTCGACGTCGTTGCTGCCCATCACCGCCTGGCCGTCGGTGGCGTCCGCCAGCGTGCGCAGGGTGTCGAGTCGCGACCGCAGCCGTGCCTGGTCCTGCTCGAGCGGGATCATGTCGGGCGAGCCGGGCTCGCCGGCAATCGAGGTGTCGAACACCGGCAGTCCGCGCGGGTCCACGGGGTAGAAGCTCACGTTCGCTCGGTTGGCGCGATCCAGCAGGTCCATGAACTGCTGCCAGTCGTCTGCGTAGGCCAGCCGCTGGCGGTCCGCTTCGCAGTCGTTTCTCGACGTGTAGCCAGGTGAGCGCCCGCGGTCCGTCGTGAGCCGACCCCCCGGCGTCGTCCCGATCGCGGGGGGCGGAGGCACGCCCTGGCTGTCCGCGCGGGTGAGCGTCTGGTTCGGACGGAGCAGGCGCCACCCCTCGCTGATGAGCAACACCGCCTTGCGTTCTTCGCGGACGCCCTCGAGCCAGCGGACGAGGTCCTCCACGGCATTCAGGGCGAGTCCCTCGCGGCGGCGCTCGATCATCTCGCGGGCCACCCCCTTGACGGCGGAATCCGAGTCCGGGTAGCAGTTCTCGTACTCCACTTCCTCCGGATCGCGGTTCGTGATCGAATCTCGACGACCCCAGTTCCACTGGTCCCGCAGGAAGCCCTCGAGCACCTGGGTACGACGGGCCAGCGTGACGTCCGCGGCGGACATCTCCGGTGTCATCACGCCCACGAGATCGTCCGGTCCGAGGACGCGCTCGAGGAAGCGCGTGATGGCGGTCCGCATGCGGTGCGAACCGGCGATCCCCGTGTGATAGGTGTCGAGGAACAGCACGAACACGCGGGCGTTCGGCTCGGCGGCCATCGCGCGCGATTCCGCGACCGTGTTGGGCTCGCGTCGCGTCTCGCCCGTCGTGCGCTGCGAGATGACGATGCGCTCGACGGTGTCGATGGTCTGGCGGACCCCGTCCTCGAACAGTTCGAAATCACCCGCGGCGAGATCGGGAACGATGACGCCGTCCTTCGTCGGGTACACGTCCACTCGCACGAACGCGGTCCCTGCGCGGAACCGGGGCGGTTGTGCGGGTCGCTGCTCGGAGGGCGGAGGCTGCGCCGGACTCGCCGCCGGCTGCAGGACGAGCGCACACAGGACGACGCCGGGCAGGAGTCTGCTCACGCAGCCATTATGCGTGCGCCGGGCTCGGACACGTTCACGATCTTCGATGGTCGCCTGGAGAGGCCCGGGCCGAGGGCGCCTGTATACTGACAGGGAAGGGTCCATGATTCCCAGGCGGCACTCGAGGTGAAACGCAGTGTCGGCGGCTCGTCGGGTGACGGTGACGGACCCGGCGCGGCCGGGCCTCCTACGCTCGCGTGGCCGCCTTCGGCCGAAGATCTCGAGGCGCTCCAGGTCTACGAACTGAGGGCGCCGACCGAGTCGAGCCCGCCGTCGAGGCCTCGCTCCAGGGCCCCACGAACGCCGCCGGTCGGCGCGCCCCGCTATGTGCCCGGCCCCAGCCCCGGGACGCACAAGGCGCCCGCACCCACCACGGCCAGCCGTCCCGAGTCCCAACTCGTCTGGCCGCCGCCGGAGGAGGACGAGGAGGCGTTGCCTCAGGCGCCCGCCTTGCCGACCGCCGCACCCCCTGTGTCCGACGTCGTGCCAGCCCTGCCCACGCTGCTGGATCAGGGTGCCGTCGAGGCGAGGGAGAATGTGCCTGCGCCCGGCCGTCGCCTCGGCGTGGGTCGTGTGCTGGCCGTTGCCGCGAGCCTCGTGCTCCTGGTCGGAGCCGCATTTCTGACCTGGCAATCCGCAACGTCCCCCTCCGGTGGTGGGGCACCGATGCCGGGTGGGCCACGGGCGGAGGCGCCGCCTGGGGAGGGATCACCTGCGCCTTCCATGCCTGCACCTCCTGATGTTGCGCCAGGGCCGGTGGGTGTGGCGGAGTCGCCCCCCTCGTCAGCGCCATTGACACGTCCGCTGCCGAACGCCGCGCCCACCGCTGCGCCTGACACCAGACCGCCGGCACTCCCCGTTCCGTCCGCGCCTTCGGCGGCGGCTGCTTCAGGTCCGGACCGGAGCAACCCCCGAGAGGGCGCGCCCGCCAGTCAGCCGATCGTGCCGCCCGCGACAGTTCCACCCGCGGCCGCGCCCCCGCCGCTCGCCGCTGCTCTGCCGGCCTCTCCGACTCCGGTTCCCGCTCCGCGGGATGCGCAGGCGGAGGTGCGCGACGCGCTGGCGGCCTATCGCGCGGCGTACGGCACCCTCGACGCGTCGGCGGCGCGGCGGGTCTGGCCGAGCGTCGATCAGGCGGCGCTCGCGCGCGCCTTCTCGGATCTCAAGTCGCAACGCATCGAATTCGACTCCTGCGACATCGTGACGCGGACCGACTCCGCGACCGCCGATTGCCAGGGCCGGGCCATCTACGTGCGGCAGGTGGGACGCCAGGATCCGCAGGTGGAATCGCGGCGCTGGCAGTTCACACTGCGACCGACGCCCGCGGGGTGGCGCATCGAACGGGCCGAGATTCGCCGCTAGCGGCGGTCAGCGACCGAACGCGTAGTCCAGCGCCAGGGCAGGGACCACCTTGGCGCGCAGCCCGCTGTCACTGAGCGGGAACAACACGTTTCCCGTGAGCAGCCACGACGAGAAGAGGTTCCATTTGAAGCCGGCTACGGCGAAGGCGCTGCGGGTGGAGGTCTCTTCGGGAACGAGCCGGATGGTGTTGGCGCCGCGGATGGACGGGTGGGGAAGGGCCACCATCATCGATGGCGACTTCCCGAGCGCCTTCGACGCCACTCCCACTGCCCTGCGTCGCTTCGGTGCGACCGTCGAGAGCCTCAGCTCCGCCAGCGGCGGGCCCGCCCCCATCGTCGTCGAACGCGCGATGCACTGGGACAGCGGCTCCGTGTTCTGGGCCGCCGGGGCCAACGCGACCGCCACGCGTCTCCGGTGAGGGACGCATCGGCCGCGACCGGATTGTCGCAACCGCGCTGACATTGTTCGCCGCGGGTGTTCCATTTCGGCGCACGCCTCCTCCATCCGACGTCGATGGCCCCGTGATCGGCCCGTTTTCGGGCGGGCGCGAGGCGCATGCGGGTGTGGGACAGGATGAGCGAAATCAGGCCGGCCAGGCCCAGCTCGACAGCGTCCAAAGAACGAAGCGCGTCCGACCTGGTCGCCGCGTGAGACCGCTTGCACCCCCCCGTGAGCGATCCACCCGGCGGCCGGGACGCGGGCCCGCAGCTTGCAGGCACACGCCCGGGGATCTGTGTTTCCAGGGCAGGGGGAGGGATCGCGATGGTGATCGGGCCACGAAGTGAAACCGAGCACGCGGTGGCCGCGATGTGGGAAGAGATCGTCGGGCAGCGACCGGCGAGCATCGACGACGAGTTCCCGGCGGTGGGGGGCGACCTCGCCGGGGCCGGACGGCTGCTGGCCAGGGTCTACGACCGCTGGCGTATCCGGGTCACGCTGGCGGAATTCCAGCGGGCTTCATCGATAGCCAGGCTCTCCGGCACGATCGAACGCAAGAAGGCGGAGGCCAGGGAAGACGACCTGCTGCGCAACGCGCTCAGCGGGCTCGATGCGATGGGGCAGGGCGTCCCGGCGTTCGACTGACGGGCGGACCGCAGGCTACGGGGTCGGGCGGCGCGTGCCGACCGGCATGCGCGGGTCCTCGAAGATCTCGAAGAGGGCTCGACCTTCCGCCCCCGCAGGCGTGGCGAGACCCAGGAGGGTGGCGAGCGTCGGCGCGAGGTCATTCAGCGCAACGGGCTGATCGTAGCGGCCCGGGCGGACCCCCGGGCCGGCGAGTACCAGCGGAATGTGACTGTCGTACCAGTAGGGCGTGCCGTGAGTCGTCCCCGTGGATGACCGCAACCAGTATGCGTTGAGGAGGATCTCCAGGTCACCCGAGCGCTGCGGGTGGTAGCTCCCGGCGATGCGACGTCCGATCCGGTCGTCGCGTACCTCATGACGGAGCAGTTGCTCGCGAGTGAAGACGCGCGCCACCTGAGGGTGGCCCATCGCGGCCCGTTGCGCCACCTCGCGCACCTCTCCGGCATCGAGCTTCTTCTCGGCGATCAGCGCGTGATTCAGGTAGGGCGAGCTGCCGGCGGTGGCGAGGATCCACTTGCCGGCGCCGTAGCGCTGTTCGAGCGCCGCCTGAATAGGCGTGAAGAGGTCCGCCGCCTTCACGCGCCCTCCCGGCATCTTCCTCGACTCCTGGACCTCGGGCACGGGGGCGACCCCGTGGTCGGAGGTCAGGATGACCAGCGTGCGGTCCAGGCCCACGAGCGCATCGACGCGGCCGAGCAGTTGCTCGAGCTGCTTGTCCGTCCGGACGGAGATGTCACGCACCTCCGGACTGTCCGGGCCGTAGGCGTGTCCGACGCCATCGTTGGCGGAGAAGCTCACGGCGAAGAGGTCCGTCACCCCGCGCTGCCCGAGTCTTTCGGCGGTGAGCGCCGATTCCGCGAGCGCAAGCAGGAGATCGTTGCCGAAGGGGGAGGCCCCGATGGCTCGGTACAGCCCGGCACCCGGCTGTGCCGGCATCGTGCGTCCGGAGCCCGGGCCGGGGTTGAGGAAGGTCCAGGGCCTGCCGGCGAAGGAGTCGGGGATCCTCTTCGCGTTGAAGTCCGAAGCCCAGGCGGGCAGGTCCGTCCGGTAGTAGGTGCTGGTCACGAAGGCGCCCGCGCTCTCGTTGAACCAGAGGGCCACGTCGGCCCTGTGCCCGCCCATCAGAATCGCGGACCGGTCCTTCAGCGACAGGCTGACGACGCGCGGGGCCTGCTCGGAGCCGGGAGGTGCGAGTGACGCGTTCTTGAGTTCGTCGCCGACGGTGCCGACCAGCAGGCGACGAGGCGAAGAGCCGGGCGCGTCGACCTGGGCGCCCACGACACGGGTCGTCGGGTCCGAGACGCTCGTGACGCCGCCGGCGCCGCCGCGGTCGTACCAGTCGTTCCCGATGATTCCGCTCACGCTCGGCGTCGCGCCCGTGAGCATGGTCGCGTGACCGACCGCGGTGACCGTGGGGTAGTGCTCGAGGCTGGCATTCGTAAACCAGGCGCCGCGCGCCTGCAGGCGCACGAACGCGCCGGAGTACTCCGGGCTGAATCTCGTGAGGTAGTCGTAGCGGAACTGATCGATGGCCACGAGCAGCACCAGCCGGATGGCCGGGTCTGCACCGGGACGTTCAGACGCCTGTCGGGCGAGCGGTCCCGCCGAGAGCGGGAGCGACAGCAGCAGGAGCGCGCAGGCCAGGACACGCGACATCGACACGGACTCCTTCATCGGGGCTACGAGAACTCTTCATTCTACACTGCGCGGCGGCGCGGCCAGGCGTCAGTCCCTCGGAGCCGCGGCGGCAGGAGCCCCCGTTCCCGTCTCGCTCCACAAGGTGCGGACCACACGCAGCAGCACGGTGCCGCTGACGAGGAAGACCGCAAACAGCAGGAGGGCTGGCCCGGTGCGGCCGTACAGGACGCTGCCGACGGTGAACAGGGACGACCAGATGACGGCACTGCCTGACACCCAGCCGAGCAGCGCGAGGGGCACGTTGTCGGCGGCAGACCGGGCCGTGTCCTCCGTCAGCCCGGCGTCCTGGCGAATGCGGGTCCAGCCGGGTCCGAACGGGCGGACCTTCTCGTAGAAGGCCACCAGGGTGGCGCGGTCCGTCTCCGGGCCCACAAAGGCGGTGACCACCCATGAGATCGTCGTCACGACGACGGTCAGAATCAGGGCGCGGTGCGTGCTGAATTCGATGCCGTTTCTGGCGAGGACGAGCAGCAGCAGCGAGACGAAGAACGAGCTCACCATGGCGACGACTTCGCACCAGGCATTGACGCGCCACCAGAACCAGCGCACCAGATACAGGAGGCCGGTGCCCGCGCCGACCTGGAGGATCACGTCGAAGGCATCCTTCGCGGTGTCGAGCAGGTAGACCATGCCCGACGCGCAGAGGAAGAGCACGACGGTGGCGACGCGTCCCATGCGGACGTAGTGGCGTTCGTCGGCACCGGGGTTGATGAAGCGGCGGTAGAAGTCGTGCACGAGGTATGACGCGCCCCAGTTCAGGTGGGTGAGGATCGTCGACGAGTTGGCGGCGATCAGGCCCCCGACCATCAGGCCGACGAAGCCGACGGGCAGGAAGCGCAGCATCGCCGGGTAGGCGATGTCGTGGCCGATGAGCGCGGGATCGAGGTGCGGGAACGCCTTCTGGATGTCCGACAACTCGGGGTAGACGAGCAGGGATGCGAGGCCCACGAGGATCCAGGGCCACGGGCGCAGCACGTAGTGCGCCACGTTGAAGAACAGGACGCCGCCGAGGGAGTCGCGCTCGGACCTGGAGGCCAGCATGCGCTGGGCGATGTAGCTGCCCCCGCCGGGTTCGGCGCCGGGGTACCACACGGCCCACCACTGGACCGTGAGCGGCAGGATGAAGACGGCGACCGCGAGATCCCAGTTGTTGGTGAAGTCCGGCAGCACGTTGAGGTAGTTGAGACCGTTGGGGCCGCGCAGCGTGGAGAGCTTGTCGATCAGGCCGTGGAGGCCGCCGACCTGCGGGGCCTGCAGGGCGAAGTACGCGGCGGCGATGACGGCGGTCATCTTGATGAAGAACTGGATCATGTCGATGACGAGCACGCCCCAGAGGCCCGAGTGGGCCGCGAAGACGACGTTGAGGCCACCGACGAAGAGGAGGGTCTGCCAGCGCTCGAGGCCGAAGAGGACGCCGGCGATCTTGCAGGCGGCGAGGTTGACCGTCGCCATGATCATGCAGTTGAAGAGCAGGCCGAGGTAGACGGCGCGGAAGCCGCGGACGATGCTGGCGGCCTTTCCGGAGTAGCGCAGTTCGTAGAACTCGAGGTCGGTCATGACGCCCGAGCGCCGCCAGAGGCGTGCGAAGAAGAACACGGTCGAGACGCCGGTCAGCACGAAGGCCCACCAGACCCAGTTGCCGGCGACGCCGTTCCTGCGCACGATGTCGGTGACGAGGTTGGGCGTGTCGCTGCTGAAGGTCGTGGCGACCATGGAGAGGCCGGCGAGCCACCAGGGGACGGCGCGGCCGGAGACGAAGAACTCGGACGTGCTCTGGCCCGCGCGTTTGCCGAAGAAGAGGGCGGGGACGAAGCAGACGAGCAGCGTGATGGCAACGATGAGCCAGTCGAGGAGTTGGAGCTGCATAAACGGGGTCGGGAGTCCTTTTCGCAGAATTTACCAACTGACCACAAGAAACCCCTGGTTCACCGCCCAATCGGCACCCGGCGTCGGGCAACCTGGCGAGCCGATTGCTATAGGTGTCCCGCGACCACATCTCGTAACGCGGGAGGGCCCATGCCTCGGAGGCCACGGACGGCGGCCGGCGGGATCATATTCCACCTCATGAATCGTGCGGCACGCCAGTTGCCGCTGTTTCAGCAACCGGGCGACTACGACGCCTTCGTCGAGATCCTCCGCCAGGCCCAGGAGCGCCAGCCGGTTCCCCTGTTCGCCTACTGCATCATGCCGAATCACTGGCACCTGCTGGCGCAGCCCGGCTCGGGCCCGGAATTGAGCCAGTTCATGGCCTGGCTGACGATGACGCATGCCGTGCGGTGGCGGACGGCGCACGGCACGCGGGGGAAGGGCGCGGTGTACCAGGGTCGCTTCCAGGCGATTCCCGTCCAGGACGACAAGCACTTCCTGACGGTCTGTCGGTACATCGAGCGGAACCCGATCCGGGCCGGCCTGGTGACCAGGGCCGAACAATGGCCCTGGTCCAGCGGGGCCGTACGCAGAAACGGCAACGGTCCATGCCTGGCCCAATGGCCCATTCTGAAGCCGCACGCCTGGGACACGATCATCAACACTCCCGAGTCGTCTGGCGCCCTCGACGCGGTTCGCGGGGCCCTGCGACGCGGCGAGGCCTTCGGCGACCCTGCCTGGGTCACCCAGATCGGGGGCTGCGACGTCAAACGCAGGGGCCGGCCCCCCAGCCGATCGGGGCGGCGTCGGTTGTCGGTCTGAGTCCTTCCGGACAGCATCAGATTGCAAAAAATGCGAAAAGGACTCCCGACCCCATTTATCATCTCGCCCGGAGGTGCACGCTTGTCGCGAACCCCAGCTCTCATCCTGACCACTCTCGCGCTCCTGCCAGCTTTCGTCGCCGCCCAGACACCGCAGGCGCCCCCTCAGGCGCCCAGCCAGGCCCGGCCAGCCGACTCCGATGCCCGTTCCCCGTGGTCCTCGGCCACCTGGAGCGGCCTGCGGTTTCGCTCCATCGGCCCGGCCCTGATGTCTGGCCGCGTCAGCGACCTCGCCGTCGATCCGACCAAGCCCTCGCGCTGGTACGTCGCTGCCGCCTCCGGCGGCGTCTGGAAGACCGAGAACGCCGGCACCTCATGGACGCCCATCTTCGACAACGAGACCTCGTTCTCCATCGGGTGCGTCACCCTCGATCCCTCGAACCCGCTCACCGTCTGGGTGGGCACCGGCGAGAACAAGAGCCAGCGCAGCGTCTCCTACGGCGACGGCGTCTACCGCTCGGACGACGGAGGCAAGAGCTGGCGCAACATGGGCCTGAAGGCCTCCGAGCACATCGGTAAGATCCTCGTCCACCCGAAGGACTCCAATGTCGTGTTCGTCGCTGCGCAGGGACCCCTCTGGTCCGCGGGCGGCGACCGCGGCCTCTACAAGACGACCGACGGCGGCAAGACCTGGAAGGCGGTCCTGACCGTCAGCGAGCACACCGGCGCCACCGACGTCGTGATGGACTCGCGCCACCCCAACGTGCTGCTCGCGGCCACGCATCAGCGTCGGCGCCACGTGTGGACGCTCATCAACGGCGGCCCGGAGTCTGCCATCTACAAGTCCACCGACGGCGGCGAGACGTGGCGCAAGGTCACGCGCGGTCTCCCGACCGAGGACATGGGACGCATCGGCCTCGCGATCTCGCCGGCCGACCCGTCGGTCGTCTACGCCACCATCGAAGCCGCCAACGATGCGCAGGGCATGTTCCGCTCGACCGACAGCGGCGAGACGTGGGAGAAGCGCAGCGGCTACGTCGCGCAGGGCATGTACTACGGCGAGATCTTCGCGGACCCGAAGAACCGCGACCGCGTCTACGCGGTCGACGTCCTGAACCAGGTCAGCGACGATGGCGCGCGCACGTGGCGGCCGCTGGGCGAGTCGAGCAAGCACGTGGACAACCACGTCATCTGGATCGATCCCACGGACACCGATCACCTCGTTGTCGGCTGCGACGGCGGGGTCTACGAGTCGCACGACCGCGGCGCGAACTGGGAGTACAAAGCGAACCTCCCCATCACGCAGTTCTACCGCGTCGACGTCGATGACTCGTCGCCCGTCTACTACGTGTACGGCGGCACGCAGGACAACAACAGCCTCGGCGGCCCGTCGCGCACGCTCGATCGCACCGGCATCAAGAACTCGGACTGGTTCGTCACCTGGGGCGGTGATGGCTTCCACAGCCGCGTCGAGCCCGGCAATCCCAACATCGTCTACGCGACGCTGCAGCACGGCGTACTCGCGCGCTACGACCGCAAGAGCGGTGAGGCGATGCTGATCCAGCCCCAGGAAGGCAAGGGCGAACCTGGGCTGCGCTGGAACTGGGACAGCCCGCTCCTCATCAGTCCCCATGCGCCGACCCGTCTCTACTTCGCCGCCAACCGGTTGTTTCGAAGCGACGACCGAGGCAGCTCCTGGAAAGTGATCAGCCCGGACCTGACGCGCCAGATCGACCGCAACGCGCTCAAGGTCATGGGCAAGGTCTGGGGCCCGGACGCCGTGGCCAAGAGCCAGTCGACGTCGATCTACGGCAACATCGTCTCGCTCGACGAATCGCCACGCGTCCAGAACCTGCTCTACGTCGGCACCGACGATGGTCTCGTGCAGGTGAGCGAGGACGGGGGCGCGACGTGGCGGAAGGAAGAGAGGTTCCCTGGCATCCCCGACATGGCCTACGTCAGCGACCTCTTCGCCTCGCCACACGATCCCGACGTGGTCTACGCCGCGTTCAACAACCACAAGATGGGGGACTTCAAGCCGTACCTGCTGCGCAGCGCCGACCGCGGGCGCACCTGGACGTCCATCGCGGGTGACCTGCCCGCTCGCGGATCCTCGTGGACCTTCGCCGAGGACCCGGCCACTCGCGACCTGTGGTTCACGGGGACCGAGTTCGGGATCTTCTTCTCCAAGGATGGCGGCAGGAAGTGGATCCAGCTCAAGGGCAGCCTGCCGCCGATCGCCGTCCGCGACATGGCGTTCCAGAAGCGCGAAGGTGATCTGGTCATCGCGACGTTCGGGCGCGGGTTCTACGTCCTGGACGACATCACGCCATTGCGACTGGCGACGCCAGGGGACTTCGACAGGGCCGCGGTGACCTTCCCCGTCAAGAAGGTCGCCGGCTTCATGCCGTCATCGCCGATCGGCGGACGCGGCAAGGCCTTCCTGGGTGAGGCCTTTTACGCGGCACCGAACCCCCCGTTCGGCGCGGTGTTCACCTACTTCCTCAAGGAGGCCCCGAAGACGCGCAAGCAGCGACGCGTCGAGGCCGAGAAGGCGGCAGAGAAGAAAGGCGAGGCGGCGCGCTATCCGACCCGGGACGACTTCGTCGCCGAATCACGCGAGGAGGCGCCCACGGTGATCATGACGGTGACGGATTCGACCGGGGCCGTCGTGCGACACGTGACGGGACCGGCGCGGGCCGGTCTGCATCGCGTGGCGTGGAACCTCCGGTACCCCTCCGCCGCGCCGCCGACGCCCGCGCGGCCCGGCGCCGAGGACAACCCGTTCTTCGAGCCGCCCTCCGGTCCGATGGTCGTGCCGGGCACCTACACGGTGTCGTTCGCGCTGCGTGCCGGGGGCCAGGATGCGCCCTTTGGCACGCCACAGGAGTTCGAGGTCGCCGCGCTCAACCTGTCCTCCCTGCCCGAGGCCGATCGCGCGCAGTTGCTCGCCTTCCAGAAGAAGACCGCGAGCCTGCAGCGGGCGGTGCTCGGCGCGGTGGCCGCGTCGCGTGACGCGCAGGAGAAGCTCGACGCGCTGAAGCGGGCCATCCAGGAGACGCCCGGCGCCCCACCGACGCTCGCCGCGGACGTGCGCGCGCTCGACACGCGGCTGAAAGACCTCCAGGTCGCGCTCACCGGCGACACGGTCATGGAGCGACGCTACGACGCGGTGCCGCCCTCCATCCAGGAACGCGTGAACTCGATCGTCCGCACCCACTGGAGCACCACGTCACCGCCGACCGGCACGAGCCTGCAGGCGTACGAGATCGCCGCCGACGAATTCGCCGGCGTGCTGGAGCGCCTGCGCCAGCTCGTCGAAGTCGATCTCAGGAAGCTCGAAACGGCACTGGAGGCCGCGGGCGGACCGTGGACGCCGGGCCGCGTCCCCGTCTGGAAGAAGCCCTGAGATAGCGCCCGCACCTCGCGCGCTTGCCAGGGCGGCATCGGATGGCGGATGCTCTGGGGCCAATGAGCCACCAGACATCCGCCGTCGCCGGTCCGCCGCGCTCGGGGTCGGACGCCACCGCGCCGCCCGTCACGCGCACCGAGATCCTCGGGTGGGCCATGTACGACGTGGCCGACTCGGCGTTCACGACCATCATCGTCACGACGCTCTACGCGCTCTATTTCGGCACGATCGTCGTCGGCGATACGCAGCGGGCGGACTTCCTCTGGGGCCTCGGCGCCTCGATCTCGGAGATCATCGTCGCGGTGCTCGCGCCGATCCTCGGCGCCATCGCCGACTATTCCGGCAGCCGGAAGAAGTTCCTGGCCGTGTGCGCCGCGACGATCGTGTTCTTCACGGCCTCGCTGTGGTTCGTCGGCCCCGGCATGGTCGCCCTCGGCCTCGGCCTCTACATCGTCGCCAACGTCGGGTTCGCCGGCGGCGGGGTCTTCATCGACAGCTTCCTCCCGGGGATCTCCAACGAGAAGAACGCGGGCCGGATCTCCGGTCTCAAGTGGGCGTTCGGCTACACGAGCGGCCTCATCGCGCTCTTCCTGTGCCTGCAGCTCGGCCTCGCCGACGCGGTGAAAGCCAATCCCAGTCCCGAGGACCTCGCGAAGGCCCGGCTCATTCCCGTGGTGGTCGCGCTCTACTACGGGCTCGCGGTGATTCCCACGTTTCTCTTCCTCCGGGAGCGCAGCACGCCCAAACCGCTGCCGCCGGGCGACAACTACGTGACGGTGGCGTTCAAGCAGCTGAAGCACACGCTGCGGCACATCGGCCGCTACAGGGAACTCGTCAAGCTGCTCATCGCGTTCCTCATCTACAACGACGGCGTCGTCACCGTGATCTACTTCGCCGCGCGGTATGCCAGCGACACGATCGGGTTCACGACGGGCGAGATCACGGTGATGTTCATCGTGCTCAACGTCGTCGCGGTGATCGGGGCGCTCGGCTTCGGCCGGCTGGCGGACCTGATCGGGCAGAAGAAGGTCATCATGATCTCCCTGTCGATCTGGACCGCTGCCGTCGTCCTGGCCTATTTCTCGGCGTCGAAACAGAGCTTCTGGGCCGTCGCCTCGCTCGCGGGGCTGGGGATCGGCTCGACGCAGTCGGTGACGCGCAGCCTCGTGGCGCTGTTCACGCCAAAAGAGAACGCCGCCGAGTTCTTCGGGTTCCTGGGGATCGCAGGCAAGGCGCTCGCGTTCCTCGGGCCGCTCATCTTCGGCAGCGTGTCTGCCGCCACCGGCAGTCAGCGGCCGGCCATCCTGGCCATCGGCAGCTTCTTCATCATCGGGATGATCGTGCTGTCGTTCGTGGACGAGGAGCAGGGGAAGCTGGCTGCCCGGGTACCGGTGGACGCGAACGGATGAATCGGATGTGATGCGAGCAGCCGTGTGTTCGGGCGCCCGTAAGCGATAATGGCGTCCAGGACTGCATGCCGTCAGTCGAACCGCTCACCCCGGGGTCGTGTCCCAACTGCGCCGCCGGCCTCGTGCCAGGCGCCGTCTTCTGCTGGGCCTGCGGGGTCCGGCTGGCCGACGGCGCCACACCGACGTTCGCGCCACTGGACGGAGACAGTGACACGCTGGCGGCCACCCCAGTGCCGGCGTCGATCGCAAGCGCTCTCTGGGCATCGATCGACGGCCGGTCCCAGGCGCCCGGGGGCGCGGGGTCATCCGGACGTCGCCCTACCGCCGGCCTGCTGGGTGTCGGCCAGGAGTTCGGCGCGCGCTACCTGATCATCAAGACCCTCGGCGCGGGCGGCATGGGCGCCGTCTACCAGGCCTGGGACCGGGAACTGGGCGTGGCGGTCGCGCTCAAGGTCATCCGTCCCGAAGTCATGGCGGATCCGAGCGGCGCGAAGGAACTCGAGCGTCGCTTCAAACGCGAGCTGCTGCTGGCCCGGCAGGTCACGCACAGACACGTCGTCCGCATCCACGATCTCGGCGAGGTCGAGGGCACGAAGTACATCACGATGCCCTACGTCGAAGGCGAGGACCTGGCGTCCACCCTTCGCCGGGAAGGGAAGCTGCCGGTGCCGCGGGTCCTCCAGCTCGCGCGCCAGATCACCTCGGGGCTGTGCGCGGCTCACGAGGCGGGTGTCGTCCATCGAGACCTCAAGCCGGCCAACATCATGCTCGAGCAGGACGGCAACGCCCTGCTGATGGACTTCGGCATCGCGGTCTCGACGGCACCAGGCGCCACGGTCAGGCCGCCCGCGAGCCCCGCCGGGACTCCCTCGGTCGGGCGCGGGAGCGGCGCCGCGATCGTGGGCAGCGGCGATGCCACGACCATCTCCGAGGCGGCGGTGACGTCGCTCGGGGGCGCCACGACCTTCGTGGAGACGGCGGGTGAGACGCTTTCCGACGCCGATGCGACGCTTGCGCCCACAGCCGACGAGACGAGGCTCGGCGGGCCGGCGGTTCGCACGCCATCCAGCGTGCGGCCAACCTCCGGCGGCACGATCCTCAGCACTCGCGCCGGCGGCATCGTCGGCACGCTGGAGTACATGTCGCCGGAACAGGCCAGGGGAGCGCCCGCGGACCAGCGGGCCGACATCTACGCCCTCGGCCTGATCCTCTCGGACCTTCTGCTAGGGCCGCGTCGGCTCGAACCCGGCACGACGCCCGTCCAGGCGATGCTGACCCGGGTCGCCCAGGCCCCGCAACCGCTCCGCGAGAGGGCGCCAGAGATTCCCGAGGCCGTGGACGCGCTGATCACCAGGTGCCTGCAGGTCGATCCCGAGGCGCGCTTCCAGACGTCGGCAGAACTTGCCGCGGCCCTCGCCCGCCTGGACGACCAGGGGCACGTCATTCCCGAGCCACGCCGCTTCACGAGGCGGACGTTGGCCGCTGCCGCAACCCTGGTCCTCGGACTCGTCGCCGGCACGTACTGGCTGGCGCGGACGCCTCCCCAGCCGGTCCAGCCGGATCCCGTCTCGGTGCTGATTGCCGGCTTCGACAACCAGACGAACGACCCGGTGTTCAACGGCCTCATCGAGCAGGCGCTCGGGGTCGGCATCGAGACCGCATCCTTCATCGTGAACTATCCCCAGCGCGACGCGTTGCGTGCGGCCGCCCAGTTGCCGGGCGGGACGCTCTCGCTCGACAACGCCCGGCTGATTTCGCTGCGGGAGGACGTCAACGTCGTCCTGACGGGCGGGATCGCCCGCGACGGCGACGGCTTCACGATCACGGTGCGCGCGATCCGGCCGAGCACGCAGGAGGAAGAGACACTGTTTGCGATGGAGACGACCGTGGCCAGTCGGGATGACGTGCTGCCCGGCGTCGCGCGGCTCGCCGCGCGCGTGCGGACGGAACTGGGCGACACCACCGTCGAGGGCGACCGCCTCCAGGAGAGCGAGACGTTCACGGCCGCGTCCCTGGAGGCGGCGCAGGCGTATACGCAGGGCCAGGCGCTCTTTGCCGCGGGCAAGTTCGCAGAGGCCATCGAGGCCTACCAGGGTGCCGTGACACTCGACCCCAACCTGGGGCGCGCGTGGGCCGGGATCGGCGCCGCTTCGAACAACCTCGGGCGCCAGGACGACGCGAAGCGATATTACGAAGAGGCGCTCGCCCGCATCGACCGGATGACCGACCGCGAGAAGCACCGCACGCGGGGCGGGTACTTCCTGCTGACCCGCAACGCGACGAAGGCCAAGGAGGAGTACGGCGCGCTCGTCAATGCGTTCCCGGCCGACCCGACGGGCTGGGCCAACCTCGCGCTCTCGTCGTTCTACGAGCGTGACATGGCGCGGGCGCTCCTGCTGGGCCAGCGAGCGTCGGCCATCTTCCCGAAGAACGCGCTGAGAAGGAACAACGTCGCGTTGTATGCGATGTACGCGGGCGACTTCGTCACCGCCGAGAAGGAGGCTCGCGAGGTCCTCGCGGTGAATCCCGATTTCGCCAAGGCGCACCTCGCCATTGGCCTGTCTCAGGTTGCCACCGGCAAGATGGCCGAGGCGAAGGAGACCTTCGAACGGCTTGCGGGGACGACCGGAGCCAATCACGTGCTCGGCCTGCTGGGACTGGCCGACGCGGCGCTGTACGAGGGCCGTGCGGCCGACGCGGTGGCGGTACTCGAGGCCGAGATCGAAACCGCGCGCGCCGGGAAGGCGGCCTCGCTGCCGCGGCTGCTCGTCACCCTCGCGGAGGCGCGGCGCGACCAGGGTCGCGTGGCCGAGGCGGTGAAACTGGCAGAGGAAGCGGTCCGCGACACGAGGGACGTCGCGGTGCTGGTCATGGCCGCGCGTCTGCTGATCGGCGCCGACCGCGTGCCCCGCGCGCTCGAACTCGCCAAGGCCCTCGATCGCCCGCTCGAACCGGAAGCGCTCGCGGCCGCGCGCCTGATCGAAGCGGAGGCGGCACTGGCGCAGGGCTTCGCGAGCGAGGCGCTGACGAAACTGCAGGAATCCAGGAAGCTCGCCGACCTGTGGCTCACGCGGTTCGCCATGGCGCGCGCCTACCTCTCGCTCGGTGCCTTTGTCGAGGCGTCCTCCGAGCTCGACGTGGTTCTCAAGCGCAAGGGTGAAGCCACGGCAGCCTTCCTGGACGATGTGCCGACGTACCGGTACCTGCCGCCGGCCCTGTATCACACGGCCCTGGCCCAGGAAGGGCTCAGGAGCCCGGCCGCGAAGGAGACCTACGCGGCGTTTCTGGATATCAAGAAGAACGGCGACGGGCGCGACAGTCTCGTGGCCGATGCCCGGCGCCGTCTTGCCGCGCTGAAGTGACCGCGGGACGGTCCCTGGCGCCAGCGCCAGCAGGCCGGCCTGGAGGCCGGGACGCAGCCACTCCCGGTCGCGTGGCTCAATGCGCGCGTACTTCGACACCGCCGCGTCGTGGAGTTCGAGGAACCAGGCCGCCACCTCGGGGTTGAGCTGGAGCCGGGTCACCCGGTCTTCCCAGCCCAGGGGCAGCGTGGCGACGCTGGGCGAAATCGGATCCAGGTAGTAGCCATACTCCGCTTCGAAAGGGCCCCCCTGTCCGAGTTCAGGGGCGAGATCGAAGATGCGGCCGGGGTCGCTCTTCGAGTAGGCGTCGACGTCGAGCGAGGCAGCCATGAGGCGCGCCAGGTTCTGGCCTCACGGCTTGGTCCGCTCGACGACGAACGTCCAGGGGTGTTCTGGAAGAGGGCGTCGCCCCACTCACCGGGCGCCAGGAGCGAGTCGATCGGAGTTCCTGTGGCGTACAGGCGAACGGCGGGCCGAGGCGGCCCGCCGTTCCATGGTCTGCGGTCGGGGCGCCTGCCCCCGCCCGCCGTTCTTCGCGACGTGTCCAGTACCGCTACGGCACCGTGACGACGACGGCGTTGCTGTCGGTGCTCGTGAAGCCGCCCACGGTCACCCGGAGTTGGAGGTTCCACGTGCCCGACGTCAGTCCGGCCGGCGCGCCCCCGAACGGGAAGTAGGAGCAGACGCGGCCCGTGGGCCCGCCCGTCGACGACGTCCCGGTCTGCGTGATGACGCTGCCCACTGCCGTGATCGGCGTCCAGACCAGCGTGGTGCCTGACGTATCGATGCCCTCACCTTCGACGGCGAACTGGCCGCCGGGAGTCACCGTCGTGATCGGCGTGCCTCCGGAGCACTGATTCAGCAGCGACGTGAGCACGGGCGTTCCCGGTGTGTTCGTGATCGCGATCGGGAACGCACTGGTCGTGACGGTGCCCGACGGGTTCTTGAGCCTGACTGTCGTCGGGACGCCCGGGGTCAGCGCCGGCAGGCGCGCCGTCACGCGCGTGGCGTCGGCGCCCCACACGTACTGAGCGGGGATGTCGCCGCCGCCCTGGTTGAACAGCACGTCGTTGAGATCCGTCGCCTGCAGGTTCACGCCGTAGATCGTCAGCATCTGCCCCGGTGCGACCTGCGCCTCCGGTGACACCGACGTGATCGCCGTTCCAATCCTCACCGCGTTGCTGAGGGGACTCGGTCCGAACAGGTAGACCTGGACGTCGACCCACGAACTCACATCGAGATCGGCCGGTATCTGCACGGTGTGGCGGATACCGCCGGAACTGCCGCCGACGTTCGCGGCATACCCGGAGCTCGTCTTCGCATTCCCGGCGCCGCTCGCCGGTGTGAAGACGTAGGTCGCCAGGTAGGCACTCGTCGAGACGCCGTCAGCCTCGATCGTCAGCCAGGCCCCCGGGGTCAACGACGTCACGGGCGTCGTCGTGAACCCTGTGTCGCCGGTCGCGTTGAAGACGTTGTGGATGATCGGCGCGCTCGGCGTCGCCGAAACAGTGATCGGGAACGCGTTGGTGGTCGTCGTCCCGCCCACGTTCTTCAGCCGGATCGTCGCAGCCCCCGGGGCCAGGGTGTTCGGCAGCATCAGGATCCACGTGCTCGTCCCTCCGACGAAGACCTCGGTCGCGACGTAGTCGACACCGGCCTGCGTGATCACGACCTGGTTCTCGATCTCACGCGGGAAGGTGGGGCCCGACATGCTGCCACCCGCGGGCAGGTTCGTGCCCGACACGGTGATCGCCTGCGCAAAGGCCCAGCCGGCGGGGTTCGGGCTGACCGACGAGATGGTCCCGCCGATGGTCACGTCGAACCAGCCGCTGTTGTCGCTGTACTGGCTGTCGTTGACCGCCAGCTGGAGTTCACCAGCCACGGCAGCCGTGACCGTGGTCGGGCCGGGGCCGACGTACTGCCACGGCCCCGTGCCGATCCTCGCGACCAGCGAGAACTGATTCACCGACGTCGCGAGGAATCGCCACTGAGGCCAGTACGTCCCGGCGCTGCCCGTTCCGGACGGGCCGTATGGACCGGGATTGCTCCCGCCCACGATGACCTGCCCGGTGGCGGTCAGCGTGACCGAACTTCCCGCACTCAGGTTCACGCCGGTGCTCACGGCGGCCGTGCCGCCCGGGCCGAGCGGGAACTCATCGCAAGACGGCAGGCAGTTGGTGTTCGACAGTCCGCCCGCCACGGCGGGCACGAGCACGTGGCCCGGTGCAGGCCCGACGACGGTCAGCGTCACCGTTCCCGTGACCGTCTCGAAGTTGGCCGCGTCGGTGGGCGTGAACGTCATCGAGAGCCCGTAGGTCCCCACAGGGAGAACCGTGCCCGCCGCCGGCGTGTAGACGAACGCCCCCGGCACGCTCGCCACCGCATTCAGTTCTGACTGTCCGAGGGGTGTGCCCACCGCGATCGCGGTGTTCCCCCACGTCACGGTCGGCGTCGCCTTGCTGACCGTCAGCGAGACGGTCTCCGTTGCCGTCGTGTAGTTGGCCGTGTCGGTCGGGGTGAACGTCACCGACAGGGTCTGGGTGCCGGCATTGAGCACCGTGCCAAGCGTCGGGGTGTAGGCCAAGCTGCCAGGTACGCTGGTGGTCGCGTTCAACTCCGCCCCGCTCAGCGCGGTGCCGTAGGTGATGGCCCCCGGCGACGCCCACGTGACGACCGGGGTCGCCTGATCGATCGTCAGGGTGTCCGAGGCGACACCGGTGTAGCCGGCCTGCGTGACCGTCGCGACGACCGCGTACGAACCGGCGTCGCTCGGCACCGTCTCGCTCCCGTTGTAGGTGACCGAGTAGGTCACCGGCTCGCTCGTCGTGACCGAGACGGCCTTGGGCGTCCCGTCGTAGGTGGCCAGGAGGCCGCTCAGTGTGACCGTAACCGTCTGGATCGTGCCCGCCGCAGCGTGGAGCGCCGCGACATCAGCCGCTGACAGCGCCCCGTTGTAGACGACGACTTCGTCGATCTGGCCGTCGAACGGCTCCGGCCAAAGCACCCGGCCTCCAATGAACAGCTCGTTGTTCGACGGGTAGTAGTCCACGATGTTCCCCGGCGACGGGCTCGTCGCTGCGAGCACGCCGTTCAGGTACGTCCTGACGACGCCCGCGCCGTGCGTGACGACGACGTGCGACCATTCGTTGACGGGGACGGGGACACCGGAATCGGTCCAGTTGTATCCAGCCGCTGTGGAGAGTCCCCACCAGATGTTGCCGTTGTCGCCGCGTGCCATCTGGTATTCACCCTCCTTGAGGACGATGGTGGCGCGGTAGTTCGTGTCAGAAGTCGGGTAGATCCAGGCCGCCATCGTTACGTCGCTGGCCGTCTGGAGGTTGGCCGGGTTGCCGGCCACCATCATGTACTGGGACTGGGCGCTGTCGAAGCTGAACGCCTGGCCCACTCGGCCCGGCCCGTAGGTTGCGCCGTTGAACGGCGCGACGTCGTATCCGTTACCGGAACTGTCGGCCCCCGTGCCGTCGGCGCTCCATCGGCCGGCAAGGGCGGCTGGCGGCGAGCACACGAGCGCGATCGAGTCGACCACCGCGCCCTGTCCGCCGACCACACCGGTGACCGCCTGCCCGGCTGGGCAGTCGATTGGGCCGAAGGGCGTTCCACCACCCGGCAGCGGTCCGACCTCGTTGATGGCGCCGCCCGAGGGCAACTGGCACCGTGCGCCGACGCTGGTGACGACGTTGAAGCCCGGGCCGCCGGTCGTGCCGAAGATGCCCACCATGACCTCGCCCGATGGGCAGCTCAGATCGGCATTCGGCGTGGTGCCGCCTCCGAACTTCACGGGGTGGTTCCCATCACTGCACACCAACCGGCCGCTCGTGAGCGCGTAACCGATGTAGCCGAACGCTTCGTTCGGCGACCCGTCGACCGCCGCGCTGATGCCGTTCGCGAACACGCCCGGGCCGCAGTACAGCGGCCCGTACGGCCCGCCGCCAAAGCCGCCGGCCTGGATGGTCGAGGCGATGAGGTGCGTGGCCGACGCGGAGCCCACGTAGCCCGGCTCCGTCACGGTACCAAGCACGGCGTAGGCGCCGATCGCGCTGGGTGCGGTCGGACTTCCGTTATAGGTCACCGAGGTGCCCAGCCCGAACGGGGCCGTGGTGGCGCTCACCCCCTTCGGCGAGCCGTCGTAGATCGCGCCGAGGCCGACGAAAGACACGGTGGCCGTCAGCGGGCCGCCCGAGGCGACGTTGAAGGATTCGGAGACCCTCGATCCGTCAAAGCCGGTCGCCGTGGCCACGAGCGTGTAGCCCGCACCCGCCGCGCTCACCGTGAGGTCCGGGAACGTCGCGATGCCGCCGACGTCGGTGACCGCGACGTTGCCCGACAGCAGGGCACCGCCCGGCGCGACGAGCGTCAGCGTGATCTCGACGCCCGAGAGCGCGTGTTCCGCGTCGTCGTATGCGCGCACCGACACGGTCGGCGTGATCGGGACGCCGGCGGTCCCGGCACTGGGCTGCTGTTCGAACGACATGTAGGCCGTAGCGACCGACGTCGTCACGTTGAACGGCACCGAGACGACCGACCCTTCGAAGCCGGTCGCCGTGGCCACCAGTGTGTAGCCCGCGCCGGCCGCGCTGACCGACAGGGCCGGGAACGTCGCGATACCGCTCGCATCGGTCGAGACCGGGCCCGCGCCGGTGAGCGTCGCGCCCTCGGGGTTGCTGCCGAAGGCCAGCGTGACGCTGGCGCCAGGCACCGGCACGCCCGCGCCGTCGCGCACCTGCACGCTCACCGCCGGGGCGATGGCCGCCCCGGCGACGACCGACGTCGGCGACTGGATGAAGTACATGTTCGTGCCGCTCGGCGTGACCACCGGCGGCTCGGTGACACCGTCCCCGGCGTCCTCGCTCCCCACCGGCTGCGACACGATGCCCGGCGTGACTTTCTCATTCGGCACGAGCGCCGCCGGGATGCTGCAGGTCCCGCTGCCGCACGGCACGGTCACGGTCGTGTTGGGGTTGTTCTTGTCCTTGTTGAGCACCCGGAGCGTGATCTTGCCCGTCTCACCCGGGGCGAGCCACAACGTCGCATTGGTTGCCGACGGGTCGTTGGGATCGATCACCCCGCCCGGCGTGGTCGGCGTGATGAACGTCGGGTTCGGGATGCTCGAGACGATCACGTTCCGGGTTTCGAACTTCAGCGAGCACCCGTCCGAAACCGGGGTCTTGTAGCTCTTGTGGAGGATCAGCTGCGTCTTCAGCAGCGCCGGGTCGATGGCCTGCGTCAGGAACAGGTTGACGTTGTAGCCGGTCGTCGTGTTGCCCGTGTTCGTGATCCTCCATGTGAGGTCGGTCAGCGCGCTGTTGTCGATGTCGGGATTGTCGATGTCCGGGTTGTCGATGTCGGGATTGTCGATGTCCGGGTTGTCGAT
>CAYLZN010000001.1:0-11507 GCA_964387935.1 uncultured Vicinamibacteraceae bacterium | reverse complement strand
TCGGGATTGTCGATATCCGGGTTGTCGATGTCGGGATTGAGGACGATTCTGCCTTCGGCCCCGCCGGCCAGTTCGGCCGGTGCGCCGACGGCTGCGATCTCGGACACGTCGACGGCAATCTGCGCGTTCGGGTCGGACGAGGTGACGTAGACCGTCCGGACCGCGGTCGAGCGCGCGGGCACGGAGACGTCGACGACGGTCAGCGGTGCCTCCGATGCCGTCGTATAGGGCGGCAGCGGGAACTGCTTGAAGGAGGCGCGCCCGCCTGGCGGCTGCGCGAGGATCGTCATCCGGAAGTACTTCGTCTGCGTCCGCGTGTTCTGCGCGAAGACCACGAACGACCGCTGCAGCGTCGGCGACAGCGTCTTGTGGTTGCCGGGCGAGCCGACCACGAGTTCACCAGTGATGCGCGTGGTGTAGGGGTTCTGGTTGCGCATGCCGGTCTGGCCCGGCGTGCACACCGGCAACTCCAGCAGGGCCGAGCCCGTGTAGATCGGTGGCGTGTAGTTCGCCCAGTTGCCGTCAGCCGGCGGGCGCACGTCGCGGTTGTCGGTCCAGACGGCATGGAACACGGGCAGCGTCTGGCTGGCAGCGGTGTTGAACCCCCATCGGCCGTTGGCGAGCGGCACCATCGACGGCGCCGCCGCGACGTCGATGTAGTCGCCCATGAACGGCGTGGTCCCCTGCCTGAAGAGCGGCAGGTTGGGCGGGTTCACTTGCAACTGCTCGACCTGGTTGGAACCGGGGCGCTTGCCCACCATGTAGTCCGAGACCTTCACCGACGGGCCGAACACCGGCGTGGCTCCCGGCGTCGCCATGGACGCGCGGATGTCGATCGTCTGCCGCTTTTCCACGCCATCGACCACCGCATACGGCAGGTCCTTGATGAACTTCCCGAACACCTGCGCGCGCGTCTCGCGCACGTCGTAGTAGATCAGCATGAGCCTGCCGCCCGCGAAGGTCAGCGACGGCATGATCTGATGGCCAGGCTGGCTGTCATCGACGACGACCGGGTCGGTGAAGTTCTTGCCGTTCTTGGCGGTGACCAGGACGACCCGTGCGTCGCCGTCCGTCGGGCTGGGATTCGTTCCCGGCGCGGTGGCGAATCCACGCTCGCTCCAGGCGATGTACACCCGCCCCGTGCCATCGAAGGTCATTGTCGGATAGGCATTGGTGCGGAACGCGAGTTCGCTGGCCGACGAGCCCTGGTCGAACTCGGTCACGTCATCGACCCCGACGGGGCCCTTCACCTTGGTCTTCTTGCCGAACCGCTCGGGGAGCGGCAGGTCGTTCAGCCTCCGCGTGAGCTTCCGCACCAGTCCCGGCGGGAACTTCTTCTTGTCATTCACCCGCGTCAGGAGGATGCCGTCCACATCGGGACCCACTCCGCCGGGCAGGCTGAACCGCCTGTACGCGACGTAGACTTCCCCAGAAGCAGGGTCCACGGCCAGCACGGGGCCCTGGCTGAACGTGTCGCTCTCGTTGCTGACCCGAATGGGCGGATCCCAGGTGGCGCCGCAGTTGATGGACCGCCGCAGGAAGATGTCGCTGCGCACGGGCTCACCCGACGCATCGCGCTGGAACAGCGTGTAGGCCACGTAGACGGCGCCCGCCGGGACGGTCTGCCTGATCACGGTCCCGCCCTCGCCGGGTGTGTCGATCGTGCATCGCAGCGACGTCGAACGCGGGATGTCCACCGCCATCCACGGCTTGTCCACGAAATAGCTGTCCACGCCCGTCCGGGTCTCGAGCAGACTGGTGCCGAGGTAGGCAAACGGGTCGCCGCTCTCCTTGTTGTTGTTGTCGATGAAACGGCTGACGAAGATGGCGCTCTTGCCCGTGGCGCCGCGGTCGAACGCGAGGCCAGCGTAGTACATCAGCCCGCTGTTGCCGGCCCGGACGACCGGATCGGCCCCTGCCGCATAGCCCTTGAGGGGCGACGCGGTGCCCTCGGGCGACTCGTCCTGCGGGTAGCCCGGCACGAGCGTGCTGGACCAGCGCTGGCCCCCGTCGGTGGACGTGAACAACCCGAGCCACGCGTCACCGAGCTCGGTGCTCTCATCGCTGCGCGGCAGGTCCACCGTGCGGTAGTCGTTCACACCGGCCAGCACATGCAGGGGATTGCGGGTGGAGACCGCCACTGACGGCTCGTTCTGCCGCTGGAGGAACGGGTCGCCGCCCGGCCACTCCTGGCCGGAGGCCATGTTGACGTTGCGCCCCGGAACCTGGGCATGGAGGCCAGCCAGCGCACTGAAGAGCGCGAGACCGGCGGCAAGGCTGTAACGGACGACGAGACTCGGACGCATAGTCCCCCTCGGGTTCTGAACCGGACCAGGTCGCCTGCCCCCGTCCGGTGCAGCCTGACGGGACACACCAGGGGTGCGGCGATCTGGATTGACGAAGGGGTATGCGAAAACGAGGAACGGATCCCCTCACGAGTGTGGAGACAAGGCGAATGTCAGGCGAATACGCCTTGTTGTGGCAAGATCACGGGCGTGGACGAATCGGCGGAGCTGATTCAGTTGCTCGAGGAGTGGCGGGAGGGCGACACCTCCGCGTACGACCGGCTGATTCCCCTCGTCTACCAGGAGCTGCGCAGACTGGCCCGCAGCCAGCTGCGCAGGGAGCGTCCCGGCCACTCGCTGCAAGCCACCCAGTTGGTCCACGAAGCCTATCTGCGCCTGGCCGACGCCGACGTGGACTGGCGGAATCGGACGCACTTCCTGAGCGTGGCGGCCCGCGTCATGAGGCGGATTCTGGTCGAGCACGCGCGCGCGAAACGCACGCAGAAGCGTGGCGGCCCCGGCCTCCAGGTCACCCTCACGACCCATCTGGAAGCCACGCCGGCCGACCCGGTCGACGTGCTGGCGCTCAACGCCGCCCTGGAGCGCCTCACCGGCTTCGACGCGCGGCAGGCCCAAATCGTCGAGATGTGCTACTTCGGCGGCCTCACCTACCCCGAGATTGGCCGCATGCTGGGGGTTTCCGAAGCGACCGTGGACCGCGACCTGCGCCATGCCCGCGCCTGGCTCCGGCGCGAGATGGGGAACGCCTCAGCTGACATAAGATCCTCCTGAGGGGAGGAGGACGAGATCGACGCCCACTGGAGGCGCGCCCGGGAGATCTTCGAGCAGGCCGTGGAGCGCGCCGTACCCGAGCGCGCCGCGTGGCTGGCTGAGGCGTGCGGCGACGATGCCGCCTTGCGCGCCGAGGTCGAGTCCCTGCTGGCTCACGACGGTTCCTCGCATGAGGTCCTCGAACGGCTCGTCCACGAGGCCGCGCACGAGTTCGTCCATGACGGGCCCGGTCTGCTCGCCGGCCAGATCCTGCTGCACTACCGCCTGACGGCGAAGATCGGAGAGGGCGGCATGGGCACGGTGTGGCAGGCCACCGACACCACCCTGGGCCGGGAGGTGGCGATCAAGGTGCTGCCCGCGGTGTTCGCCGGCGACGAGCAGCGCCTGGCGCGCTTCGAGCGCGAGGCCAAGATGCTCGCCTCGCTGAATCACCCCAACGTGGCCGCCATCTATAGCGTCCACGAATCCGACGGGCTGCGATTCCTGGCCATGGAGTACGTCCCGGGCGATGATCTGACCAGACGTCTGGCAGATGGGGCCCTCCCGCTCGACGCCGCGCTGTCGGTGGCCCGACAGATCGCCAGGGCGCTCGAGGAAGCGCACGCGAAGGGAATCGTCCATCGTGATCTCAAGGCCGGCAACGTCAAGCTGACGCCGGACGGCCGGATCAAGGTGCTCGACTTCGGCCTCGCGAAGGCCATCGATGATGACGCCCTCGCCGATCCGAGGGCCGCCGCCGACGGACCTGACCTCTCGGACGGGACCGACGTGACGCAGCATGGCGTCATCCTCGGGACGGCGGCGTACATGCCTCCCGAGCAGGCGCGGGGTCTGGCCGTGGACACGCGCGCGGACATCTGGGCATTCGGCGTGCTGCTCTTCGAGATGCTCGCCGGCGTCCGTCCGTTCACCGGCGCGACGCTCACCGACGTGCTCGTGGCCGTGGTCAGCGCCGAGCCCGACTGGCGCGCCCTCCCACCCGGCACGCCACCCGGGCTCGAGCGGCTCATCAGGCGGTGCCTCGCCAAAGACGTCCACCAGCGGCTGCCCGACATCCGCGACGCGCGCGTCGAGTTGGAGCACCTCCTCGAGGATCGCGCCGACACCGCCATCCTTCCGACGTCCGTCTCGCTCCCGCGCCAGGCCTCGCCGCGTCGTGTGGCCCGTCGAGTCGGGTTCGGCCTGCTCGTCATACTGCTCGCCCTGGCCCTGGGCGTGTGGGCGTCGCGACGAGCGGGGGAGACGACCGCGACGTCGCAGTCGATCGCCGTCCTGCCACTCCTCGATCTCAGTTCCGAAGGAGATCAGGAGTACTTCGCGGACGGGTTGACCGAGGAGTTGCTCAACGTGCTCGCCAGGAATCCGCGCCTGCGCGTGGCGGGACGCACGTCCACGTTCAAGTTCAAGGACACCCGGGACGATCCGCGCACGATTGGCCAGAGACTCTCAGTGGCGAACGTGCTGGAAGGCAGCGTGCGCCGATCGGGCGACCGCGTGCGGATCTCCGTGCAGCTGGTCAGCACGTCGGACGGCTTCCACGTCTGGGCGGAGACGTACGACCGGGAGATGCACGACATCATCGCGGTTCAGGAGGAGATCGCCAGGTCGGTGGCCGATGCCCTCAAGGTGACCCTGCTCGGCGAACGGGGGACCTCCGTCGCGCCAGACGCAAACGTACCCGGGTACACGGCCTTCCTGCAGGGCAAGTACTTCCTGCAGCTCAATACGCAAGAGAGCCTGGAGAAGGCCGTTCGGTACTTCGGCGAGGCGATCGCGCTCGACCCGACCTCTGCACCAGCCTGGTCTGGCCTGTCCATCGCTCATGTGACGTCGGCGACCGAGGGCCACGAGCCCCCCGCGGTCGCCTTCGCGGCGGCACGAACGGCGGTCGAGCGCGCACTGGCCATCGACTCGAACCTGGCCCAGGCGCACGTCGCGCTGTCGACGATTCGACGCGTCTACGACTGGGATTGGGCTGGCGCCGATGCCGCGGCGCAGCGGGCTCTGCAGTTGGCCCCGAACAGCGGTGACGTCGTCTTGAACGCCGCCCGCGCGGCCAGCGCGGTGGGCCGACTGGACGAGGCCTTCCACCTGACGCAGCGGGCGGCGGCACTCGATCCCCTGAATGTCGCCGTCTTCTACCGCCAGGGGCGCTACGCGTACTTCCTGGGCCGGCTCGATGACGCGACGACGGCGCTCAAGCGGGCCCTGGAACTGATTCCCGGCTACCGGGGAGCGCCCTCGACACTGGCCCTGGTCGCCGTGGCGCGCTCGCAGCCCGATGCCGGCCTGGCGTGGCTGGAGAAAGAGACGCAGGACCTGTGGCGCCTCCAGGCGCTCGCCATCCTGCAGCATGCCGCGGACCGACCGGCCGAGGCCGACGCCGCCCTCGCGCAACTCGTCACCGGCTACGCCGACGTCGCGGCGTGTCAGATTGCCGAGGTCTACGCCTATCGCGGCGACGTCGATCGGGCCTTCGAGTGGCTGGAGCGCGCGTACCGGCAGCGCGACGGCGGGCTCTCGCAACTGAAGGGCAACCCTCACCTGCGCGGCCTCGAGTCCGACCCTCGGTACGAGGAGTTCCTCCGCAAGATGCGGCTCCCGCTCTGAGCGGGCCCGCTCCGCACGCGAAGTCGCGGCGTCGCTGTCAGCGCATCGGTGCCGCTTCGCGTGCCGCCGGCGCCGCAATGGCTATCTGACATATGTCGGCCCATGAATGGACTTGCGGCCCTGTTCGACATCGGCCGGACGTGACGGACAGGCCGGAATCACCGTTTTCTGAGGTTTTGTCTTGTTTCGTTTCACCAATGCTCATCGCTTCAGGTGTGGCCCGCCGCTTGCGTAGTGAGGGCCCATGATGAAGTCCTTGCAGGTGTGATGGCTCTCGCCGTGTCGATGGCGCCGCAGGCGGCTTCGGCTGGTCCGTTCGTGGGAACCGTGGGCTACGCTGGCAACTGGAGCCTGCCGGATGCCGACGGCTTCGACGACGAAACCGACCTCACGATTCTCGACGCCGTCGTGCTCAGCGCGACGGGGACCTTCAGTGCCGAGGGCATGAGCCCGGGGAATCCCCTGACCCACGCGTCGCCGCTAACCTATCGGCCTGCGCCCGTGCTGCCGGCCGGTCCGCTCTGGACACACGTCGCCTCGGGGATTTCGTTCGTCCCGACCTCGTTCTCCGTGACCGGCCTCTCGGACCTCGCCGTCACCTTCGAGGGCAGCGGCTACTTCACGGGTGCGGGGTACGACGACACGCCGGGCGTGTGGACTCTGACTGCGACGCGCGACGATGGCACACTCAGCACGGCCACCTACGAGGGAGAAAGTAGAGTGGGGGCAGCCGTGCCCGTACCTGAGCCGGCGTCGCTCGCGCTGCTGGGCTTCGGTCTGACCGGTCTGCGCGCGGCGCTCCGCCGTTCGCGCGGCTAGGCTAGGCAGGCGCTACGCCGCGAAGTCGGCGACGATGACCGTCACGTTGTCGCGCCCGCCATTCGCCAGGGCCGCGTCAACGAGCCGGGCGCATGTGGTCTCGGCGTCGAAGGCCATGCCACACAGCGCCGAGACGTCAGCGTCGGGCACCATGTCCGTCAGCCCGTCGGTGCACAGCAGGAGCCGATCGCCGGACGCGAGGCGCAGCGTCGACACGTCGGCCTTCGTCTCCTCGCGCGTGCCCATCGCCTGCGTGAGGACGTGGCGCAGCCGGTGCGTGGCCGCCTCCTCCGGCGTCAGCGAGCCCGCGTCGGCCAGGACCTGGGCCATCGTCTGATCGCGGGTCAACCGGCGCAGCCGGCCGTCGCGCCACAGGTAGGCGCGCGAGTCGCCCACGTGGAAGACGAAGGCCTCCAGTCCCACCGTATACACCACGGTCAGCGTCGTGCCCATGCCTTGCAGGCCTGGCGTCCGCTGAGAGTGCTTGTAGAGCGCCTGATCGATCGTCTTGAAGTACTGGCGCACCCGCTCGACGAGGTGCTGCGCCTCGCCCTCGCCCAGGCGAAGGTGCCAGCGCCGTGCGCTCAGCGTGAGTGACGCCCCGATGGTGAGCGCGAGGTCGCTTGCGACCTCGCCGCCCGCCTCGCCGCCCATCCCGTCGGCCACGGCGAACGCGTGGCCCACTTCCTCGAACCGCGCCGGCACGCGGCCTTCCGCGAGATTGGTCGCGACGACCTGCAGCGACCGCCCGAGCCGCGCGACGATGAAGTGGTCCTCGTTGTTTGGGCGGACGCGACCCGCATCCGACCGGGCGCCCACCGTTACCGTCACCGGCGGTTCCGCGACCGGGCGGTTGCGGATCGCCGTGACGTCCAGCGGCGCGGGCCGAGACGGCACCGGTCCCGTGTCCAGGTCGTTGGGGTTCGACATACGCCCTCTCGTCAGCAATCGTTGTGCCGACGATTCTACTACTTGATGGGCGCGGGCACCGGCGCGTACTGGTAGCGGGACTGCAGGAAGGTCACCAGGTCCGCCATCTGCCGCACCGTCATGCGGTGCGAGTAGTCGGGCATCCGCGAATGTCCCGCCACCGCGACCGCCGTCGGTCGGTACCCGACGGCGAAATCCACTGAGGGGTTGATGATGTCCGTGGTCAGCTCACCTGCCGTCGGCAGCACCGCCACGGGGCCGCCCAGCACCACGAGAGGCACCGTGGACACCTTGGTGGCTGGGAGCTCGGCACCGTCCACGCGGTGGCACGAGACGCACTCCAGTTGAGCGAACGCCACCTTTCCTGCCTCAGGATCGCCAGCCGGGAGGTGGAACCCGTACCCGGCCCGGCGGCTGCCGCAGCCAAGGGTCAGGATGAGGAGCAGGACGACTGCCACCATGACGAGCCAGCGTGTCATGACCGTCTCCTTCCGCTGCGGGGGCCTGCGGGGTCAACCTGTATCTGGATCCAGATTACGCCAAATCCGGTGTCATGGCGCAGGGGCCGCCGGCGCCCCGTATACTTGGCCGCAATGCCCGTCATGTCCCTGCGCCTGTCCGCGGCGGTCCTGCTCGCGCTGCTCGCCACAGGAGGTGCCGTCCTGGCTCAGCCGCCCCGCTTCTCGTTCGACTGGCCCGCCGTCGCCGGGCGACTGGTGGCGCAGCTCGCCCTCCAGAAGGGTGAGCGCGTGCTGCTGGTCGCGCACCCGGGCACGTTCGAAGAGCTCATCCCGCACCTTCGCTATGCCGTGATGAAGGCCGGTGGCGTGGACCTGGGCGTGCTGGACGTGCTGCGTGAGCCCGTCCCGCAGGACTGGGACCCGACGATCCTCCGCGACGGGACGACGGCGGCCCGCGGCGCGCTGCAGACGATGCTGCGCGACGTGGACGCCGCGATCATGCTGCCGGGCACCAACCCGACCCACCCGGCGTATGCGGCGCTGCAGGACTGGCTGCACAAGGGACGCGGTCGCACGATCCACTTCCACTGGGTGGAGGGCAACAGCGCGTTTCCGCTGCCCGGACAGCCGCTGCCGCCGCGTCACGAGATCGACGTGCTCTACCAGCGGGCACTGCTCGACACAGACCATGCGGCCCTGGCCGCCCTCCAGCAGCGATTCGAGGCGGCCCTGCGCGGGGCCACCGTGCGCGTGACGACGCCGCACGGCACCGACCTGCGCTTCCGCATCGGGGATCGTCCCGTCACGCGGCAGGACGGCGATGCGTCGGCGGCCCGCGCCGCGAGGGGCCTCGTGCTGATCGACCGCGAGATCGAGCTTCCTGCCGGCGCAATCCGCGTGGCGCCGCTCGAGGACTCGGTCGAAGGCACCATCGCGTTTCCGCCATCGCAGTGGGATGGCCGCCCCGTGGAGGGTCTCGTGCTCCGTTTCGAGGCAGGACGCGTGGTCGAGGTCCGCGCGACACGCGGCAGGGAGGCGGTCGAGGCGGAAATGGCCCGTGCCGGTGAGGCCGGCCGACGGTTCCGCGAGTTCGCGCTCGGGTTCAACCCGCTGCTGGCTGTTCCGGACCGTCAGCCCTGGGTGCCGTACTACGGCTATGGCGCGGGTGTCGTCCGGCTGTCGCTCGGGGACAACTCGGAACTCGGCGGGGCGGTCACCGGGGGCTACGTCCGCTGGAACTTCTTTCCTGACACGACGGTGACGGTCGGCGACCAGGTGTGGGTCCGCGACGGCCGCCTGACGGTCGCCAGGTAGTCGATGCCCGGCCCCTCAACCACTCCGCCTCGGCTCCCGTCCTCCCTTCCCGCCACGGCACCCCGGTGGGGGAACGCCCTCACGCGCGGCATGGGGCGGCTGGGCCTCCGCCTGATGGGTTGGCGAATCGAAGGCGACGTGCCAGCCGTCCCGCAGTTTGTCGCGATTGGCGCCCCGCATACGGCCACCGCTGATGCGTGGATCGCGCTCTGGTCGATGCTCGGTCTCGGGCTGCGGATCTTCTGGATGGGCAAGCGCGAGATCTTCCGCTGGCCCTTTGCGGGCCTTCTGCGCTGGCTGGGCGGCATTCCAGTCGAACGCACTGCGCCCGGGGGCACCGTCGGGCAGGCGGTCGATCTGTTCCGCCAGCATCCGCGCTGCATCGTCGCATTGGCCCCGGAAGGCACGCGGAAGAAAGTGGAGCGATGGCGGACGGGGTATCACCGCATCGCGGTGGAGGCAGGTGTCCCCATCGTGCCGGTCGCGCTGGACTACCGCCGGCACGTGGTGGACATTGGCCGGGTCTACACGCCGACTGGCGACTACGCGACCGACGAGGCCGCGCTCCGCGCACACTACTGCGCCGAGCAGGCACGCCACCCGGAGCGCTTCTAGCCTGGGCGCGTTCAGGAGGCCGCGCGCGTCGGGGCCTGGGGCGCGCCCCCGGCTGTCGCATCCGGGGGCAGGACCGCGTTCGGCACGTGCGTCCGATCGGCACACTGGCTTCCGCGACAGTCCACGATGGCGAACGTCCGTCCATCGTAGGCCTCGTAGCGCCCGACGGTGCACCCGCACGGCAGGGTCATGCCTTCGAGCACTCGGAACAGGGGGATGTCCCGGTAACTGTTGAAAATTGAAGCGGCGGCTCCGTTGCTGCTCGTGATACACGAGTGGTGACCAAACCCGAGGCAAGAGCCTCACAGAAAAGGAGCCGCCATGAAGAAGTCTCGCACAGTCTCTGGTCCCACCGTTGTTGAATCTCCCCGTCACCTCCCGCTGGTCGATCTGCTGGTCGATGCACGCGCTGAGCTGTTCGAGCTGGCCGTCCGCTCGGGGCTGAAGGTGTTGGAAACGATGCTGGAAGAGGATCGGACGGCGATCTGCGGTCTCCGCTACGCGCACGTGGCCGGCCGTCAGGCGTCGCGGGCCGGCACCGTGAGCAGCGAAGTCGTGCTGGGCGGCCGCAAGGTCGCCGTGCGGCGACCGCGGGTGCGGGCCGACGGCCGGGAGGTGCCGCTGCCGACCTTCCAGGCCATGGCCGATGTCGATCCGTTGAACCGCCGCGTCGTCGAGCAGATGCTCGTCGGCGTCGCCACCCGACGCTACGCGCGGAGCTTGGAACCCGTCCCGGCCACGATGCGGAGCCGCGGCACGAGCAAGAGCGCGGTCAGCCGCCGCTTCGTGGCCAAGACGGCCGCGCAGTTGGCGGCGTGGCAGACCGCGTCGCTCGAGGGGCTGGACCTGGTGGGCCTGCTCATCGACGGCGTCCATCTCGGCGAGCACTGCCTCATCGTGGCGCTCGGGATCGCGGCCGATGGCCAGAAGCACGCCCTGGGCCTGTGGGATGGGTCGACCGAGAATGCCCGCGTCTGCCAAGATCTCCTCGCGAATCTCCAGAGCCGAGGCCTGCGTACCGACCGCAGCCTGCTGGTGATCCTCGATGGCTCGAAAGCGCTGCGCAAAGCCGTCCGCGCCACGTTCGGGGAGGCCGCGCTCGTCCAACGCTGCCAAGTTCACAAAACGAGAAACGTCCTCGAATACCTCAGCGACCGCGATCGTCCCTGGGTCCAGGCCATCCTCCGCCGCGCCTATCACGCCACCGAGCTGAAGACGGCGCAGCGGTTGCTGCTCGATCTGGCCCGCCGGTTGGAGCACGAGTATCCCAGTGCCGCGGAGAGCGTGCGCGAAGGGCTCGATGAGACGCTCACGGTGCTGACCTTGAAGCTCTCGCCGCGGCTGCGTCGCTCGCTGGCCACGACGAACGCCGCGGAGAGTCTCATCAGCCGGACCCGGCACGTGAAGCGGAACGTCAAGCGGTGGCGAGGCGGCCAGATGATGTTGCGCTGGGTCGCGGCAGGCATCCTTGAGGCCGTGAAGGGCTTCCGCCGCCTGAAGGGGTATGCTGACATGCCGACGCTGGTCAATGCCTTGCGTGCTCGCGATCGCCAGCTCGGTCTCGTCGCTGCTGAGGAGGATCGTCAGGTCGCGTAGTCGTCACTTGAGCCGCCGCTGAATTTCAACAGCGCGCGGGACATCCCCCGGAACAGTCGCATCCCGTCCTCCCGACACACAGGGT